>NZ_NCTE01000231.1 GCF_002114215.1 Streptomyces sp. 13-12-16 | reverse complement strand
CCGGCGTACGGCGGAGCCGGTGCCACGGACCCGTCCGCCACCACCGGCGGCCCGATCGACTACAGCCACCCCGGCCGGCGGAACTCCGCCCCGCCGCCGCCCCCGCCCACCGCGCCGCCGGCACAGCCCGGACAGCCCGCGCAGCCCGTCGCGGGGGACGCGACCGGCTGGTCCATGGAGGAGCGGCTCTACAACCAGGTCTGGGGCATGTTCGAGGACCTGGCCCGCACCACCGCCGCCTACCGCAGCGCCGTCGACTTCGCCGAGTCCCGCATGGACAAGGAGCTGGAGCAGACCCTGTCCGACCCGCGCAGCCGGATCGGCGGTCAGGGCGACGCCGCGCGCGAGGCCGCCCGGGCCCGGTACACCCACCTCGTCGACCAGGCGCGAGAGGTCCTCGACCGGGACCTCGTCCAGCTCGTCGCCGAGGCCGACGTCGTCGAACCCGCGCTGCCCCCCGCCTTCGCCCGCTGGGACAACCCCGCCTGGCACGCCTACCGGGTGCCGATGGAGATACCCATGGCACTGCGCCTGGGCGACCTGCGGCTGCCCGAGGCCGACCGGATCCGCATCCCGATGCTGCTCCGGCTGCCGCTGGAGCGCGGTCTGTGGATCGACAGCGGACGGGCCGACTCGGTCGACGGGTCGTTCACCGACTCCCACGACATGCGGCGCCTCGCCATGGAGACGGCGGTGGCGCACGCGGCCCGGCTGCTCGCCGTCTACCCGGCGGGCGAGTTCACCGTGCACGTCATCGACCCGGCCGGATCCGGGGCGCAGCCGCTGGCACCGCTGACGCAGACCGGTGTGCTGGCGGCCCCGCCCGCCCAGGGCGCCGCGGGCGTGACGGACGTGCTGGGCCGGCTCACGCAGCGGGTCGACCTGGTGCAGATGGCGCTGCGCGGGGGTGCCCCGGACGCGCTGCCGCCCGGCTTCGACACCTCCCAGCAGCTACTGATCGTCAACGACTTCCCGCACGGTTTCGACGACCGGGCCGTGAACCAGTTGCGCTACCTCGCCGACGAGGGCCCGGCCGTCGGGGTCCATCTGATGATGGTCGCCGACCGTGAGGAGTCCGCGGGCTACGGCCCGCTCCTCGACCCGCTGTGGCGTTCGCTGTTGCGACTGACCCCCGTGCCCGATGACCATCTGGCCGACCCGTGGGTCGGACACGCCTGGACGTACGAGCCGCCGCTCGTGCCGCCGGGCAGCCAGGTCCTCCAGCAGGTGCTCACCCAGGTCGCGGCGGCCCGCCGCTCATGGGACAGGTGAGTCCCCACACCTTTGACCAAGCTCGCGTAAAGCCCCGCCACCTGGGACTTTGCCTCTTTCTTTACCTATCCCTTTACCAATCCTTGGTGGTTGGGTACTCTTGACCGCACGGAGGGGAGTACTCCCTGTCTGTGCGGCGACCCCGTCAATACGGATCAGGCCAGATCCCGGGGCGTCGGCCCGAAGGACCGTCCGGACGCAGCCAAGCGCCGGAGGCCCGGGTGGAAGAGACCTCCGGCAGCGACGACGCTGACATTTGCCGTGTGACGTATCTGCCGGAGGCGCAGTGGATGTTTCCCTGACCCTGTGGGTCCTGACGATCGTGGGCCTGTGTGCCCTCATCGCGGTCGACTTCTTCATCGGCCGCAAACCGCATGACGTATCCATCAAGGAAGCCGGAATCTGGACCGTCGTCTGGATCATCCTGGCCGCGCTCTTCGGACTCGGCCTGCTGATCTGGGGCGGAGGCCAGGCCGGAGGCGAGTTCTTCGCCGGCTACATCACCGAGAAGTCGCTGAGCGTCGACAACCTCTTCGTCTTCGTCCTGATCATGGCGAAGTTCGCGGTCCCGACGCAGTACCAGCAGCGGGTGCTCCTCGTCGGCGTCCTCATAGCCCTGGTGCTGCGTGCGATCTTCATCGCCGCCGGCGCCGCGATCCTCGCCAGCTTCTCGTGGGTGTTCTACATCTTCGGCGCCTTCCTGATCTGGACCGCCTGGAAGCTCATCCAGGAGGCCCGGGCCGACGAGGAGGACGAGGAGTACGAGGAGAACAAGCTCCTCAAGGCCGCCGAGCGCCGCTTCGGCGTGGCCGACCGGTACCACGGCACCAAGCTGTGGATCGAGCAGAACGGCAAGCGGGTCATGACCCCGATGCTCGTCGTCATGCTCGCCATCGGCACCACGGACATCCTGTTCGCGCTCGACTCCATCCCCGCGATCTTCGGCCTGACCCAGGACCCGTACATCGTGTTCACGGCGAACGCGTTCGCGCTGATGGGCCTGAGGCAGCTGTACTTCCTCATCGGCGGCCTGCTGAAGAAGCTGGTCCACCTCTCCTACGGCCTGTCGATCATCCTCGGCTTCATCGGCGTGAAGCTGGTGCTGCACGCACTGCACGAGTCCGGGGTACACGTCCCCGAGATCAGCATCCCGGTCTCACTCGGCGTCATCTGCGCGGTCCTGGTCGTCACCACGATCACCAGCCTGCGGGCCTCCCGCAAGCAGGCGGAGGCCGAGGCGGCGGCAGGCCGGGGCGAGGACCCCGTGAAGAACGACATCGACGTCTGACCCTGTCGGACACCGGAACGCCGGTACCGGGAGCGGAGGCCGGCACATCGCCGACCACCGCTCCCGGTCCTGTCTGCTCCCACCCCGCGCCGCCCGCCGGCGCCGACCGAACACGACTCGTACGAGGAGGCCATGCGTGACCATGATGACCCCGAGGCGATCAGGAACACGGAGCGGAGGGGTGCGCTGCGCGGCGGTGACACCCCCCGCGCCCCCCACGGTCGGCCGGTGGTCGGAGGGCTGCGGTGAGGTGCGCCGCCCGTTCACGTCTGCGACGATCGCCCCATGACCGCTCGGTTCAGGTCACTCGCGGCACAGTGGACGACCCTGGTGCCGGTGCTCGCCGTAGTTCTGCTGGTCCTGACCTGGGGACGCGAACTGCCCGGCTGGATCGTCGTCCTGGTGACCGCGGTTCTCGCGGGATCCGTGCTGGCGGCCGTGCACCACGCCGAGGTGGTCGCACACCGGGTCGGTGAGCCCTTCGGCTCCCTGGTCCTCGCGGTCGCCGTCACCGTCATCGAGGTGGCGCTGATCGTCACACTGATGCTCGACGGCGGGGACAAGAGCGCGACGCTCGCCAGGGACACCGTGTTCGCGGCCGTGATGATCACCGTCAACGGCATTCTCGGACTGAGTCTCCTGGTGGGCTCACTGCGCCACGGCACGGCGGTGTTCAATTCGGAAGGCACCGGCGCGGCCCTCGCCACGGTCGCGACGCTGGCGACCCTCAGCCTCGTGCTGCCGACGTTCACCACGAGCAAGCCGGGCCCGGAGTTCTCCACCGTGCAGCTCACGTTCGCGGCGGTCTCCTCACTGATCCTCTACGCCCTGTTCGTGGCGACCCAGACCGTCAGACACCGCGACTACTTCCTGCCGATCGTCAAGCAGAGCGAGGCGGTCTCCTCCGAGCAGGAGCACGCCGAGGCGCCCTCCACGCGCACCGCCCTGATCAGTCTCGGGCTGCTCGGCCTGGCCCTGGTCGGAGTGGTCGGGCTGGCCAAAGGCGTCTCGCCCACGATCGAGTCCGGAGTGGAGGCCGCCGGGCTGCCCCACTCCGTCGTCGGTGTGATCATCGCCCTGCTGGTCCTCCTCCCGGAGACCATCGCCGCGGTGCGCGCCTCACGCCGCAACCAGGTGCAGACCAGCATGAACCTCGCGCTCGGCTCGGCGATGGCCAGCATCGGCCTGACCATCCCCGCCGTCGCGCTGGCCTCCCTCTGGCTCCCCGGCCCGCTCGTCCTCGGCCTCGGCAACACCCATATGGTGCTGCTCGCCCTGACCATGGTGGTGGGCGCGCTGACCGTGGTCCCCGGGCGGGCCACACCGCTCCAGGGCGGCGTGCACCTGGTGCTGCTCGCGGCCTATCTGGAACTGGCGCTCAACCCCTGACGGGGAGCACGTCGCCCGGCGGCGTGGGCCGTGGCCGTGCTCCCCGGGGCCCGTGGGCCGCCCGGAGACCCGGTTCTCCGGGCGGCCCACGAGCAGTGCCGGGGAGCGCCCGGAGCACGGCCACGCGGTCGCCCGGTGCGGGCCGGGGCAGGGCTCAACGGCCGTGCGGCGCAGCGTGATAGACCGGTCCGAGCAGCGGTTCCGGCGAGGACCGCCCCACCCCGACGGACCGGAGGAACCGTGCCCCGCAATCTGGCCAACGCCCCCATCATGATCCTCAACGGCCCCAACCTGAACCTGCTGGGACAGCGCCAGCCGGAGATCTACGGCTCGGACACGCTGGCCGACGTGGAGACGATGTGCGCCAAGGCGGCGGCGGCGCGGGGCGGCACGGTGGATCTGCGCCAGTCCAACCACGAGGGCCAGTTGGTGGACTGGATCCACGAGGCACGGTCGAACCACTGCGGGATCGTCATCAACCCCGGTGCCTACTCCCACACCTCCGTCGCCATCCTGGACGCCCTCAACGCCTGTGACGGCCTGCCCGTGATGGAGGTCCACATCTCCAACATCCACCGGCGCGAGTCCTTCCGGCACCACTCCTACGTCTCCCTGCGCGCCGACGGGGTCATCGCGGGATGCGGGGTGCAGGGATACGTGTTCGCGGTGGAGCGGATCGCCGCGCTGGCCGGTCCCGGAGCGGCCGAGGCGTGAGCCTCGTCTCACCAGCCTCGCGCGCGCCACTCCGGCAGGTGCGGGCGTTCCGCGCCCAGGGTGGTGTCGTCGCCGTGTCCGGGATAGACCCAGGTCTCGTCCGGCAGAACCTCGAAGATCTTGGTCTCGACGTCATGGATCAGACTGGCGAACGCCTTCGGGTCCTTGTGGGTGTTGCCCACACCGCCCGGGAACAGGCAGTCCCCGGTGAACACATGCGGATGCCCGTGGGGATCGTCGTAGACCAGGGCGATCGAGCCGGGCGTGTGACCGACCAGATGGCGGGCGGTGAGTTCCACCCGGCCCACGCGGATGGTGTCGCCGTCGTCGACCGGCACGTCGGTCGGCACGGGGATGCCCTCGGCGTCCTCCCGGCCCGCGTGGGTGCGGGCGCCGGTGGCGGCGACGACCTCGGCGAGCGCCTGCCAGTGGTCGCCGTGCCGGTGGGTGGTGACGACGGACGCGATGCCGTCGTCACCGATCGTCCCCAGCAGGGCCCCCGCGTCGTTGGCCGCGTCGATCAGCAACTGCTCGTCGGTGGCCCGGCAACGCAGCAGATAGGCGTTGTTCTCCATGGGGCCGACCGCGATCTTGGTGATCATCAGGTCCTTGAGTTCGTGCACGTCGGCTGGGCCGCCGACCGTCACCCGACCGCTGTACGTCATGACCGCCAGCCTATAGCGGGAACCCGCGCGGGACAGGTGCTACAGCGGGGGAAGCGCCGGGAGGTCGCCGCCCTTGACCGTCAGGGCGGCGCCGTCCCGGCGGCCGGCCAGCCAGCCCAGCAGGTCGGCGGCCGTCCCCTCGACCGCGACCGGGCCGCCGTCCGCTCCGCCGCCGGTCGTCCAGGTCCCGCCGTCCACGGTGGCCAGGGTGGTCGGCGGCACGTCCCGGTGACCGGCGAACCGTGCCGCGAGGAAGTCGATCTCCCGCTCCGTGAAGTCCGCCGGCAGGTTCTCCAGCTCGTAGCCGATCCCGAGGTCCACGTGGTGCAGCTCCACCTCGATCCACCGGCGGAACGGCACTCGTTCCGCCCGGTCCGTGACCCCGTTGCGGAGTTCCACCGTGCGCGACGGGTCCGCCGGGGCCGCGCCCGCCGCGCGGAAGCGCTCCCCGCTCTCCCGCAGGTCGGCGAGGTGCGCGTCGAGGGGGCGCGGGGCGTCCCGCTCGATGTCGGCGTCCCGGGCCTCGCCGGAGACGTACATGGGGCGGCCCTCGAGAACGTTCACCAGGGCGTCCGCGTTGCGGGCCAGGTGGGCCAGCACATGACCGCGGGTCCAGCCGGGCAGCCGTGACGACTGGGTCACAGCCGCGTTGTCCAGTGCGGCGACCGCGGTGAGCAGCCGCTCGGTCGCTGCTTGTACAGACGCCAGGTCATCAGCGTGATCAATCATGGTGCTGACCCTAGCCCCGTCACACCATCGGGTGAAGGTGGCGAAGCCGCGCCCTAAATCGAATGCACGTGCTATAAGGTCGTGTTCGGCGTCGGGCATGCTGGAGAGCCGGGGTTTGTTGACAACCCGTGAATCCGAACCGGCGTTGTCAGTGGCTCCCCCTAGTCTGGGAAAGACGGGGGCCCCGCCCCTGTCACTTCTCTCAAGAAAGGTGCGGACCGGCGTGGCCGACCGTCTCATCGTCCGTGGAGCGCGCGAGCACAACCTCAAGAACGTCTCGCTCGATCTCCCGCGCGACTCGCTCATCGTCTTCACGGGCCTGTCGGGGTCGGGCAAGTCCTCGCTGGCCTTCGACACGATCTTCGCCGAGGGACAGCGGCGCTACGTGGAGTCCCTCTCCTCGTACGCCCGGCAGTTCCTCGGCCAGATGGACAAGCCGGACGTCGACTTCATCGAGGGCCTGTCCCCGGCGGTCTCCATCGACCAGAAGTCGACCTCCCGCAACCCGCGCTCCACGGTCGGCACCATCACCGAGGTCTACGACTACCTGCGCCTGCTCTTCGCGCGCATCGGCAAGCCGCACTGCCCCGAGTGCGGCCGCCCGATCGCGCGCCAGTCGCCGCAGGCCATCGTCGACAAGGTCCTGGAACTGCCCGAGGGCAGCCGCTTCCAGGTGCTCTCCCCGCTGGTGCGCGAGCGCAAGGGCGAGTTCGTCGACCTGTTCGCCGACCTCCAGACCAAGGGCTACTCCCGCGCGCGGGTGGACGGCGAGACCGTCCAGCTCTCCAACCCGCCCACGCTGAAGAAGCAGGAGAAGCACACCATCGAGGTGGTCGTCGACCGCCTCACCGTCAAGGACAGCGCCAAGCGCCGCCTCACCGACTCCGTCGAGACCGCCCTCGGCCTGTCCGGCGGCATGGTCGTGCTCGACTTCGTCGACCTCCCCGAGGACGACCCCGAGCGCGAGCGCATGTACTCCGAGCACCTGTACTGCGCGTACGACGACCTGTCCTTCGAGGAGCTGGAGCCCCGCTCCTTCTCCTTCAACTCGCCCTTCGGCGCCTGCCCCGAGTGCACCGGCATCGGCACGCGCATGGAGGTCGACCCCGAGCTGATCGTCCCCGACCCGGACAAGAGCCTCGACGAGGGCGCCATCCACCCGTGGTCGCACGGCCACACCAAGGACTACTTCGGCCGCCTGATCGGGGCCCTCGCGGACGCGCTGGGCTTCCGCACCGACATCCCCTTCGCCGGCCTGCCGCAGCGCGCCAGGAAGGCCCTGCTGCACGGCCACAAGACCCAGGTCGAGGTCCGCTACCGCAACCGCTACGGCCGTGAGCGCCGGTACACCACGGCCTTCGAGGGCGCCGTCCCCTTCGTCAAGCGCCGGCACAGCGAGGCCGAGAGCGACGCCAGCCGCGAGCGCTTCGAGGGCTACATGCGCGAGGTGCCCTGCCCGGCCTGCGAGGGCACCCGGCTCAAGCCGGTCGTCCTCGCCGTCACGGTCATGGGCAAGTCCATCGCCGAGGTCTCCGGGATGTCCATCAGCGACTGCGCGGACTTCCTGGGCGAGCTGAAGCTCACCGCCCGCGACAAGAAGATCGCCGAGCGCGTGCTCAAGGAGGTCAACGAGCGGCTGCGGTTCCTGGTCGACGTCGGCCTGGACTACCTCTCGCTCAACCGCGCGGCGGGCACCCTCTCCGGCGGCGAGGCCCAGCGCATCCGCCTGGCCACCCAGATCGGCTCCGGACTCGTCGGTGTGCTCTACGTCCTCGACGAGCCCTCCATCGGCCTGCACCAGCGGGACAACCACCGGCTGATCGAGACCCTGGTCCGGCTGCGCGACATGGGCAACACGCTCATCGTCGTGGAGCACGACGAGGACACCATCAAGGTCGCCGACTGGATCGTCGACATCGGCCCCGGCGCCGGCGAGCACGGCGGCAAGGTCGTGCACAGCGGCTCCCTCAAGGAGCTGCTCGCCAACGCCGAGTCGCAGACCGGCCAGTACCTGTCCGGCAAGAAGGCCATCCCGCTGCCCGACATCCGCCGCCCGCACGACCCGTCGCGCCGGCTCACGGTGCACGGTGCCCGCGAGAACAACCTGCGGGACATCGACGTGTCCTTCCCGCTGGGCGTCTTCACCGCGGTCACCGGTGTGTCCGGCTCCGGCAAGTCCACACTGGTCAACGACATCCTGTACACCCACCTCGCCCGCGAGCTGAACGGCGCGCGCAGCGTCCCCGGCCGGCACACGCGGGTGGAGGGCGACGACCTCGTCGACAAGGTCGTCCACGTCGACCAGTCGCCCATCGGCCGCACCCCGCGCTCCAACCCGGCGACGTACACGGGTGTCTTCGACCACGTCCGCAAGCTGTTCGCCGAGACCACCGAGGCGAAGGTCCGCGGCTACATGCCGGGCCGCTTCTCCTTCAACGTCAAGGGCGGCCGCTGCGAGAACTGCGCGGGTGACGGCACGATCAAGATCGAGATGAACTTCCTCCCGGACGTGTACGTCCCGTGCGAGGTCTGCCACGGCGCCCGCTACAACCGGGAGACCCTGGAGGTCCACTACAAGGGCAAGTCCATCGCCGACGTCCTGAACATGCCGATCGAAGAGGCCATGAACTTCTTCGAGGCCGTCCCGGCCATCGCCCGCCACCTGCGGACGCTCAACGACGTCGGTCTCGGCTACGTCCGGCTCGGCCAGTCCGCGACCACCCTGTCCGGTGGCGAGGCACAGCGTGTGAAGCTCGCCAGCGAGCTGCAGAAGCGCTCCACCGGCCGCACGGTCTACGTCCTGGACGAGCCGACCACCGGTCTGCACTTCGAGGACATCAGCAAGCTGCTGAAGGTCCTGTCCGGACTGGTCGAGAAGGGCAACACGGTCATCGTCATCGAGCACAACCTCGACGTGATCAAGACCGCCGACTGGGTCGTCGACATGGGCCCCGAGGGCGGTTCCGGCGGCGGCCTGGTCGTCGCGGAGGGCACCCCGGAGCAGGTCGCCGGCGTCCCGGCCAGCCACACCGGCAAGTTCCTGCGCGACATCCTCGGGGCGGAGCGGATCAGCGATGCCGCGCAGGCGCCGGCCCCGCGCAAGACGGCGGCGAAGAAGACGGTCGCGGCCAAGGCCGGCACCAGGAGGACGGCCACCAGGACGATCGACGGTACGGCCGCCGAGAAGACGCCCGCCAGGAAGACGGCCACCAAGGCCGCCGCGAAGAAGACGACGCGGGCGACCAAGGACTGACCGGCCCGCACCCGCACGCGCCGTGCCGCACGCAAACCCCGTGCGGCACGGCGCGTACGTGCGTCAGACGGCCTCCGGCCCCAGTTCATGGGCGTACGGCGGTTCCGCGCCCGCGCGTGAGCAGGTGACCGCCGCCGCACGCGCCGCGAAGCCGAGCAGACCCGCCCAGCCCTCGCCGCCCAGCGCGGCCACCCCCGCGTCACTGAGCGCGTCCCGCACCGCGAGGCCGTGCAGCAGCGCCGCGTTCACCGTGTCACCGGCGCCGATCGTGTCCACCACCTCGACCCGCTGACCCGGCACGGAGTACTCGGAGCCGTCGCGGGTGAACACGGTCAGCCCGTCCCCGCCCCGGGTGACCACGACCGCCGCCGGACCGGCCGCCAGCCACTCCTTCGGGGACCCGCCGAGCCACTCGGCGTCCTCCGCGGACAGCTTCAGCAGCGACACCGACGGCAGCCAGCTCTTGAACCGGGCCCGGTAGGCGTCGGCGTCGGGGATGAGACCCGACCGGACGTTGGGGTCCAACGCCGTGAAGACGCCCTGCGCGCAGGCGGTGCGCATCAGCTCCTCGTACGCGCTCGCGCCCGGTTCCAGCACGAGGGAGCAGGTCCCGAAGGACACCGCGCGGGTACCGGCCGGCAAGGCGCCGGGGGCCGTGAACAGGCGGTCCGCGGTCCCCTCCACGTAGAAGGAGTACGCCGCCGAGCCGTCCGTGCCGACCGTGGCGACGGCCAGCGTCGTCGGCTCGTCGCCGCGCTGTACCGACGACACGTCCACACCGGTCTCCCGCAGCCGGTCCAGCAGCGCCGTACCGAAGGCGTCGTACGACACCCGGGAGCAGAACGCGGTGGGGGAGCCGAGTCGGCCCAGCGCCACCGCCGTGTTGAACGGGCCGCCGCCGAGCGCCGGCGTCAGCGGCGCGAGCGCGCCCGCGCCGCGCGGTACCAGGTCGATCAGTGCCTCACCGGCCACGACGATCACGAGGGGTTCCCTTCTCCGAAGGTCTCGGAAGGACCGGGCTTCACGGCCCGCCGATTCCGCACATCCGTGCACCGCGCGCCGCCTCTCGGGTGGGGACCGTATCCCATCCGCCGGACGTGCGTAAACGCCTGTGGACGCCTGCCCGGCCACCCCGCGACAGCCCCCGCCCACAGCCGGAACGATCACTCCCGGTATCGTCCCCGATGTCCACCCGCGCACCGTCGTCCCACCCGTGGAGCCCTCATGCCCGCCCGCCGCCCCGCCGCGACCCGCCGCACCGTCCTGCGGGGCGCGGCCCTGACCCCCGTGGCCGGACTGGGCCTCACCGCGTGCGGAAGCACCGAGGAGGGCGCCGCCCCGCTGACCGGCCCCGTCGAGCTGGGCCCCGAGAGCGAGGTCGCCGAGGACGGCGCGAAGCTGTACCGGGACCACAACGTCGTGGTCAGCCGGAGCGGGGACGGCACCCTCAAGGCGTACGACACCGTCTGCACCCACGCGGGGTGCCCCGTCAACAAGCTCGAGGGCACGAAGCTGATCTGCCCCTGCCACGGCAGCGAGTTCGACGCCACCACCGGCAAGGTGCTGCGCGAGCCGGCCGTGGCCCCCCTGAAGACGCTGGCCGTCGAGGTGAAGAACGGCACGCTGGTCGTCAGGCCGCAGAGCTGACCGGGGTCACTCCCAGTCCCAGGCGATCCCCACGTAACCCGACCGCACGCGCGGTTCGACCAGGTGCACCGAGCGGTGCAGCCCGCTGAGCACCAGTTCCCGGTGGCCGCCGCGCGGTGCCGCCGCCGAGTGCTGGGTGAACCGGTGGCAGCGCACGGGGAGCGCCCCGGAGCCGAAGCACACCTGGAGCGCGTACTGGCCGCCGGGGGACTCCGTCCCGCGCACGTACTCGCGCGAGACGCCCGCCGTGCCGTCCTCGACGGAGTAGCGGAAGAGGAAGGTGTCACCGGCCCGCAGCCGGGTGTCGAAGAGCAGCTCGACCGCGAGCACCCCGGTGTCGTGATGCCGGAGCACGCGTCCGGTACGGCAGTTCTCCAGTGCCCGCACGGTCATCCGCTCCGGTACGGCGCCGGGGTCGCCGTGGTGGACGGCCACATAGCGGTCGACGCCGTCCCGGTGGGCGCGCACGATGTGGTGCGACTCGCGCTCCGCCAGTTCGCGGCGCGCTCCGATCCGTATCCGCTCGTGGTGCCCCAGGGTGTGCAGCCCGCCGTCGCGCGGGGCACCGAACTCGGCCAGCAGCCGTTCCCGTACGCCCGAGGCCTCGACCAGGGAGCGGTAGGACCGCCGGGGGGAGCGGTGGCCCGCCGTGTGCTCGTCCGGCTCGGCGAGCAGCCGGATCAGCGACTCCTCCGGCAGTTGCAGGATCTCCTCCAGCGCCCGTACGGCGCGCAGCGACTCCGGGCGCTGCGGGCGGCGGGCGCCCTGCTGCCAGTAGCTCAGACTGGTGACGCCGACCTTCACGCCGTGGCGCGACAGATGGTGCTGCACCCGCTGCAACGGCAGTCCCCGCGCGGCGATCGCCGCGCGCAGGGCGACGTGGAAGGGGCCGCCTCGCAGGGCCGAGTCCAGTTCCGCGGTGACGGGGTCCGCGTGCGGTGTGGCGTGCGGCATGCAGGGGCCTTTCTGTGAAGTCCGCGACGGCTGGTCGGGCCGTCGCGCGGGCACCCCGGAGCCGCCCCCCGCCGGCGCGGCGGAGTCTTCACATCCGTACGCCGCCGTTCAGGGCCCGGAGTTCCCCCGCATTGAAGCGTGTTGACCAAGTCCCGACAACACCTGACGCCCAACAGCGGCCCACGGCGGCGGCACGCGCCCTTCCTACGACGCGCCGGTCCCGTCCCCGCCCGCCGACCGCGCCCGCAGGCGCTTCGCGCGCACGATGTCGGGATCGCGTGGGTCGAGGGAGTCGACGAGGCCGGACGCCTCGTCCGCGTACCGGCGGGTCCGGGCCGGTCGTCGTGGTTTCTCGATCCGCGTCCGTCGCATGTGACCAGCCCTCCGACTCGTGACCGCCCTCGTGGCCGTCCGCCGATCATCCGAGGGACGGAACCCCCACCTTCCCGCTTCCCGTACGCCGTAACCCATCCGGACCCGGCCGGGCCCCGCCGTCCACGGGCCCGCCGCGGTGTCGGTCCCCGCCAGTAGGGTGTGAGACATGGCCGACCCCTCCAGCTACCGCCCCAAACCGGGTGAGATCCCCGACTCGCCGGGGGTCTACCGGTTCCGCGACGAGCACCGCCGGGTGATCTACGTCGGAAAGGCGAAGAGCCTGCGCCAGCGCCTGGCGAACTACTTCCAGGACCTGGCCGGGCTGCACCCGCGCACCCGCTCCATGGTCACCACGGCCGCGTCCGTGGAGTGGACGGTGGTGTCCACGGAGGTCGAGGCGCTCCAGCTGGAGTACTCCTGGATCAAGGAGTACGACCCCCGGTTCAACGTCAAGTACCGCGACGACAAGAGCTACCCGTACCTCGCGGTGACGATGAACGAGGAGTTCCCGCGCGTCCAGGTGATGCGCGGTCACAAGAAGAAGGGCGTCCGGTACTTCGGTCCGTACACGCACGCGTGGGCGATCCGCGACACCGTGGACCTGCTGCTGCGCGTCTTCCCGGTACGCACCTGCTCGGCCGGGGTCTTCAAGAACGCCGCCCGCACCGGCCGCCCCTGTCTGCTCGGCTACATCGACAAGTGCTCGGCGCCGTGCGTGGACCGCATCTCCGCCGAGGACCACCGCGCGCTGGCCGAGGAGTTCTCCGACTTCATGGCCGGCCGCACGGGCGCCTACCTGCGCCGCCTGGAGCGGCGGATGGCCGAGGCGGCCGAGGAGATGGAGTACGAGCGGGCCGCGCGCCTGCGCGACGACATCGGGGCGCTGAAGAAGGCCATGGAGAAGAGCGCGGTCGTGCTCGCCGACGCGACCGACGCCGACCTGATCGCGGTCGCCGAGGACGAACTGGAGGCGGCCGTCCAGATCTTCCACGTACGCGGCGGACGCGTGCGAGGCCAGCGCGGCTGGGTCACCGACAAGGTCGAGGAGATCACCACCGGCGCCCTCGTCGAGCACGCGCTGCAGCAGCTCTACGGCGAGGAGACCGGCGACGCGGTCCCCCGGGAGGTCCTGGTCCCCGCCCTGCCGGACCCGGTGGAGCCGGTCCAGCAGTGGCTGACGGAGCGGCGCGGCTCCGGCGTGTCCCTGCGCATCCCGCAGCGCGGCGACAAGAGGGCCCTGATGGAGACCGTGGAGCGCAACGCCCAGCAGGCGCTCGTGCTGCACAAGACCAAGCGCGCCTCCGACCTGACCACGCGCTCGCGCGCGCTGGAGGAGATCACCGACGCCCTGGAGCTGGACAGCGCCCCGCTCAGGATCGAGTGCTACGACATCTCGCACCTCCAGGGCGACGACGTGGTGGCCTCCATGGTCGTCTTCGAGGACGGGCTGGCCCGCAAGAGCGAGTACCGCCGCTTCCAGATCAAGGGCTTCGCCGGGCAGGACGACGTCCGTTCCATGCACGAGGTGATCACCCGCCGCTTCCGGCGCTACCTCGCGGAGAAGGAACGCACGGGGGAGTGGGCCGACGGCGAGGAGCCCGGTGCGGAGGACTCCTCCGCGGGCCTCGCCGAGCCGCCCGGGAACACCCTCACGGAGGACGACGGCCGCCCCAGACGCTTCGCCTACCCGCCGCAGCTCGTCGTCGTCGACGGCGGCGCGCCGCAGGTCGCGGCGGCCCAGCGGGCGCTGGACGAGCTGGGCATCGACGACATCGCCGTGTGCGGCCTCGCCAAGCGGCTGGAGGAGGTCTGGCTGCCGGGCGAGACCGACCCGGTGGTGCTGCCGCGCACCAGCGAGGGCCTCTACCTGCTCCAGCGGGTCCGCGACGAGGCCCACCGGTTCGCGATCACCTACCAGCGTGCCAAGCGGGCCAAGCGCTTCCGCTCCGGCCCGCTGGACGACGTGCCCGGCCTCGGCGAGACCCGCAAGCAGGCGCTGATCAAGCACTTCGGTTCGGTGAAGAGGCTGCGATCGGCGACAATCGACCAGATCTGCGAGGTTCCGGGCATAGGCCGCAAGACGGCCGAGACGATCGTCGCGGCCCTCGACCGGGCGGCGCCCGCCGCACCCGCCGTGAACACGGCGACGGGCGAGATCATGGATGACACGGAAGAACCCGGGCAGGCGACGGGTTCTCCAGGGGAGCCCGTCGCCACGGGCGCCCCGGACGAACGACGGGGGCAGGAGCGATGACCGAGCACGAGACGGGACCCGCGCGGGACCGGACACCGCAGGAGGCGGGCGGGGACGGCACCGACCGGACCGCCCGCCAGGACGACGGAGCACAGGTGAGTACGGGCAAGGAAAAGGCCGGGGTGCCCGAGGCGGCCATCCCCGAGCTGGTGATCATCTCCGGCATGTCCGGGGCCGGCCGTTCGACGGCCGCGAAGTGTCTGGAGGACCTCGGCTGGTTCGTCGTGGACAACCTGCCGCCCGCGCTGATCCCCACCATGGTGGAGCTCGGCGCGCGCTCCCAGGGCAACGTGGCACGGATCGCGGTCGTCGTCGACGTCCGCGGCCGGCGCTTCTTCGACAACCTCCGCGAGTCCCTCGCCGACCTCGACGGGCGGGGCGTCACCCGGCGGACCGTCTTCCTGGAGTCCTCCGACGACGCCCTGGTGCGCCGCTTCGAGTCGGTGCGCCGCCCGCACCCCCTGCAGGGCGACGGCCGCATCGTCGACGGCATCGACGCCGAGCGGGAGCTGCTGCGCGAGCTGCGCGGCGACGCCGACCTGGTGATCGACACCTCCAGCCTCAACGTGCACGAGCTGCGCGCCAAGATGGACGCCCAGTTCGCCGGCGAGGAGGAACCCGAACTGCGGGCCACCGTCATGTCCTTCGGCTTCAAGTACGGCCTCCCGGTCGACGCCGACCTGGTCGTGGACATGCGGTTCCTGCCCAACCCGCACTGGGTCCCCGAGCTGCGCCCGTACACCGGACTCAACGAGGAGGTGGCGTCGTACGTCTTCAACCAGCCCGGCGCCAAGGAGTTCCTCGACCGGTACGCGGAGATGCTGCGGCTGGTCGCCGCGGGCTACCGCCGTGAGGGCAAGCGCTACGTGACCATCGCGGTCGGCTGCACCGGCGGCAAGCACCGGTCGGTCGCCATGTCGGAGAAGCTCGCCGCCCGGCTCGTCGCCGAGGGCGTGGAGA
>NZ_NCTE01000230.1 GCF_002114215.1 Streptomyces sp. 13-12-16 | reverse complement strand
CCTTCTGCTCTCCCTGACCACCCGCCCCGGAGTCCCCGCCGAGGTCCTCGCCGACCACGGCGTGACGTACGAGTCCGTGACCCGGGTCCTCCACGGGGGCGGCGAGGCCAAGGCGGGCTGACGTCGGCCCAGGGCCGGCTCAAGGGGCCCCGGCCCGGCCGGGGCATCCCGCCGAGGCGGGTGGGCCCGAGGCGCCGGCCCGGTCGTGTGCGGCCGGGCCGGGGACCTACCGCTTCGGGGCGCGCAGGATCACCCCGATGTGGGCCGCTGCCGTGGACAGGTGGCGGCGGGCGTCGCGGAGCTGGTCCGGGGTGACTCCGTGGTCGCGGGCCGCGTCGCGGATGTCGTCCCGGAAGCGGTCCAGCAGGCGGTCCAGGTCGCGGGCCGGGTCGCCGGTGGAGTCCGAGGCGTCCTCGTGGGCCCAGGCCGGGGCGTAGTCGGCGGGGAAGTCCCCGGGCGTCTCGGAGTACGACGGCTCCGAGGACTTGTCGGAGGTCCCCGCACCGGTGCGGCCGAAGGCGAAGTCCTTGCCGAACCCGCTCATTCCCTTGGCCAGTTCACCGAGGCCCTCCCGCAGGCCCGTCGGCCAGTCGCCCCGGGCGAAGTGGTCCTGCACCTGCTCCTGTACCTGGCGCACGATGCGCTGCACCTCCTCCTGCGCCCTGTCCTGGGCCTCCTTGGCCTGGCGGCGGGCGCGCTCGGCCTCCTCGCGGGAGCGGCGGCTCTCGTCCTTGGCGCGGCGGGCCTGTTCCTTCCACTCCTGCTTGGCGCGGCGCATCTCCTCCTTGGCCGCCTGCCAGGCGTCCTTGTTGCCGAAGACCCCGAAGTCGCCGAAAGCGCCTTCCTCCTCGCTGGACGCCCCGCCCGTACGGCTCTGGCGGGCCTTGCCGGCCGCGGCCCGCATCTCGCGGCGCAGATCGCCCGCCGCGCCGCTGACGTCGGCCCGGATCTCGGCGGCCAGCTCGGCGACCGACTCCCGGATCTCCAGCTCCAGATCGACCAGCTCGCCGCTGCGGTCGGCCAGTTCGGCGCGGCCGGCGTCCGTGATGGAGTACACCTTGCGGCCGCCCTCGGTGGTGTGGGTGACCAGGCCCTCCGCCTCCAGCTTGGCCAGGCGCGGGTAGACCGTGCCCGCCGACGGCGCGTACAGCCCCTGGAAGCGCTCTTCGAGGAGGCGGATCACCTCGTAGCCGTGGCGCGGGGCCTCGTCCAGCAGCTTCAGCAGGTAGAGGCGGAGGCGTCCGTGGGCGAAGACGGGAGGCATGTCAGAGCACCTTCTTGTCGGTCGTACCGGCATTGTCCCCCGCGCCGTCCCGCGGGTCCGGCTCGTCGTCCACGGCCGGGCGGCGCAGCAGGGCGATGGAGCCGGAGACGGTGGTGGCGCGCAGCTTGCCGCTGCCCGCGCCCAGCCGGCCGGTGAGCTTGTGGGCGCCCCACATGCCCTGTACCCGGAGGTCGTCGAAGGCGTTGGAGATCGCGCCGCTCGCGGTGTTGGCCTCCACCTCGGCGTCCGCAGGGTCCGGCAGCCGGATGGCGATCTCGCCCGAGACGCTGGTCAGCTTGACGTCGGTGGGGCCGTCGGGGTCGAGGTCCACGATCATGGATCCGCCGACCGTGTCCGCGCGTATGGAGGAGCCGGAGCCCTCGACGACGGTGAGGTCGCCGGAGACGGAGGCGAAGCGGAGGTCGCCGGTGACGGACTGGGCCTCCACGTTCCCGGACACGGTCTCCGCGCGGACCGGGCCGGACAGGGCGACCAGGGTGGTGTCGCCGGCGACGCCCTTCACCGAGGCGGGGCCGTGGATGCCGGAGACCACGGCGCCGGCGCCGACCACGCCCACCTCGACCCGGGTCCGGGCCGGGACGGCCAGGGAGACCACCGCGCTGCGGCGCCAGCCCTTGCGGTCCAGCCACTTGAGGAAGCCCTTCCAGGGGAGGTCGTCGTAGGCGACCGTGAGGGTGCCGTCCTGCTGGGTGACCACGAGGGGAGGGCCCTCGATCTCGGAGACCTGGAGGTGGGCGGTGGGGTCGTCGGTGCCGACGATGTTCACCGTGCCGTTGACGATGCGGACGTGCAGGTTGCTCACGGGGGTGTCGAAGGTGAGCTTCGTGGGTTCCGCGACGGACCATTCGGGCATGAGGGGACCTCCTGGGAACGCAGCGGTCGACTACGACGCGGCATATCGCGTCTTACGTGATTCACGATATATCGCGGCAGGGGAAAGTCAAGGCACTCGTTCTGGTGATCCGTCGGCTTGTGAGGCGTGGCTGTGCCGAGGGTGATGTGTGCCGGTGCCGGTGCCGGGCGGGGGTGTTCACGCGGCCCGGCGTTTACGGGGTGCCGTCGCGCCCACCCGTGCCGCCCTGGGGGCACCTCCCGGGCCCTTGAGGCACTGGGGAAGGCACGACCGCCCGCGGAAGCGGCGGCACGCGGTGCGACTGCCTGCGGAGGGTGGGTATGCGGTGCGGCCGCCTGCGGCCGGCGAGGGGTGCGGGTGCAGGTGCAGGTGTGCGGTGGGGGCGGGGAGGCCGCCCCCGTGGGGGTGTTACTCGTCGTCCTCGTCGTCCAGGCGGGCCAGCCAGGTGGCCAGGCGTTCCACCGGGACCTCGAAGTCGGGGTTGAGGTCGACGAAGGTGCGGAGCTGTTCGGCCAGCCACTCGAAGGTGACCTCCTCCTCCCCGCGCCGCTTCTCCAGTTCCTCGATGCCACGGTCCGTGAAGTACATGAGGCCAAGGATATGTGCGGGAAAACGGGCGGGCCGCACCCCCCGTGAGAGGGGTGCGGCCCGCGCGTACTGCCGCCGGTTACGCCTCGAAGACCTCGCGCACCAGCTGCTCCTGCTCGGCCTGGTGGCGCTTCGCGGAGCCGACCGCCGGGGACGAGCCGTGCGGCCGCGAGATGCGGCGCAGACGCTCGTCGTGCGGCAGGTCGGCGCCGACCGCCAGGTCGAGGTGGTCGATCAGGTTGAGCGCGATGAACGGCCAGGCACCCTGGTTCGCCGGCTCCTCCTGGGCCCACAGGTACTTCTCGGCGTTCGGGTACTTCTTGATCTCCGCCTGGAGCTCCGCACCCGGCAGCGGGTACAGGCGCTCGATGCGGATGATCGCCGTGTCCGTCGCACCGCGCTTCTGCCGCTCGGCCTCCAGGTCGTAGTAGACCTTGCCGGCGGTGAAGACGACCTTCTTGACCGCGGCCGGGTCGACCGAGGCGTCGCCGATGACCGGGCGGAACTGGCCCGTGGTGAACTCCTCCGCCTTCGAGGCCGCGGCCTTCAGGCGCAGCATCGACTTCGGGGTGAAGACGACCAGCGGCTTGTGGTGCGGGTTGTGCACCTGCCACCGCAGGAGGTGGAAGTAGTTCGACGGCGAGGTCGGCATCGCGACCGTCATGTTGTTCTGGGCGCAGAGCTGCAGGAACCGCTCCGGGCGGGCCGAGGAGTGGTCCGGGCCCTGGCCCTCGTAGCCGTGCGGGAGGAGCAGGACCACACCGGAGGTCTGGCTCCACTTCTGCTCGGCCGACGAGATGAACTCGTCCACGACCGTCTGCGCGCCGTTGACGAAGTCGCCGAACTGGGCCTCCCACAGCACGAGCGCGTCGGGGCGGGCCAGCGAGTAGCCGTACTCGAAGCCCATCGCCGCGTACTCGGACAGCAGGGAGTTGTAGACGTTGAGCCGCGCCTGGTCCTCGGAGAGGTACTGCAGCGGCGTGTACTCCTCGCCCGTGCTGCGGTCGATGATGACCGCGTGGCGCTGGCCGAAGGTGCCGCGCTGGGAGTCCTGGCCGGCGAGCCGGACCGGGACGCCCTCCAGGAGCAGCGAGCCGAAGGCGAGGGTCTCGCCCATGCCCCAGTCGATGGTCCCGTCCTCGACCATCGCCGCGCGGCGCTGCAGCTGCGGCAGCAGACGCGGGTGGACGGTGATGTGGTCGGGGATGTTGACCTGGGACTCGGCGATCCGCTTGACGGTCTCCGTGGTCACCGCGGTGTTCACGGAGACCGGGAACTCGGCCTGCGGGTCGGACGGCTCCACCGACGCCGGCTGCGAGGTGGCCTCGCGGACCTCCGTGAAGACCTTCTCCAGCTGGCCCTGGTAGTCCTGCAGCGCCTGCTCGGCCTCTTCCAGGGTGATGTCGCCGCGACCGATGAGGGACTCGGTGTAGAGCTTGCGCACCGAGCGCTTCTTGTCGATCAGGTCGTACATCAGCGGCTGGGTGAAGGCCGGGTTGTCCGACTCGTTGTGACCGCGGCGGCGGTAGCAGATGAGGTCGATCACCACGTCCTTGTTGAACGCCTGACGGAACTCGAAGGCCAGCCGCGCGACGCGGACCACGGCCTCCGGGTCGTCGCCGTTCACGTGGAAGATCGGGGCCTCGATCATCCGCGCCACGTCCGTCGCGTACATGGAGGAACGCGACGACTCGGGGGCGGCGGTGAAGCCGACCTGGTTGTTGATGACGACGTGGACCGTGCCGCCGGTGCGGTAGCCGCGCAGCTGCGACATGTTCAGGGTCTCGGCCACCACGCCCTGGCCCGCGAAGGCCGCGTCGCCGTGGATGGCCACCGGCAGGACGGTGAAGTCCGTGCCGCCCTTGCCGATGATGTCCTGCTTGGCGCGGGAGACGCCCTCCAGGACCGGGTCCACCGCCTCCAGGTGCGAGGGGTTGGCGACCAGGGAGACCTTGATCTGCTCGCCGTCCAGGCCGGTGAAGGTGCCCTCGGCGCCCAGGTGGTACTTCACGTCGCCGGAGCCGTGCATCGACTTCGGGTCGAGGTTGCCCTCGAACTCGCGGAAGATCTGCGCGTACGACTTGCCGACGATGTTCGCCAGCACGTTCAGCCGGCCGCGGTGGGCCATGCCGATGACGACCTCGTCCAGGCGGGACTCGGCGGCCGAGTCCAGCACCGCGTCGAGCAGCGGGATGACGGACTCGCCGCCCTCCAGGGAGAAGCGCTTCTGGCCGACGTACTTCGTCTGCAGGAAGGTCTCGAAGGCCTCCGCCGCGTTCAGCCGGCGCAGGATGCGCAGCTGCTCCTCGCGCTCCGGCTTGGTGTGCGAGCGCTCGATGCGGTCCTGGATCCACTTGCGCTGCTTGGGGTCCTGGATGTGCATGAACTCGACGCCGGTGGTGCGGCAGTACGAGTCGCGCAGCACGCCGAGGATGTCGCGCAGCTTCATCAGGGACTTGCCGGCGAAGCCGCCGACGGCGAACTCGCGCTCCAGGTCCCACAGGGTGAGGCCGTGCTCGACGATGTCCAGGTCGGGGTGCTTGCGCTGGCGGTACTCCAGCGGGTCGGTGTCGGCCATGACGTGGCCGCGGACCCGGTAGGAGTGGATCAGCTCGAAGACGCGGGCGGCCTTGGTGACGTCGTCGTCGTGGGAGGCGTCGATGTCCTTGAGCCAGCGGACCGGCTCGTAGGGGATGCGCAGCGCCTCGAAGATCTCGTCGTAGAAGTTCTTCTCGCCGAGCAGGAGGTTGGCGACCGCGCGCAGGAACTCGCCGGAGGCGGCGCCCTGGATCACCCGGTGGTCGTAGGTCGACGTGAGCGTCATGACCTTGGAGATGCCGAGCTTGTTCAGGGTGTCCTGGGAGGTGCCCTGGAACTCCGCCGGGTAGTCCATGGAGCCGACGCCCATGATCACCGACTGGCCGGGCATCAGGCGCGGCACGGAGTGGACGGTGCCGAGGCCGCCGGGGTTGGTCAGGGAGACCGTGACGCCGGTGAAGTCGTCCATCGTCAGCTTGTTGTCGCGGGCGCGACGGACGATGTCCTCGTAGGCCTGCCAGAACTCGAAGAAGTTCAGCGTCTCGGCCTTCTTGATGGCCGCGACGACGAGCTGGCGGTCGCCGTTGGGCTTCACCAGGTCGATGGCCAGACCGAGGTTGACGTGCTCCGGCTTCACCAGGGTCGGCTTGCCGTCCACCCGCGCGAACGAGTGGTTCATCGCCGGCATGGCCTTGATGGCCTGCACCATCGCGTAGCCGATGAGGTGCGTGAAGGAGATCTTCCCGCCCCGGGCCCGCTTGAGGTGGTTGTTGATGACGATGCGGTTGTCGAACAGCAGCTTCACCGGGACCGCGCGCACGGACGTGGCCGTGGGCAGCTCCAGGGAGGCGTCCATGTTCTTCGCCACGGCGGCGGACGGGCCGCGCAGGGTGACCTGCTCGGGGCCGGCCTTGGCCTCGGTGGCAGACGTCCGCGCGGCGTCAGCCGCTCCGGTGGAGCCGGTGCTTGCACCGGGCTTGGCGGCGGCCGGCTTGGCGGCGGGCGCGGCGGCCTTCGCCGGGGCGGGAGCCGGAGCCTGGG
>NZ_NCTE01000229.1 GCF_002114215.1 Streptomyces sp. 13-12-16 | reverse complement strand
CGCAGGTCCCGCAGGCCGGTGCGGGGGGTGACGGGCAGCGGCTCCGGACCGGTACCGCCCTCCCCGGCGGCGACGGCCTCCCCGCCCGGCTCGGCGGCGCGCCGCGCCTCGGCCTCCGCCCGGCTCCTCGCCTCGTCCTCGCGCTGCTTCCAGGTGTTCAGCAGCCCCGCCTTGAGATCCTTGGGCAGCACCTCGGCGAGGTAGTGCGCCGAGAAGTAGTCTCCGCGGTTGACCAGGGAGTCGTACGTCATGTCCCGTCTCTTCTCAGGGATTCACAGGGCGAGGGGTGTCCGGGTCCGGGCCCGGGACGCGCCGGTCTGCTGGACGGTCACCCCGCTGCCTCCCTCGCCCGTCGTGGGTGCTGTCGCCGCCGTTGTTGTACCGCTCCACTGTGCCCTACGTGCGGCACACCGCGTGAACCACCCTTACCGGGGCAGATGCGCAGGTCAAGGGTCGGCGGCGGTCGCGGGGCGATGCCCCGGGGCGCGGAGGGCCACCGCCGGGGCGTACCAGGAGTGCGCGCTCCGCCCCCGGATCGTGCCGTGACGGCCCGCGGGGTGCGGCGATAAAAGGAGTGCGGGTGTTCGAGCAGGTGGGATACGGTCCTGCTCGTTCGAAGGGGGGAACGCGACATGGCGAAGCTGAACCAGATCATCGCTGTCGAGAAGGGTGTCAAGAGCAAGTCGCTCCAGGACATCACCGCGGCGCACCACAAGGTGCAGAAGCCGGCGCTGCTGGCCGGTATCTCGCGTACGTACCAGCCGAAGGACGAGGAGGGCGAGCAACTGCCGCCCGAGTCGACCCGGGTGCAGGTGCAGGGCGAGGACGTGCTGCGGGAGATGGCCGCCTCGCTGACGCGGCTGTTCGACGTGACCGCGACGAAGGACTGGGCGAACTGCGCGGCCCGCGCGGACGTCACCGTCGACGGACGGACGATCGTCGCCGACGTCCCGGTCAGCTACCTGCTCTTCCTGGAGAAGCAGCTCGCCGACCTGCACACC
Source organism: Streptomyces sp. 13-12-16 (assembly GCF_002114215.1). Lineage (GTDB taxonomy): Bacteria > Actinomycetota > Actinomycetes > Streptomycetales > Streptomycetaceae > Streptomyces. The sequence goes on along the minus strand of NZ_NCTE01000229.1, from coordinate 6,822 downwards.
TTCGTCAAGAAGCTCCCCACCCTCGACGCCGCCGAGTCCTGGTCCCACGACCCGTCCACGGACTGGTGGAAGACCGACCCGGTGCGCACGATCCGTACGAAGAAGGTCCCGCGCAACCACGTCAAGGCGGAGGCGACCGAGAAGCACCCGGCGCAGGTCGAGGTGTACTACGAGGACGTGCCCATCGGGTACTGGACCACCGTGAAGTTCTCCGGGGCGCTTCCCGCGCGGCGGGTGAACGAGCTGGTGGAGCGGGTCGAGAAGCTCCAGCAGGCCGTGAAGTTCGCCCGCGAGGAGGCCAACGGCGCCGAGGTCACCGACAAGCGGGTCGGCGACGCGGTGTTCGGCTACCTGTTCGGCTGACGCCGGACGAGGTGGCCGTCATGATCGCCCCCGCGTGCGAGCGCGGGGGTGCGCTACCGGCGCGGGCCGGAAATGAGGACCGGTCCGCGTGATGAGCGCAAGCTGACACTGAAGTTCAGCCTGAAGAAGCGGTGACAGTGAAGGTTCGAGTCCTTCCCCCGGCACAACAGCCCGACACCGGGCCGGGGTGGCCCAACATGGCAGAGGCAGCCGCGGTCAATCTCAGACTCTCGCTCCAGTCTCAGCATCGCCGCCGATCGCCGGATCGACCGGGGACGGACGAACGCCGTCGGATGCGAGTTCGACTCTCGCCTGCGCCTCTTGCACGGCGCGGTAGTTCAAAGGAAGAACACGACGGCATGATGACTGATCCGTCCTCTTAAACGCCGCCGGCGTGCGCAATTGGGTGGCATCCCCAGGGGCCCGGGAGCTGGATACGACTCCCGGGCTCCGCCACGTCCGGCGACCCGAGGCGGGACCGCGTTCCGGAAGGGGACCAGGACCGTCCACGCACCCGTCCGGAGTCCCGCTCCCGAGGGGCAACGGCCGACGGCGGGTGCGCCACGGGATCACCGTCCGTGCGCACACGGCTCGAACGGGTGAAAATGCTGACGTCCCCCACGTGACGGAGGTCGGATGTCCTGGCGCTCTGCGCGGCTGCGGCTGCGACTGCTGCTTCCCCTGGTGATCGCGGGTTTCCTCCTGCCCGCGGAGGGCTCCGTGGCGTACGCCGGCGGGAATGTCCCGGCGCCGCACCACGGTGCCCGGGTCGTCGCCGAGGAGGACGTCGGTGAGCGGCTGGTCGACCTCACGGTCGACTCGCCCGCCCTGGGGCGCACGGCGAAGGTCCGGCTGCTGACCCCGGACGGCTGGGAGGACCGGCGGCCGGGCCGGAGCTGGCCGGTGCTCTACCTCCTGGTCGGCGGTGACGGCAACCACAAGGCCTGGACGGAGGACTACGACGCCCGACTCCAGGAGCTGCCCGAACTCCGGGACGTGCTCGTGGTGATGCCCGAGATGCCGCTGTTCGGCTTCTACAGCGACTGGTACAACGACGGCCGGGGCGGCCCGCCCGCCGTGGAGACCTTCCACCTCCGGGAGGTGCGCCCCCTCCTGGAGCGCCACTACGGCGCCGGCCTCCGCCGCGTGGCCGCGGGCGAGTCGCAGGGCGGATTCGGCGGGCTCTCCTACGCCGGCCGCCACCCCGGGCTGTTCCGGGCGGTGGCGAGCTACAGCGGTTACGTCCACCCCCTGCAGCATCCGCACGCGGTCCGGGCCGCGATGACCTTCCTGGGCCTGGACTGGAAGGCGCTGTGGGGGGACCCGGTCGCCCAGCGCCTGAACTGGGAGGCCCACGACCCGTACCACCTGGCCGACCGGCTGCGCGACACCCCCGTGTACCTCTCCAGTGGCGACGGCAGGGTGGGCGTGCTCGACCCGCCGGGCACGCAGCCCGACCCTGAGGTTCCCGGCCTTGAGGACCCGTCCGACCCGTTCCCCGACGACGTCGTCTCACCCACCGAGACGATCATGGAGCGGGAGTCCCGTGCCCTGGCCGCGCGCCTGGAGTCCGTCGGAACCCCGGTGACGACGCACTTCTACGCCGGCACGCACGACCCGCCGTACTGGGTGCGGGAGTTCCGCAGGTCCCTGCCCGTGCTCCTGCACGCCCTGCGCGGCGCCACCGGTCACGAGGGCTGAACGGCCACGGAGCCCGCCCGGGCGCGGTGTCCGGCCGTCGGGTCACCCCGCCGGAGGTGACCCGACGAAGCCCGTCAGCCCTGGGCGGGCGGATCCGCGAGCGCCTCCGTCAGGCAGGCGACCGGGTCCTCCTCCTCCATGACGCAGGTGACGAGCGGTTCGAGGAGTTCGAGGAGCGCACCGCTGGAGACCTCCTCCGGGAAGCCGAGGTGTTCCAGCAGCAGGGGGACCTGGTCGAGCAGCAGGGGGATCCGGTCGAGCAGCACGGGTACTTGGCCGAGCATCCCGAGGAGGCAGTCACCGATGTCCTCGGGTGCCTCCGCTCCGGGGCAGAGCGAACCGCCGATCAGCTGCGGATGCCGGTCCAGAACGTGTTCCAGGGCCGCACGGACGGCCTTCTCGCCGGCCTTCAGCACGGCGGGGTCCGGGACGGCCAGCTCGGTTCCGGGGAAGATCCAGTGGCCGGTGCCGCTGCCGTCGTGCCCGTGGTCCCGGGCGGTCCTCTCGATCGTCTCGGCGTTGGCCCCGAAGAGGACCCACCATTTCATCCCGTCGCCGTAATGGTCGTCGGCGATCTCCCACAGGGTGTTTCCGCTCGCCACGGTGTGGGTCTCGTGACGCGTCTGCTCCTTCGCGTGCCCGGCCGGCCGGTGCGGCCGGGCACGGTCTTCCAGGGCCGCTGCCTGACTCGTGGCCAACAGCATCGAGCCGGCCGCCAAGCCGCTGATGAGGGTCAGAGCCGGGCCGCGGCGGCGTATGTGCCGCATGTTCAGCCTCCCGAGGTGAACGCATACTGTGACAAACCCTCACGCTAGGTCGCGGCATGCGGTGCGGCGCGGCCACTGAGCCGATCGGCCCCGTCCGCCGATTCCCTTCGTGTGAACCCTTGACCGTCCCCCGTGTATCGGTATGGTCTAGACCTAGTCGCTGAGGTCTAGACCTCTATTCCGTTCACCCCAGCCTCGGTCAGGCCGTCGGCCGGGCGGGGGTGCGGGACGCGTGCGGCGGCGCCCACGGCAGGGCCGCCCTCGCGGGCGGCCTCGACGTACACCGAAGGAAAGGGATATGTCATGAGCACGAAAAGGCGAGTGGCGGTCGCCATCGGAGCGCTGGTCGCTCCCCTGCTCGCCGTCAGCCTCCCGGCGGGCTCGGCCCACGCCCACGGCTGGGTGACCGACCCCGGCAGCCGGCAGGACCAGTGCGCCGAGGGCGTCGTCGACTGCGGTCAGATCACGTACGAGCCGCAGAGCGTCGAGGGCCCGAAGGGCCTGCGCAGTTGCAGCGGCGGCAACAGCCAGTTCGCCGAGCTCGACGACGACAGCAAGGGCTGGCGCGTCACCCCGGTCGGCACGAGCCACACCTTCAACTGGCACCACACCGCCCGGCACGCCACCGACACCTGGCAGTACTTCATCGGCAACACGAAGATCGCCGAGTTCGACGGCCGTGGCGCGCAGCCGGCCGCGGACGTCGCCCACCAGGTGAACTTCGGCGGCTTCACCGGCCGCCAGAAGGTCCTCGCCGTCTGGAACGTGGCCGACACCTCCAACGCCTTCTACGCCTGCGTCGACGTCAACATCGGCGGCGGTGGCGGCGGCGGTGGCGGCGACGGCGGAGGTGACGGCGGAGGTGGCGGTGGCGGCGAACCGGGCGACTGCGCCGCGCCGGTCTGGAACGCCGCGAGCGTCTACACCGGCGGGAGCACCGTCTCCCACGACGGCCGCACCTGGCGCGCCAAGTGGTGGGTGACGGGCGAGGAACCCGGCACCACGGGGGAGTGGGGCGTCTGGCAGGACCTCGGAGCCTGCTAGCCGTTCCCCGGGGAGCGGACCGGTGCGGCGCGCGCCGCACCGGTCACCCGTCGCGGGTCCGCGCTCCCGGCGACGGCCGCACCGGCAGGATCTGCCGGGCCTGGCCCGCCGGGCCCCCGCTTCAGGCGCCGAGCGAGCGGTGCGTGACCCGGGCCAGGTGGCCGGCGAAGACCTCACGGGCGTCGGGGGTGAGGGTGCGCAGGGCCACCAGCGCCGTGACGGCGACGTCGCACAGCTCCGACTGGACGTCGTCCCAGGTGTGCGTGGTGCCCTTGCGCGGGTTCTGGCCGGTCGCCCCGATCACCGCCTCGGCGACCTCGCCCACCTCCTCGGAGAGTTTGAGGATCCGCAGCAGCAGACCCTCCCGGCCGTCGACCGGACGGTTCGCGTCCAGCCAGCCGCACAGGCCGTCGATGGAGTCCCAGAGATCGGAGGGCGGGAGGTCGGAGGGCGGGGGCAGGTGGTCGCTCATGAGGGCCGAGCCTGGCACAGGGCACTGACAGGCACCGGCGCCGAGCGACGGCCGCCGGACGGTTCACACGGCAGCCGTTCCACCCACCGGTGCGTACCCGCGGTCCCGCGCGGGTCCACCCCCATCCCGGTGGCGTGGAACGGCTGCCGTCTCCCCCCTGGACATGGCCTACGGAAGAAACCCGCTCCAAGTGTGAAGCTTTGGTGGAGGAGAGTTGAGCATAAGTCCGCCACCGGCCGCAATGGTGCGGACTTAGAAATTCCGTTTGTGCAGGGTCCGTTCGCCGGAAGGGCTCAGCCCCGGCCCACGTACGGCATCGTCGTCGCCAGTACGGTCGCGAACTGCACGTTCGCCTCCAGCGGCAGCTCCGCCATGTGCCGCACCGTACGGGCCACGTCCGCGACGTCCATCACCGGTTCCGGGGCGGTCTCCCCGTTCGCCTGGAGCGCCCCGGTCCCCATGCGCTCCGTCATGTCGGTGGCCGCGTTGCCGATGTCGATCTGGCCCACCGCGATCCGGTACGGCCGCCCGTCCAGCGAGAGGGACTTGGTGAGGCCGGTCAGCGCGTGCTTGGTCGCGGTGTAGGCGACCGAGAGGGGGCGCGGCGTGTGCGCGGAGATCGAGCCGTTGTTGATGATCCGGCCGCCCCGGGGGTTCTGCTCCTTCATCCGCCGGTACGCCGCCTGCGCGCACAGGAACGCCCCGTTGAGGTTGGTGTCCACCACGTGCCGCCAGGCCTCGTACGGCAGTTCCTCCACCGGCACCCCACCGGGGCCGAACGTCCCCGCGTTGTTGAACAGCAGGTCCACCCGGCCGAAGCGCTCGACGACGGCCGCGAACAGGGCGTCCACGTCCTGCGGACGCGACACGTCCGTCCGTACGACCAGCGGCCCGCCGCCCGGCCCGCTCCCTGTCTCCCGCGCCGCCAGCGCCGCCGTCCCCTCCAGCGTCTCCTCGCGGCGCCCCGCCAGCGCCACCGACCACCCCCCGCGCGCCAACTCCACCGCCACCGCGCGCCCGATGCCGGAGCCCGCCCCGGTGACCACGGCGACCCTCGTCCGTCCGTCCGTCTGCTGCCTGGAAGTCATGAGGCCGGAGCGTAGGGGAGGGAGCCGGGGTCCGGGCGGCCCGCCCGGACCCCGGCCACCGGGGGCGGGTGTCACTCAGCGGGTCTCGCCGGGGTAGCGCACGCCGACGCGGTCCCGGATCGCGTCGAGGGTCCGCATCACGGCGAGGGTGCCGTCGAGCGGGACCAGCGGGGACTCGGTCTCGCCGGCCCGCAGGGCCCGCATCACCTCGACGGCCTCGTGCCGGAGGCTGTCGCGGGGGCCGTCGGCCGGGTCGGCCGTGAACTCCTCGGCGTCACGGCCGTCCCGGTGCAGCACGAACCGGTCCGGGAAGAAGAAGCCGGACGGAATGTCGATGCGGCCCTGTGAACCGGTGATCGAGGCGTAGGTCGCCGTACCGCCCACGATGGAACAGTGCACCGAAGCGAGAGCACCGCTCTCCCACGAGAGCAGCGCTCCCGTCTGGAGATCGACGCCCTCCTCCGAGAGCATCGCCCGCGCCGTGACGTCCGACGGCTCCCCGAGCAGCAGCTGCGCGAACGACACCGGGTACACCCCCAGGTCCAGCAGGGCGCCCCCGCCCAGCGCCGGGTCCCGCAGCCGGTGCGCCGCCGGGAACGGCCCCGAGAGGCCGAAGTCCGCCTGCACGTGGCGCACCTCGCCGATCGCGCCGTCGTCGACCAGCGCCTTCAGCCGCCGCACCATCGGATGGCAGTACGTCCACATGGCCTCCATCAGGAAGCGCCCGTTGCCCCGCGCCAGCGCGACCAGCTCCTCCGCCTCCCGCGCGTTCAGCGTGAACGGCTTCTCGCACAGCACGTTCCGCCCGGACTCCAGCATCAGTCCGGCCGCCGTGCGGTGCGCCGTGTGCGGGGTGGCGACGTAGACGACGTCGACCTCCTCGTCGAGCGCCAAGGACTCCCAGTCGCCGTACGCCCGCGGTATCCCGAACCGCTCGGCGAACGCCTTCGCCGGCTCCACCGACCGCGACGCCACCGCCACGACCTCCGCGTCCGGCACGTCCGCCAGGTCCGCGGTGAACCTCGCGGCGATCCCCCCGGTCGCCAGGATCCCCCAGCGCACCTTCTGCTCCGTCATCTGTCCCACCCTGATCGTGTCGTTCGTCACATCGTGAACGAATGTCGGTGGAAGCGCTCCCATGACATCGCCGTTGACGCCGAGCACTCCGTACGAGCTGAGAGCATAGGGAGCCGATGGCATGGAAAGGGAGGGGCCACATGCCCGAGGGTGGGGCGTCCATATCGAACTCGTCAGCGAGCCCGGCAACCGGCTCGGCGGCGAACCCGACAGCGGACCCGGCGCGGAACACGGCACCGGACCCGGCCCGGCGGGCCGCCGGCCCGGACCTGACGGCGGCGGAGGCGGCGCTGCGCGCGACCACGGCCGC
>NZ_NCTE01000228.1 GCF_002114215.1 Streptomyces sp. 13-12-16 | reverse complement strand
GGCGGTCCCAGGAACGGACCGTCGTCGGCGCCACGCCCAGACGCCGCGCCACCTCGCCGGTGGTCAGCCCACCACCGCGTCGCACTTCCGCCTCGTCACCATCGCCGTCACCGATGTCCACTCCTCCATGTTACGACGCACAAACGACGCATGTTGTCCGCGTCGTTTCCTCTCACGAGACTGGGCCGCACCAGCCGGTGACAACGGCGCACACGCCGTCCCGATCCGCTCCGCAGGCGGTCTTCCACCACGCACAGCGCAGACGGCAGGAGAAAAGGGCCATGACCACGAACACCCGGCACACCGACGCACGGTCTCCCGCCACGCACGAGACCCGGTACGAGGACGAACTCGCCCGTGGTCTGCTCGCCGCCGACGAGAGGGCGTTCGCAGCCGTCTACCGGCACTGGGGTGCCCTCGTCCACACCCTGGCCACGCGCTCACTCGGTGACGCGCACGAGGCCGAGGACGTGACCCAGCAGGTCTTCCTCGGCGCCTGGCGCGGGCGGAACGGCTACCGTCCGGAGAAAGGGCCGCTCGGCGGCTGGCTCGTCGGCATCACCCGCCGCAAGATCGTCGACGCGCTCGCCGCCCGGACGAGGCGCCTCGCCCTGATCGACACCGTCGCCCACGACGCCGACGGGCGGCGGCACGACGAAGGCGCACCGGACGAGGTCCTGGACCGCGTGCTCCTGGTCGACGCGCTGTCCCGGCTGCCGCGCGGCCAGCGTGAAGTACTGTGCCTGGCCTTCTACCAGGACCTCACCCAGGCCCAGATATCCGAGCGCACCGGTCTGCCCCTGGGCACCGTGAAGAGCCACACCCGGCGTGGCCTGCACCGACTGCGCGAGGCGGTCGAGCAGGGCCGCTCCGACGAGAACGCGGCGTAGGCGCTCCGAGAAAGTTCCGCCGTGCGCATCCGCGGCGGCATCCGTGCACGAACCCCTCACGAGACAGCGCAAGCGACGCAACCTCGACGAAGGAATGATCCCCATGACCTCCCGAACCCCTCTCCTCCTCGGCGCGTCGGCCGGAGCCTGCGCCCTCGCCCTCGCCCTCGCCGCCCCCGTCGTGGCCGCCCCCGCGGCGGACGGCGACGACACCGCCACGGTGTCCGTCTTCCACGGCGTTCCCGGACTGACCGTCGACGTCTACGCCGACGGCGACGAGCTCCTCAGCGACTTCGAGCCCGGAACGGTGGCCGACCCGCAGCCCCTCGACGCCGGCACCTACGACATCCAGGTCTTCGAAGCCGGCCGGGGTCCCGACGGCACCCCGGCCGTCGAGAAGGAGATCAAGGTGCCGGCCGGGGCGAACGCCACGATCGCCGCCCACCTCTCCGCCGACGGCGAGCCGCGGCTGACGGCCTTCGTCAACGACGTCTCCAAGGTCGGCGCGGGCGAAGCACGGCTGACCGTGCGTCATGTGGCCGCCGCACCGGCCGTGGACGTCCGGGCCGACGGACAGCCGGTCTTCAAGGGGCTGGAGAACCCCGAGGAGGACACCGCCGTGGTCGACGCGGGCACCGTCCCCGCCGACGTGGTGCTCGCCGGCACCGACACCGTGGCGATCGGCCCGGCCGACCTGAACCTCCAGGAGGGCGCCGACACCATCGTCTACGCCTGGGGCAGCGCGGACGACAAGAACCTCGCGCTGGCCACCCAGACACTCAGCGGCATGGAATCGGCGCCGAACGGTGTCCACGCGGGCGGCAGCGGTGCGGCGGCCTCCTCGAACTCCTCCGATCAGTGGCCGGTCTGGGCGGGCGTGACCGGCATGGCCGCGCTGACGGGCTCCCTGCTGATCCGCCGGGCCGCGAGCCGGCGTGGGTGACGTGGCACGACGGCTCACCGGTCTGACCGTGACGACCGCCGCTCTGGCGGCGGTCGTCACTTTCACCACCGCGCCGTCGGAACAGGCAGCTCCCCCACCCGATTTCGGCCGGGCCGGCGCCTCCCCCGCGGCCGTGCCCGGCAGGCCTCCCGGTGCGAGCTCCCCGCGTCCCGCGTCCCACGCGCAGGACGCGTCCCCTCCGCAGCGCGTTCTGGTGCGCTCGGTGGGCCTCGACGCCCGGATCCGCCCGGTGGGAGTCACCGAAGCGGGCGACATGGCCATTCCGTCCGATCCCGGTGTCGCGGGCTGGTACCGCTTCGGACCGGCCCCCGGAAGCGACCGCGGCTCGTCGGTGCTCGTCGGACACGTGGACGGCGACACCGGAGCCCTCGGCGAGTTCGCGTCGCTCTACGACGTGAGGCCGGGAGACCGGGTCGAGGTCCGGCGGGCCGGAGCCGAGCCGGCCGGCTACCGCGTCACCGCGCGCTCGACGGTGGCGAAGGACGCGCTTCCGTCCTCGGCCTTCCGCAGAAGCGGTCCTCCGGTCCTGACCCTCATCACCTGTGCGCCACCGTTCCTCCCCGAGGAAGGCGGTTACCAGGCCAATCTGATCGTCACCGCGGAGCCGGTCACCGGCTGAGGCACGGCGGGTGCGTCCGCGGACGGCCACCACCCGGCGCAGGTACGGGCGGGCCACGAAGCACACGGACAGGAGGGTGACGTGCCGCACGTCGACCCGACGCGCATGGTGGAGCTGGCGCTGGGAAACGATGTCTCGCCCGACGACATCGGTGCTCTGCGGCACATCGCCGTGTGCGAGCGCTGCCGGGAGGAACTGAGCCTGATGACCCGTGTCGTCACCGCGGCCCGCTCGGTCGAGGAGCCGGACCTCCCCGCCGACCCCCCTCGGCGGGTGTGGCGGCGCATCACGCGGGAACTGGCCGGAACGGACGGAGCCGCCCCGCCGCCTCCGGCGGTGCCGCTTCGCGGGCTTGCGGCGGTACCGGCCGGCTCCCGGCACACGAACCGCTCCCCGGGCAGCCGGCGCCGAAGGCACCGGCTGGCGTGCGGCCTGCTCACCGGCGTCCTGATCGTGTGGTGGCGGAGCCGGAAGCGATCGCCCCGGCCGTCCGGACCGGCGGCTGACCACCCGCCCGTGTGAGGACCGGGTTCCGCCCGGCACGGACCACCGCCTGGTCACCTCGGCCTTCCAGCGGCTCCCCGACGTCGTCCTGTACCGCTCCCGCGACCCGGTACACCGCGGAGCGCGGTCACGCGGTGGCCGCCCTCGACGCCGCCGGGTTTCGGAGCGCAGACCGATGGTGGCGGCGACTTCGGGAGTGGCGGGGGTCTCGGTGGGCGTGCCGACCTGCTGGGGGCGGCCGTGCATGAACACGGCGATGCGGTCGGGCAGGGACACCGCCTCGACCTGGTCGTGAGTGACGTGCACGGTGGTGATGCCGTGCTCCAGGACGTGCGGGCGGCCGTGGGACTCGCGTGTTTCCTTGGGCGGGGAGGCGACGGCGACCGTCCCTCCCCCAGCCTCCGGCCGGGAGGTGCCCCCAGGCGCGTAGCGCCAGGGCAGGCCGCCCTTGGCCACCTGGGTGCCGACTCCGGCCGGCGTGCAGAAGGCGGGGATGCCGGCGCCGCCAGCGCGCAGGCGTTCGGCGAGGGTGCCCTGCGGAGTCAGTTCCACCTCCAGCTCCCCGCTGAGGTACTGGCGGGCGAACTCCTTGTTCTCGCCGACGTAGGAGCCGGTGACCCGGGCGATGCGGCCGGCGGAGAGCAGGACGCCCAGGCCGCGGCCGTCGACGCCGCAGTTGTTGGAGACGACCTCCAGGCCCTGCGCGCCCTGCGCGTACAGGGCGCGGACGAGGACTTCCGGTACGCCGCTCAGGCCGGAGCCGCCAACGGCGAGTGACGCGCCGTCGGGTATGTCGGCGACGGCCCCTGCGGCGCTGCCGCGGCCCTTCTTCACGTGCGGGGGTTTCCTTTCAGAGGATGGTGCCGGGCAGGACGGCCGACCAGCCGCCGTCGACGACGAGGTCGGCGCCCGTGACGTACGAGGCCTCGTCCGAGGCGAGGAAGACGGCCGCGTTGACCACGTCGTCGGGTGTGCCGGTGCGGCCGAGGGGGATGTGACGGGCGATGTCGTGCATCGGGTGGTCGTCCGCGAGGAGGTCGGCGCGTGAGCCTTCGGTGTCGATCATTCCGGGGCTGACGCAGTTGGCGCGGACACCGTACGGGGCGCCCTCGGCGGCCAGTTGGCGGGTCAGGGCGATCACGCCGCCCTTGGACGCCGAGTGCGCCGTGCGCCGGTTGGTGAGCGAACCGGTCAGGCCGGCGGTGGAGCCGATGGTGAGGACGCAGCCACGACTGGCGATCAGGTGCGGCCAGGCCGCCTTGACGGTCAGCCACACCGAGTCCAGCTCGGCGCGCACGGTGAAGGCGAAGTCCTCGTACGGCTGACTGTCGATGCCCCCGAAGCGGACCGCTCCGGCGTTGGCGTAGACGATGTCGACGCCGCCGAAGGCGTCGACGGCCTCCGCCACCCAGGAGCGCACGGACTCCTCGTCGGTGACGTCGAGGGGGCCGGGGGTGAGGGCGGTGCCGCCCTCGCGGGCGATCAGCCGCTGGGTGTCGACGGCTTCCTCGTGCAGCAGGTCGCCGCCCACCACGAGCGCGCCCTCGGCCGCGAACCGCAGCGCGGCGGTCCGGCCCTGACCGCGCGCGGTGCCGGAGATCAGGGCGACCTTGCCCTCCAGCCGCTTCACGAGACCCCCTCGCGCAGCGCGTCGGAGACCGACTTGACTCCGCCGTGCGCGGTGAGCCCGCCGTCGACGGGGATCTCGGCGCCCGTGATGAACGAGGACTCGTCCGACAGCAGGAAGACCACCAGCGGAGCGACCTCGTCGACCGTTCCGGTGCGGCCGAGCGGGGTCTCGCGGATGTTGGCCGCACGGAAGACGGGCGCCGCGGAGGCGGTCATCTCCGTCTCGATGTAACCGGGGTGGACCGTGTTGACGCGGATGCCGCGCGGCCCGAGTTCCAGCGCTGCGGTGTGCGACAGGCCCCGCAGCGCCCACTTGCTGGTCGTGTACGCGACCGGGTAGTGCGCCGTGAGGGCCGCGGACGAGCCGACGTTGACGACGGAGGAGCCCGCCGGCATGAGCGGTGCGAGGTGCTGGATGCCCAGCAGCGGGCCGGTGACGTTGACCGCGTGGACGCGCGCCATGTCCTCGGGGCGCACCTCGCCGACGCGGGCGCGCCAGGTGATGCCCGCGTTGTTGACCAGACCGTGCACCTGTCCGTACGACTCCCGCAGCTCGGCGGCGAGTTCTGCCCAGTCCTGCTCGCTGGTGACGTCGAGCCGGCGGCAGCCGGGCGCGTCGCTGATGTCGGTGGCGATGACGCGGGCGCCCTCGCGGGTGAGCGCCTCCGCCTCGGCGGCGCCCTGCCCACGGGCCGCCCCGGTCACGACGACGACCTTGCCGAGCAGCCTCTCGGGGTGCGGGCCGGTCACGGCCGCTCCCGGGACCGGCGACGGCCGGCGGGCAGCGGCACCGGATCCGCGCCGGGCACGACGGTGTTGGACACGCTGCCGATCCCTTCCACGGTGAGGGTGACGGTGTCACCGGGTTTCAGCGGGGGCGGGGTCCGCTCGCCGCGTCGGCCCCAGAGTTCCGCGAGGCAGCCGCCGTTGCCGCAGGTGCCGGAGCCCAGGACGTCCCCGGGCACGACCCGGGTGCCGCGCGAGGCGTAGGCGGTCATCTCCTCGAACGTCCAGCTCATGTGGGACAGCAGGTCCCGGCCGACGACCTCGCCGTTGACCTCTGCGGTGAGCGCCAGGCGCAGGAAGCCGTCGGCGTCCCGGTACGGCTCCAGTTCGTCGGCGGTGACCAGGTACGGGCCGAGGGTGGTGGCGGTGTCCTTGCCCTTGCAGGGGCCGAGACCGACCTTCATCTCGGCGGACTGCAGGTCCCTGGCCGACCAGTCGTTGAGGACGGTGTAGCCGACGATGTGGTCGCGGGCCTGATCAGGGGTGAGGTCACCGCCCTCGCGGCCGACGACGGCGGCCACCTCCAGTTCGAAGTCCAGGAGGCTCGACCCCGGCGGGACGGGGATGCCGTCGTGCGGGCCGTAGACCGCGTGCGGGTTGGTGAAGTAGAAGGTCGGCGCGGCATACCACTGCTCCGGCACTCCTGCCGCGCCGTCCACTGACTTGCGGACGCCCTCGACGTGCTCCTCGAAGGTGACGAAGTCCCGGACGGAGGCGGGCTGGAGCGGAGGCAGCAGACGGACCTGCGACACGTTCGGGCCGGGAGGCACGTCGAGCGCCGCCGCGCCCGCGGCGAGCAGGCCGGGCAGCCCGCCGGACTCCCGCAGCAGGTCGGTGAGTGACGTGACGCCGGGCAGTGGCAGCAGGGTGCCGTCGTCCTCCACGACGGCCACGCGGCGGCGGTGATGGTCTTCGTAGGCGGCGAAACGCATGGTGCGGCTCCTGGCGGGCGGGCCCGGGGGCACGGCGGGGCTGAGTCAGGGCAGGTGACAGGGCCGGCCGCGCCCCCGGGAGCGGGGGTGTGATCAGACCGGCGGGGCGACGAAGACGCCGCGGTCGGGGTCGTTGAAGGACTCCTTGGCGACGAGTTCGTTCATGGGGTTGGCGGTGCCCCACTGGTCGGTGACCTCCGGCTGGGAGAAGTCGTAGACGTGGGGGTGCCAGGTGTCCTCGTCGAGGAGTTCCAGCTCGGTGGTGTACTCGACGGTGTTGCCGTGCGGGTCGAGGAAGTAGGTGAAGGTGTTGTCCCCGGCCATGTGCCGGCCCGGACCCCAGATCTTCTTGTACCCGGCGCGGATGACGCGTCCGGAGCCGCGCATGTACTCGTCGATGCCGCGCATCTCGAAGGAGATGTGGTGCAAGGACGTGTGCGGGCCCTTGGCAAGTGCCATGGAGTGGTGCTGGTTGCTGATCCGCATGAAGTGCATGACCTCGCCCATGTGCGGCGAGCTGAGCGTGTCCGAGAGGGCGAAGCCGAGGTGACGCTCGTACCACTCGCGGGTGCGGTTCAGGTCCGGGGAGTTGAGCACGACGTGGGAGAGCTTGACCGGGATGGACTCCTTCTCCTCGATCCTGCGGTGCTGCCTGACCTCGACGTCGGCCAAGACCTCGATGGTGCGGCCGTCGACGTCGAAGAAGCGGAAGCCGTAACCGCCGCCGGGGGTGTCGACCTTGCCCGGCTGCGAGATCAGCTGGACTCCGCCGGCGAGCAGTCGCTCGGCGAGGGTGTCGACGTCGGCCGTGCTCGCGGCGCCGTAGGAGACGAGGTCGAGGCGCTTCTCGCCGGCCTTGCGCAGCCGGACGACGTACTGCTCCGGGGAGCCCTCGGCGGCCAGGAAGGAGATGCCGGAGTCCTCGGCGACCTTGGTCAGGCCCCAGACGCCGGAGTAGAAGTCGAGCTGCTTGTCGTAGTCGGGCACGGCCAGGTCGACGTGGCGCAGATGGGTGAGCAGACGCATGAGGATCACTCCAGGGAGAGCAGGGTGGCGGCGTTGCCGCCGCGGACGGCGTCGAAGTCGGCCTCGGGAAGCCTGGCGGCGCGCAGGGCGCCGACGGGGTCCTCGGAGCCCATGTCGAAGGGGAAGTCCGAGCCGAGCAGCACCCGGTCGGCCCCCGCGGCCCGGACCAGTTCCCGCAGCACGTGCGGGTCGTGGACGAGGGAGTCGAAGTACAGGCGCTTCAGGTAGCTGCTGGGCAGGTGGGCGCAGCCCGCGCCCGCGTCGGAGCGGACCGACCAGGCGTGGTCGCTGCGGCCGATGTGGGTGGGCAGGTAACCGCCCCCGTGCGCGGCGATCACCCGCAGCCCCGGGTGCCGGTCGAGGACCCCGGAGAAGATCAGATGGGAGAGCGCGACGGCGTTCTCCACCGGCTGGCCGACCGTGTTGGACAGGTACCACCGGTCCAGCCGCTCGTCCAGGGTGCAGCCGAAGGGGTGCAGGAAGAGGAACGCGCCGGTCTCCTCGGCCCGTGTCCAGAACGGCTCGTACGCGGGGTCGGACAGTTCCCGGCCGGGGGCGTGGCTGGAGATCTCCACCCCGGCCAGTCCCTGCTCCAGGGCGTGGTCCAGTGCGGCCACGGTGTGCTCCGGGTGCTGGAGCGGCACCAGGCCGAGCCCGCGCAGCCGGTCGGGCGCGGCCCTGCAGTGCGCCGCGGTCGACTCGTTGGCCAGCAGGTACACCTTCTGAGCGGTCTCCTCGTCCGCCCAGTAGTGGTAGTGGGACGGGGAGGGACTGACCAGTTGCACGTCCACGCCCTGCGCGTCCATCGCCGCCAACCGCACGGTGGGGTCGGTCAGTTCCGGGATGCGTTCGCGCACCATGGGCCCGTTGACGGCCAGGGCGGCGGGACCGTTGCGCCGGGCGTCCAGGACCTTCGCCTCCGCGTGTCCCGGGAGGCCGGCCACCAGTGCCTCGACCTCGGGCAGCAGGACGTGCGCGTGGACGTCGGTGGTGGGCGTGCTCACGGCAGCTCCCGGAGCAGCATCATGGTGCGGCCCATCAGGCCGGGCACGTCGGCGTCACGGACGCCGTCGAGCTGCCACTGCCCGAGCCGCACGGACGCCTCGACCACCGGGCGGACGCGGGCCACGCGACGCTCGTAGTACGCCTGGAGGAGGGCGTCGTCCCAGGTGCCCGAGGCGGTCAGCAGCTGGGCGAGCACGAGTGCGTCCTCCAGGGACAGGGCAGCGCCTTGTGCCAGCGTGGGTGGGCAGCAGTGCGCCGCGTCCCCGGCCAGCACCACCCGGCCGCGGTGCCAGGAGCCCTCGACCAGCATCCGGTCGAACCACGTGTAGTTGACCTTCGCCGGATCGGTGATGTGCTCGGTGATCTCCGGCCAGGAGCCGCCGTAGGAGGAGGCCAGGCGGCGCATCTCGTCGGCGTACGACTCCGGCGGGATCGACGCACGGTCACGGTTCGCCTCGACGACGTACGCGTACAGGGTGGTCTCGCTGGTCGGGCAGTAGCCGGCGATGTAGGCCGGGCCGCCGTAGGCCAGGTCCGTGCGGGTCACGCCGGCGGGCCGCGGTGCGGCGACGCGCCAGATGGCCATGCCGGTCGGCTCGGGCTTGTCGGTGATGCCGATCGCCGCGCGGGTCGAGGAGCCGAGGCCGTCGGCGGCGATGACGAGGTCGTAGCGGCCCTCGCTGCCGTCGGAGAACCGTATCGAGACGCCGTCCGCATCCTGGCCGAGGATCTCGGCGGTCGTGCCGAGCCGCACGGTGGCGCCACTGGCCCGTACGGCGTCGATCAGGATCCGCTGGAGCTGCGGGCGCTGCATGCCGACGGTGGCGGGCAGATCGTCACCGCCCGTGCGCAGGTCGCGGGCGACGTGCAGGACGGTGCCGTCGGGGGCGGTGATGCCGACGGAGCCGAAGCCGAAGCCGGATTCCTTCACCCGCTCCCAGACGCCGAGTTCGCGCAGGACGCGCAGGGCGTTGCCCTGGAGGGTGATGCCGGAGCCGGCGGTGGCGTTCCAGTCGTCCTCGGCCTCGATCAGGTCCACCGCGATCCCGGCGCGACGCAGGAAGACCGTCGCGGCGTTGCCTGCGGCGCCGCCTCCGATCACCAGGACCTTGCGGGCTGTGCTCATGAGGGAACTCCCTTGTTCCGTTCGTTACTTGACGGCGATCGGGTTGACGGGTGAGCCGACCGCGCCGGTGATGGGCAGGGGAGCGGCGGTGAGCCAGAAGTCGTACCTGCCGTCCTCGGCGCAGTCCTCGGCGAGCGCCTCGAGGTCCCACATCTCGCCGATCAGCAGGCCGATGTTCGGGATGGCCACCTGGTGCAGCGGCTGGAAGGCGTGCTCGAACTCGTTCGGCCGGACCTCGAAGCCCCAGGTGTCGGTGGCGATCGCGGCGATCTCCGTACGGTGCAGCCAGCCGGCCGTGGTGAACGACAGTCCCGGTGCGGGCCCGCCCGCGTAGTCACCCCAGCCCTCGCGGCGGGCCCGGGCCAGCTGCCCGGTGCGCACCACCACGATGTCCCCGCGGCCGACGGCCACCCCGTGCGCCTCGGCGGTCGCCGTCAGGTGCTCCTCGGTGATCGCGAAACCGTCCGGCAGCTCGCCGTCCTCGCCGAGGACCCGTCCCACGTCCAGGAGCACCCCGCGTCCGGCGACGTGCTGGGCCATGTGCTCGACGCCGGTGACGAGATCGCCGTCGGAGGTGACGACCTGCTCGGCGGGGCGGCCGTTCCACGCCCTGCCGTGGTCGAAGATGTGCCCGAGCCCGTCCCACTGCGTGGAGCACTGCAGCGGCATCGCGATCACGTCGTCGGCGCCGCCCAGCCCGTGCGGGAACCCCTGGTGGCCGAGGGCCGCGTCGGTGCCGGTGTCCAGCATGGTGTGCACCGGGTTGGTGCGCCGCCGCCAGCCCTTCTGCGGGCCGTTCATGTCGAACCGCTGGGAGAGCGAGAAGCTGACACCGCGCCGGATCAGCGCCGCGCCCTGACGGCGCTTGCCCTCGTCCAGGAAGTTGAGGGTGCCGAGCCGGTCGTCCTCGCCCCAACGGCCCCAGTTCGAACACGCCTCGGCGGCCTCGGCGATCGCGCCCTCGGGGTCGTGGCGGTTCACGCGGCGCCCTCCGCGACACAACGGGTGCGCTGGAACCCGAGACCGGTGACCGTGCCC
The DNA here is from genome assembly GCF_002114215.1 of Streptomyces sp. 13-12-16. GTDB lineage: Bacteria > Actinomycetota > Actinomycetes > Streptomycetales > Streptomycetaceae > Streptomyces. Next base: position 12,516 of record NZ_NCTE01000228.1, on the reverse strand, counting down.
TCCATGACGTCGCCGTCGCGCAGCAGCCGCCCCCAGTGCATGCCGTTGCCGGCCGGTGAACCGGTCAGCACCAGGTCCCCGGGGAGCAGCCGCGCCGTCTGCGAGGCGTACGCCACCATGCGCGCCACGCCGAAGATCATGTCCCTGGTGGACTCGTCCTGCATGGTCTCGCCGTTCAGCTTCAGCGTGAGGCGCAGGTCGTCGGGGTCCGCGATCGATCCGGCGGGCACGATCCACGGGCCGAGCGGGGTGAAGCCGGGCGCGTTCTTGCTGCGCAGCCAGTCGGTGCCGATCTGCGGCATGTCCCGGCGGAAGACGGTGGCGCGGTCGGTGAGGTCGTTGGCGATGGTGTACCCCGCCACGCAGTCCAGCGCCTCCTCCACGGAGACCCGGTGGGCGGGCCGGCCGATCACGGCCGCCAGCTCCAGCTCCCAGTCCGGCTGCTCGGCCCACGCGGGGAGGACGACGTCGTCGTACGGGCCGGTGATCGCACCGGGCAGGCCGATGAAGACGTACGGCAGGTCCTCGGCCGCCCGGCGGTCCATGATCTCCGCAGCCTCGGCGCGCCGCTCCTCCTCCGGCCGGTCGTCGCCCGGCGCCCGGTGCGCGACATGGAGGTCGATGACGTGCTGCCGGTAGTTCGCCCCCGACTGCAGCACCTGACGCGGCTCGACCGGCGCGTGGACGCGGAGGTCCGAGACGGGGATGCGGTCGGGGCCGGTGTCGGCCGCCAGCGCGCGCAGCCGGGGCAGAGCCGTCTCCCAGCGGTCCAGCACGTCCAGCACGGTCAGCCGCTCGTCACCGAAGGCGGCCCGCAGGCCGAGAGCCTGCCCGTCAGGGGTGACCAGCGCGGGGAAGGCCGGCCCGCCCGGGACCGAGAGAGTGGCGAGGGCGAACGGACCGGCGAAGAGCGCGGACGCAGGTTCGGGTTTCACGGACATGTCCTCCTGATTGCGGTGGGACTAATCTGGACCCGCCACCCGCGATCAGGGAAATAGATTCTGTGGATGACCGGCATCCACCTCGTTTATTCCCCCTGTTCGTCGCCCCACCGCAAGGAACCGATCCGTGAACCTGACCCGTCTCGACCTCAATCTCGTCGTCGCACTGCGCGCACTGCTCGAAGAGCGGAACGTCACCCGGGCCGGGCAGCGTGTCGGGCTGAGTCAGCCGGCCATGAGCGCGGCCCTCGCCCGGCTGCGGAGGCACTTCGACGACGACCTGCTCGACCGCGTCGGCGGCCACTACGAGCTCACCGCCCTCGGCCAGGTCCTCCTCGGCCGCACCTCCACCGCCTACGACGTGCTGGAACGCCTCTTCTCCAGCCAGGCCGACTTCGACCCCGCACAGGAGAACCGCGAGTTCAAGCTCGTGGCCTCCGACTACGCCGTGGCCGTCTTCGGCGCCGAACTCGCCCGTGTCGTCCACGAGGAGGCCCCCGGCATCCGGCTCCGCTTCGCCCAGACTCCCCCGACCGTGGTCGACGACACCGCCACCCTGCTCAGCGCCACCGACGGACTGCTCATGCCGCACGGCGTCATCAGCGACTTCCCCGCCACGGACCTCTACGAGGACAGCTGGGTATTTCTCGTCGCCGACGATCACCCGGACGTCGAGGACCGGCTCACCCGACACGACCTCGCCCGGCTGCCGTGGGTGACGTACCAGCGCACCTACGACGCCCCCGCGGTGCGCCAGCTCGGCATGCTCGGCGTCGAGCCGCGGGTGGAGGTCTCCGTCGACAGCTTCCAGCTGCTGCCCCTGATGATCGCCGGCACCCGGCGCATCGCCCTCATCCAGGCGCGCCTGGCCAGGCTGCTGGCACCGGTCGCCGCGGTGCGGCTGATGGAACCGCCGTACGAGGCCGTGCCCCTGCGGGAAGCCCTCTGGTGGCACCCGGTGCACACCCACGACGCCGCCCACATCTGGCTGCGCGAGACGGCCGCCCGGGTCGGCAGCCGCCTCGTCGGCGTCTCGTAGGCGTCTCGTAGGCGGGAGCCACCCGCGGGCGTGCCCCCTTCCGGTACGCAGTCGGCCACGGAAGGAATCAGGTGATCCGGGGGCTTGCACCGCCGCTCCCGTGACCGCCACGCAGAGCCGCCGACGACCGTGCACAAGGGAGCGGTCACCGTGGGACCTGGCACACACCCTGCACGGCGCCCTGTCCTGCTGAGACAACAAGGACCGTGCCGCTCGCCGACCACCGGACACCGCGTGCCGGGGGTCGTGGAAGAAGTGGGGTTCGAGGTCACGACGGTGACCCGTCCCGCCGCGGCAGCGGCGTCTGCCGAAGACCTCGACGGCCGCCGACGCTCCCCGCCTCTTTCCAGGTGCGGCGCGGCGGCGGCGCCCCATCCGCCCCGTGGATGGGGCGCATCGGCACTTTCGATGAACCAGGGGATTCCGCTGGGTGGAGGCGCACCGCACAGTGGCGCATACGTCACCGGCCAGCGGGGCCCACGACGGCACGCGGCCACGTGCGCCGGGGCGCAGCCCTGACCGCCGGGCCGCGCCGGCCGGCGGTGACGTACACACCTGTCATCCGTGGGAGAGGACTCCACCATGCCCGCTTACCGGTCGGACAGCCTGAGACGCGGCGTCGGTGTCGCCCCGGCCCACCGGTTCCAGTCCGCCGCGCCGGCCGTCGCACGGCTCATCGCGGGAGCCGTCGTGATGGTCCACGGCCTCGACAAGCTCGTCGACGGACCGGCCGGGTTCGGTGCGTTCCTGAGTGGGATGAGTGTGCCCGCGCCGACCGTGACGGCATGGGCGGTCACGCTCGGGGAGACAGCCGGCGGGGTCTTCCTCGTCCTGGGGCTGCTGTCACGGTTGACCGCGCTGTTGCTGACGGTCCACCTGTGCCTGGCGATGGCGCTGGTCAACGCGGACACCGGGTTCATGACACCCCAGCAGGGGGCTGCGAGTGGCTCGGGGATCGAGTTTCCGCTGGTGATGGTGGCGGCCTTTCTCGTCGTACTGCTCGCCGGGCCTGGACCACTCGCGCTCGACCGCGTTCTCGGTGTCGAAGCGGCCGTACCGGGTCGTCGCAGGCCCGGGTCCGGCCGACCGTCCGCAGTGCGCGCATCGGGCATCAGTGGCGCGATCGGGGGCGTGATCGGTGCGGCGATGAGCGCCCTGGTCAACTACCTGGCCGTCGGGCTGCCTTCCAGCGCCGGGGCGAACGCCGCCAACCACGCCGTGTCCGGACTGATCAGCGGCTTCCTCGCCGGGTTCCTCGGGCTGCTGACGCACCAGCGTCGCCACGGCCCCGGGGCGCGGCCCGCGGCCGGCGAAACCCCACCCGCCCCCGCCGTTTCGGCGCTGCCCGAGGTCTGACGGGCCCGGCCGAGGCATTGAGGAGTTCCCGTCCTCACGGTGCGCCCACTCGCCTCGGCCGGGCGGGCCCGACACGCCTCAGTGACCGGCCGTCTCAGGACGGCGCCGCACGCCCGCCACAGCGAGCAGGGCGCCGAGCACACACAGGACGCCGGAGACCAGCACGGCGCCGTGGACGCCGTTCATGAACGCCTGGTGACTGCCCTCGACGACCGCCGACCTGAACGAGGCGGGCATGTCGCCGGAGACCGGGGCGATGCCCATGGCCACCGCGTCCTTCGCCTCCGCCAGGCCGCGGGCCCTCTCGGCAGGCACGCCGGAGGAGATCAGCTCCCCGCTCAGGGTCGAGCCGACTCGACTGCTGATGAGGGAGATCAGGACGGACGTGCCGAGCGCGCCACCGACCTGGAGGGCGGTGGCCTGGAGGCCACCCGCGACGCCACCGTCCTTGACCGGCGCGTTGCCGACGATGGCGTCGGAGGAGGAAGCCATCACCATGCCGACGCCGAGACCGAGCGCGATGAACGGGGGCCACATCAGGGTGTACGAGGAGTGCACGCCCCAGCCGAGCATCGTGAAGCAGGCAACGGCCTGGAGGGCCATGCCGAGCGGCATCGTCAGGCGCGGGCCGAACCTCTCGGTGAGGGCAGCGCCCAGCGGGGAGGCGACCACGGAGGCGAGGCTGAGCGGCAGTGTGCGCACGCCGGCCTCGACCGGGGTGAAGCCTCGAACGTTCTGCAGGTACAGCATCACGAAGAAGATCACGCCGAGGAGGATGAAGAAGTTCAGGGCGGTGATGACGGTGCCGATGGTCAGCGCCGGGTTGCGGAAGAGACGCATGGGCAGGAGCGGATGCGCCACACGGGTCTCGTACCGGCCGAAGAGCAGCAGGACCACGACACCCGCGCCCATGGAGCCCAGGGTGCCGGCCGAGGTCCAGCCCCACGTCTCTCCCTTGACGACACCGAAGACGACGGCGAGCAGGCCGAGCGCGAGCATGACGACGCCGGGGATGTCGAACCTCTCCTGCGCCGCCGTGGTGTTCTTGCTCTGCGGCAGGACCGCCATGCTGAAGACGAGCGCGATCACCCCGATGGGGGCGTTGATGTAGAAGACCGATTCCCAGTTGACATGCTCGACGAGCAGACCGCCCACGATCGGCCCGAGCGCCGTCGAGACCGACGACACCATGGCCCAGATCCCCACGGCCATGCCGAACTTCCTGGGCGGGAAGACAGCACGCAGCATGCCGAGGGTGTTGGGCATCAGCAGCGCCCCGAAGAATCCCTGGAAGGCGCGGAAGACGATGACGCCTTCGACGGACCCCGCCAGGCCGATGGCGACGGAGGCCAGGGTGAAGCCGGCGACGCCGATGAGGTAGAAGGTGCGGCGGCCGAAGCGGTCGCCGAGCTTGCCGCCCAGGATGAGGGCGGCGGCGAGGGCGAGCAGGTAGGCGTTGGTGACCCACTGCAGGTCGGCGGTGGAGGCGTTCAGGTCGCGGCCGATCTCCGGGTTGGCGATCGAGACGACCGAGCCGTCCAGGCCGACCATGAACAGGCCGAAGGCGACGGCGACGAGGGTCAGCCAGGGGTTGGCCCGGCGGCCGTGCGGTTCGGCCGTGTGCGCCGAACGGGCAGGCGGAGCCGGGGAGTTCAAGACTTCGGAGGGCATGAGAGTGTGAGTCCTTGATCAGGCAAGGGGACAGGCGGCGGACGGCTGTGCGGGTCCGCGCAGGACGACCGGCCGTGTCCGGCGCGGGTGCGGCCGGACACGGCCGGGAGAGAAGGCAGAAAGGGGCATCCGCCGCCGTCGCGTACAGGCCGGGCCTGTACGCGCGATCAGCCGATGACCGGGTGAAGGCGCTCGTTCAGCTCCTGCAGAGAGGACAGCGCCGAGCCGAGGGCGTCGAGTTCGCCGTCGGTCATGGTGCGCAGTGCCCGGGCGACCTGGTCGCCCATGAGGTGCTGGACCTCCGTGAGCTGCTGCCGGGAGGTCGCGGTCAGGTGCAGGTGCGCGATGCGCTTGTCCTCCGGGTCCTGCCGGCGCTCCAGCAGTCCCTGTTCGGTCAACTGCGTGACCAGGGCGCTGACGTTGTTGGGCTTCATCAGCAAAGCCTCTGCCGCTCGGCGAACGGTGACGCCGTCATTGGCCTCGACATGACGCAGGAGCGCGAGCTGCGCCTCCGGCGGCTTCGGGTACGGAAACTCCGGGGCGATCTGCCGCTCCATGGCCCGGGCCAGCGCGGGCAGGCACGCCGCGAGCCCGGCGGCTACGCGGTCGATGTCCTGGGAGGACGCGCTGGACTCGGGCATGCCGACACCGTAGGTCAAGACATATAGCTATGTCAAGATACCCATCCGTCTCGTGAGTGGCCTCCGAACACTCGCTGCGAGGATCTCAAGATGGGCCACGATCATGTCCGCCTTTCCAGCTCGACGGGTGCGCTGCGACGTCGTCGCTGCACACCGCCAAGTCAGGCAGACGGAATTCCGTTCAACAGGGGAGGATGTTGAGAGGCTGTCTCACGTGGTGTGAAGTCTGTGCGACATGGTGCCGGTCGTGGGTGCCGATCTGTCGCAGTGGCTGTTTCCTGACGAACTCCGGGAACCGGTCGCCCCGTTGTTGCCGTCGCTCACTGCTCGCCCGCAGGGTGGTGGGACCGCTCCGTGTGATGAGCGGGCCGTGTTCACTGCGTGGACCAAGGCAGGCCTGTGGCGCCGGCTTCACCGGGCGGTGCTGGACGAACCCGGCGCCAGGGGCGAGGTCGACTGGACCTCGGCGATCATTGACGCCGCCTCGGTCCGGACGAAAAGAAGGGCATCCTGACCTGGCCGAATCCGGTTGATCGCGGGAAGAGGGGCAGCGAACTGCACGTCCTGTCCGACGCCCAGGGCATCCCGCCGGCCGTAGCGGTGTCCGGGGCGAACCTGTACGACAGCCAGGCGTTCAAGCCGCTGATCCGTGGCATTCCGGCGGTCCGCTCCCGCCGCGGACCGCGTCGGCGCCGTCCCGGCAGGCTTCGCGCGGATGAGGCGTACTTCTCCGCCGACCACCTCGCCTGGCTGCGCGAACACGGGCTCGTCCCGCGCATCGCGCGCCCGGGGATCGAATCGGGCGAACGGCTCGGCCGGCACCGTTGGAAGATCGAGCGGTCGATCGCCCGGCTGTTCGGCTACCGCCGCCTCACCGTCCGATACGAGCGGACCGGCTCGCACTTCCTCGCCCTTCTCGGCCTCGCTGCCGCCCTGACCTGCTACAAGAAGCTCTCAAGGCTGAAGTCGGGCAGCGGGAGACCGCTGCGGTCTCCCGCTGCCCGAACGTGATCACCGGCCAGGCTGGGGCGCGATTGTTCAGGCCCGGGTCACCGGTGCCTGCAGTTCCGTCACCCAGTCGTCACGATTTTCCGGGCACTCCAGGTTGATCTCGCGGGGGTATCCGGTCGACTGGTAGTCGTTGGCGTCGATCCATCGGGCCAGGGCCTGGGCGGTGGGGAGTACCGCGTCCATCGAACCGCGGTGCACGATGGTCGCCGCCTGGTCGAGCGGCGGCAGGTCGAGGATCCGGAAGGTGCCGTCCTGGAGAGGGGCGGAGACCTGGACGGCGGCGTGGACGCCGATCTTGCCTCCACCCTCCGGGGCGTCCTCGTAGTACGCGATGCCGGGGCCCGTGGGGGTGATACCCGCCGAGCCCAGGCACCGGAACAGCTCGCCGTAGAGCGGCCCGATGACCGGGCCGATGTCCTCGGGCTCGAAACTCGCGGCGGTCGCGGTCAGCTCCGCCACCCGGACGGAAGGGACGCTCTTGATGACAACGTCGTTCGTGGGCATGTGCCCCTCACTCTCGATCGCCCGGAGCCTCGCCTCGACCTGGATCAGCCGTGCTCCCGCGGCAGCCATTGCGGTCTCCAGTTCGGCACGCCGCAGCCGCAGCATGCCGCGCAGTTCCTCGAAGCCGACCTTCTCATCCACTATGTCCCGGACCTGCTGGAGGGTGAATCCGAGGTCCTTGAGCGCGATGATCCGGTTGAGGCGGGCGAGCTGGGCAGCGGTGTAGTAGCGGTAGCCGCTGGCGGGGTCGACGTGAGCCGGTCGCAGCAGTCCGGTCGCGTCGTAGTGACGCAGCATCCGGACCGAGACGCGGCCATGCCGGGCGAAGTCTCCGATGGTGAACATGATGTCTCCGAGCTGACCGCCTGACACGGTGTGAGAGTCAAGAAGCTACTTGGCGGCCGGGGGCAGCGAACACTCGGGGCTGCATCGGCTCGGTTGCATGGGCGTGCCCACAAGCGAGCAGTCCGTGACGAGACATCGTCACGTGAGACATCCTCCAAAGCTGCCCGCAGATGCCCATACCCCGAGAACCGCGGACAGCTTCAGAGATGCCCGGGAGGCAGGAACGAAGGCCCGCGCCAGGGGACGGCCACGTCACCGGGCGGGCACCGCAGCGGTCCTGCCCCTCTTGGTTCAGGCTCCACGTTTCCGCAGTTCAGCGCACCCTCCCCCGCGGCTTCAAGGGGGCGTTCGGCAGCTCCGGCGCGGGCAGTGGAGCCCCGTCGTACCCCTGTACCTCGCCGAAACGCACCCCCTTCATCCAGTCCTCGCGGGCCTGCACGATGTCGTCGTGCGACCGTCCGATGAAGTTCCACCACATGACGATCTCCTCCTCGAAGGGCGGTCCGCCCAGGAGCAGCAGGCGGGCCGGGTCGGGCGCCCGGTTGGTCAGGGTGAGGGCGGTGCGGCCGGGGGGCGCGTATCCGAGTTCGGCCGGCTTCAGCGCCGTGTCGGCGAGGAGGATGTCGCCGCTGTCGACGAGGACTCCGTGTTCGAAGCCGGGGTCCACGTCGAGGGTCACGCGGGCGCCCGGGTCCAGGGTGATCTCGGCGCCGAGCAGCGGGGTGAAGGTGCGCACCGGTGAGGTGTCGCCGGCGAGCGTGCCCAGGAAGACGCGGGCCTCGCCGCCGTCCAGCGCGACCGGGGCGGGGACGTGGTGCTGGAAGTCGCGGGCCGTGTCGCGGTGTTCCCCGGGCAGCGCCACCCACAGCTGCGCGCCGTGCAGGATCCGGGTGCTCCGGGTGGAGACCTCGGAGTGGCTGATGCCGTGGCCGCCCGTCATGAGGTTCAGCTCGCCCGGCCGGACGTAGGCGTGGCTGCCGAGGCTGTCGCGGTGTTCGATCTCGCCGCTGAACAGCCAGCTCACCGTCTGCAGGCCGGTGTGCGGGTGCGGGGGTACGCGCATGCCGCCGGACTCGGTGATGTCGTCGGGGCCGTAGTGGTCGGCGAAGCACCAGGCTCCGATGAGGGTGCGCGCCCGCTGGGGCAGGGTCCGCCGTACCCGCATGGCGCGGGGGCCGCCGAGGGGAACGTCCCTCGGGGTGAGGATCTCGATGCCCGGCGGGGGCGGTCCGTCGGCGTCCGCGCCGCAGACCGTCTCCGTCGGGTGCGTCTCCGTGTTGCTCATGCGCCGGCCCTCCACCACAGAAAAGTTCCTAATTCAACTTTAATGGGTCGATCATAGGACGGCCGTACCAGGATCGCGCGCCGGACGCCGTGCGTCGTCGGCGGCGCGCCGCGGGGCGGCGGGCACCATCAGGGGGGTGCCGGTCTCCGGGTCGTCGATGATGCGGCAGGGCAGGCCGAACACGTCCTCCACCAGTTCGGCGGTCATCACGGCCGACGGGTCCCCCACGGCCGCGACGGTGCCGCCGGCCCGCATCACCACGAGGTGGGTGGCGTAGCGGCAGGCCTGGTTGAGGTCGTGCAGGACCGCGACGACGGTGTGCCCCTGGGCCGCGTGCAGCTCGGCGCAGAGGTTCAGCACCTCGATCTGGTGCGCGATGTCCAGGAAGGTGGTGGGTTCGTCGAGCAGCAGGACGGGGGTCTGCTGGGCGAGCACCATGGCCAGCCAGACCCGCTGGCGCTGCCCGCCGGACAGGTCGTCGACGGGCCGGCCGGCGAGGTCGAGGACTCCGGTGCGGCGCATCGCCCCGGTCACGGCGGTCCCGTCCTCGGCGGACCACTGCTTCAGCAGCCGCTGGTGCGGGTAGCGGCCGCGGGCCACCAGGTCGCCCACCGTGATGCCGCCGGGTGCGGTCGACGACTGCGGCAGCAGCCCGAGCCGGCGGGCGACCTCGCGGGTGCGGTAGGAGGCGATGGCGGCGCCGTCCAGGTAGACCTCGCCCGCCCTGGGCCTGAGCATCCGGGCCAGCGCCTTGAGCAGGGTGGACTTGCCGCAGGCGTTCGGTCCGACGATCACCGTGAAGGAGCGGTCGGGGATGTCGACACCGAGGCCCGCGGCCACGGTCCGCCGGTCGTAGGAGAGGGTCAGGTTCTCGGCCCGGAGCCGGGGTTCCGACGGGTGCGTTCCTGTCATGCGCGGCTCTTTCGCGACTCGGTGACCAGCAGCCAGATGAGGTACAGCCCGCCGATGGTGCCGGTGGCCGCGCCCACCGGCAGGAGGGCGTCGGTGAACAGGCGCTGCACGGCGAGATCGCTCGCGGTGAGCAGTACGGCGCCCATGAGGGCGGTGGGCACCAGGGCGGGGGCGGAGGACCGGGTCAGGCGCCGGGCCACCTGGGGTGCGGCCAGGGCGACGAACCAGATGGGTCCGGCGACCGCGGTGGCGAACGCGGCCAGGGCGACACAGACGACGAGCAGGACGGTGCGGGTTCGGGCCACGTCGACGCCGAGCGCCGTCGCCGTCACGTCGCCCATCTCCACCATCGACAGCCGGCGGGCGAACACGAAGGCGACCGGGAGGAGCACGAGGACCGCGAGTCCGATGGCGCCGGCCTGGGTCCAGCCGCGGTTGTTGAGGCTGCCGAGGAGCCACGCCTGCGCCTCCAGCGCCTCCTGGAAGGTGGCCCTGGTGATCAGGTACGAGTTGACGGCCAGCAGCAGCGCGCTCACCCCGATGCCGATGACGACGAGCCGGAACCCCTGCAGCCCCCGGCCGGCGACGAGGAGGGTGACGGCGGCGGCGGTCGCGAGGCCGCCGAGCAGCGCGCCGAGCGCGATCTGGGTCATGCTGCCGTGCAGCACGATGATGACGGTCAGGGCGCCGACGGCCGCCCCGTTGGTGAAGCCGATGACGTCGGGGCTGCCGAGCGCGTTGCCGGTGAGGCTCTGCAGGATGCCGCCGCTCACGGCGAGGGCGGCGCCGACGCACACCGCGGTGACCAGCCGGGGCAGGCGCAGGGTGTTGACGATGAAGTCGGCGCCCGGCGACCCGTTGCCGGTCAGGGCCTTGACGACCTCGGTGACGGAGAGTTCGAAGTCCCCGGTGGTCAGGCTGGTGCCCATGACCACGACGAGTACGGCGAACAGGACGACGCCCACGGCCACGGACCGGCCCGGGATCCGCAGCGAGATCCCGCCTCCCCGGGCGCGCACGACCGTCCCGCTGATCACGGGCGCGGCTTCGGCGGGGGCTTCCGCCGGGTGTACGGGGTTCACAGCATGACCAGCTTCCGGCGACGGCACAGCGCGATGAACAGCGGGGCGCCGAGGAACGCGGTGACGATGCCGACCTGGACCTCGCCCGGCGCGCCGATCACCCGCCCCAGCACGTCGGCGCCGATCAGCAGGACGGGGGCGAGCAGCATCGAGTACGCCATCACCCACCGCTGGTCGGGGCCGGCGACGAACCGGGCCACGTGCGGGACGGCGAGGCCGACGAAGCCGATCGGTCCGGCGGCGGCGGTCGCGGCACCGCACAGCAGCATGACCGCGACGGCCGCCAGCACCCGCGTGCGGACCACGTGGACGCCGAGGGCCCGACCCAACTGGTCGCCCATGGCGAGGGCGTTGAGCGCGGGGGCGAGCAGCAGCGCGAGCGCCGTGCCGACGGTGACGAACGGCAGGACGGCCTGGAGGACGTCGTAGGTGCGTCCGGCGAGCGAGCCGGCGGTCCAGAAGCGGAACTGGTCGAAGGCGCGCGGACGCAGCAGCAGCACCGTCGAGTTGAAGGCGTACAGCACCGCCGTGACGGCCGCGCCGGCGACGACGAGGCGGTCGGGTGTGGCCACCGTCCGTCCGGCGGAGCCGAGCAGGTGGACCACCAGGGTCGCCACGACCGCGCCGAGGAGCGCGAACCACACCTGGCCCAGGACGGATCCCACCCCGAGGAACGCGATGCACACGACCACCCCGGTGGAGGCGCCCAGGTTCACGCCGAGCAGTCCCGGGTCGGCGAGCGGGTTGCGCGTCATCGCCTGCATCAGCGCGCCGGACAGCCCGAGGGCCGTGCCGACGACGAGCCCGAGGAGCGTACGGGGGACGCGGTAGTCGTGGATGATGACCGCGGCCTCGGAACCGTCGGGCCGCCACAGCAGTGTCCAGGTCGAGGTGAACGGGATGCCCCGGGTTCCCACCCACACGCTGAGGAGTCCGACGAGGACGAGTGCGCCGAGCGCGAGGAGCAGCCCGAGCCCGCGGAGTGCGGTGGTCCCGCGTCGCGCTGCGGGCACGACCGGGGCGGAGGGCTGTTCGGTGGACACCGCCCGGGTTTCGACCGTCAACGACAACTCCCCCTGGCGGTGGTTCGCGGGGCTCGCGCGGGTGCGGGAAGGCAGGACACGACGGCGAGTTCAGCTTAGGCGAGGCTAACCGAAGGCGAAGCGGGTGGTCAACGACCCGTTCCACGAAGGGCGTTGGACCTGGAGCGCCGCGCGTCGGCGCGCCCGGCGCGCGGTACCTGGACCGTCGTGTTCAGAGTAGCCTTACCTAACCGTCTGACCATCGCGGAGGTACGGCACATGCCGGCTGGAGGACCGACCGGGGGGCACGTCCTCCGGGAAGCGATCAGGGGCCGGCGCCGCGGTGTCGTCGCGGCGTCGCTCCTCGGCATGGGCCACCAGACGTGCGAGGCCCTGGTCCCCGTGATCGTGGGCGTGATCATCGACGAGGCGGTGGCCAAGGGCTCGTCCGGCACGCTGCTGCGGCTGCTGGCGCTGCTCGCCGTCGTCTTCGCCGTCCTGTCGACGTGTTACCGCGTGGGCGCCCGCATCACGGAGGCCGCGGGTGAACGGGCCACGCACCGGCTGCGCCTCGACCTCGCCGCCCGGGTGCTCGACCCGCGCGGCGGCGCCGACGCCGACCGGCTCCCGGGCGCGCTGACCAGCATCGCCACCAACGACGCCCGGCGCGTGGGCGCGGCGGTGACCGTCCTGTCGTACGGCGCCTC
>NZ_NCTE01000227.1 GCF_002114215.1 Streptomyces sp. 13-12-16 | reverse complement strand
CGGGCTCCCCGGCGGCCAGTCGCACCGCGTCCCGCGCGACGGCCGGTTCCGGTTCCACGGGCTGCCGTTCGTGCCCGTCCTGGAGGGCCCGGGCCAGCAGCCGGTGGGCCTGCACGGCGGTCCGGGCGGCCAGGAACTCCAGCGCGGGCGGATCGATCCCGGCCGCGGGCTCCACCTCCGTGTCCAGCGACGGCGGAACCCCCGGCTCCGCGGGGAGGGCGGGAGCGTCGGGAAGCGACGGCAGGATGTCACCGGCCGCGTACGCCTCGGCCGCGTCCACCCCTTCCGGGCCCTGGGCGGGCCGCCGGGCGGACGCGTCGCCCCGGGCCTGGAGGGCGTCCAGCAGGGCGCGTTCACCCCGCCCCCGCATCAGCAGCAGGACGAACGGGTCCTCGTCCAGCAACCGGGCCACTTGATAGCACAGCGCCGCCGTGTGACCGCAGTGGTCCCAGGCGCCGCAGTCGCACTCCGGCTCCAGATCGCCCAGGCCCGGCAGCAGTTCGACCCCGGCCAGCTCCGCGTCCTCGACCAGGTGCGTCGGCATCTCGCGGTCGAGCAGCGCCGCGACATGCCCGGCCCGCTCCACGGCCATGGCCAGGAACCGCTCCCACTGCTCCCCGGACAGCTCCTGCAGCAGCACGTCCGCGCGGTGGGCCGTACGGTCCCGGTCCTGTACGACCGCCGTGATGCGCCCCGGCCGTACGGACACCGCGCCGACCGCGCCCGCGCGTGCCAGCCCGCGGCCCGCCTTGAGCTGCCCGGAGTCCAGCGCCGTGCCCTCCAGTGCCGTCAGCCAGGCCAGGCCCCACCAGCTCTGCGCGAAACCGCGCCCCCGCGCGGGCGGCAGCGCGGCGAAGGTTCGCTCCACGCCGGCCTCGTCACCGTCGTACCGGGTCATCGCAGTCCCCCTCGCAGTTCGACCAGCTCCGCCAGCTCGGCGTCGGTCAGTTCGGTGAGCGCCGCCTCGCCGGAGCCGAGCACCGCGTCGGCCAGCTCACGCTTGCGCTCCAGCAGTTCGGCGATGCGGTCCTCGATGGTCCCCTCGGCGATGATGCGGTGCACCTGCACCGGCCGGGTCTGGCCGATGCGGTACGCGCGGTCCGTCGCCTGCGCCTCGACGGCGGGGTTCCACCAGCGGTCGTAGTGCACGACGTGCTCCGCGCGGGTGAGGTTCAGCCCCGTGCCCGCCGCCTTCAGCGACAGCAGGAAGACCGGGACCTCGCCGTCCTGGAAACGGCGCACCATCGCCTCGCGCCCGGCGACCGGCGTGCCGCCGTGCAGGAACTGCGTCGGCACGCCCCGCGCGGCCAGATGCCGTTCCAGCAGCCGCGCCATGTGCACGTACTGCGTGAACACCAGAACGCCGGCCCGCTCGGTGAGGACCGTGTCGAGGAGTTCGTCCAGCAGCTCCAGCTTCCCGGACCTCCCGGCGACCACCGGCCGCTCCTCCTTGAGGAACTGCGCCGGGTGGTTGCAGATCTGCTTCAGCCCGGTCAGCAGCTTCACGATCAGCCCGCGCCGCGCCATGCTGCCGGCGCCCGCGATCTCGGCCATCGCCTCGCGCACCACGGCCTCGTACAGCGCCGTCTGCTCCTGGGTGAGCGACACCGCGTGATCGGTCTCCGTCTTGGGCGGCAGCTCGGGCGCGATCCCGGGGTCCGACTTGCGGCGGCGCAGCAGGAACGGCCGCACCAGACGGGCCAGCCGGTCCGCCGCGGCCGGGTCCTGCCCGCCCTCGACGGCGTCCGCGTACCGCCGCCGGAAGGTGCCGAGCCGGCCCAGCAGGCCGGGGGTCGTCCAGTCGAGGATCGCCCACAGTTCCGACAGGTTGTTCTCCACCGGCGTGCCGGTGAGCGCCACGCGCGCGCGTGCGCCGATGGAACGCAGCTGACGGGCCGTCGAGGAGTACGGGTTCTTCACGTGCTGGGCCTCGTCGGCGACGACCATGCCCCAGGGGACCCCGGCGAGCCGGGAGGCGTCCAGCCGCATGGTGCCGTACGTGGTGAGCACGAACTCGCCGTCGGCCAGGTCGTCCAGCGTCCGCCGCGCGCCGTGGAAGCGGCGCACCGGGGTGCCGGGAGCGAACCGCTCGATCTCCCGCTGCCAGTTGCCCATCAGGGAGGTCGGGCAGACCACGAGGGTGGGGCCCGCGGACTCCGGGCCGGTCCGGCGGTGCAGATGCAGGGCGATCAGGGTGACGGTCTTGCCGAGCCCCATGTCGTCGGCGAGACAGCAGCCCAGGCCGAGGGAGGTCGTCCGGGCCAGCCAGTCCAGGGCGCGCCGCTGGTAGTCCCGCAGCGTGGCGGCGAGCGCGGCGGGCTGCTCGACGGGCTCCTGCGCCTCGGGGTCCGCGAGCCGGTCCCGCAGGGCCGCCAGCCACCCGGTGGGCCGGACCTCGATCCGGCCGCCGTCGACCTCCACGGAGCCCGTCAGGGCCGCGCCGAGCGCGTCGACCGCCGTGACCTTGCGGTCCTGGCGCGCACGGGCCCGGGCCAGTTCCCGCGGATCGACCAGGACCCACTGGTCGCGCAGCCGTACGAGGGGGCGGTTCGCCTCGGCCAGCCGGTCCAGTTCCTCGCGCGTGAGCCGCCGGTCGCCCAGGGCGAACCACCAGTCGAAGGCGAGCAGCGCGTCGGCGGACAGGAACGACGGCCCGTCCGCGAGCCCGGTCCTTCCGGACCCGGGTTCGTCGTCGGTGGGACCGACCTCCGCGCGGGTGGTGAGTTCGCGGACCAGTTCCCTGGGCCAGTGCACGTCGACGCCCGCACCGGCGAGCACCCGGCCGCCTTCGCCGAGGAGTTCGGCGATCTCCTCCTCCGCGAGGTCCACCGCGTCCGGCACGGGCGCCGACAACAAGGGGGCGAGCGGCGCCCAGGCCCGCGCCGCGCGGCGGAGCGCGAGCAGGGCGTCCATCCGTGCGCGGGAGTCGAAGGCCGCGTCGAAGGCCCCGGCCCACACCTCGCCGGCGTCCGCGACGAGCGCGGGGTCGTTCACACCGTGCATCTGGAGGACGGCCCGGAACGACACGTCCGCGGCGTCGGCCGCGTCCGTGAGCCCGCGCGCCTCGATCCGCAGCGACAGCCGTACGCCGGCGTCGTGGCCGGCGGCGAT
>NZ_NCTE01000226.1 GCF_002114215.1 Streptomyces sp. 13-12-16 | reverse complement strand
GGCGGGATCGCCGGCACGTATCTGGAGCGCAACGGCGGCGTGGGCACCGTGGAGCTGCCGCAGGCCGGCAAGGAGGCGTCGGAACGCGACCCCGGCAGCGTCGCCGGAATCGCCGCACGGGCACTGCCCAGCGTCGTCACCCTGCACGTCAGCGGTGCAGGCGAGGCCGGCACCGGCACCGGCTTCGTGCTCGACGGGCGCGGCCACATCCTCACCAACGACCACGTCGTCGGACCCGCCGGGGACGACGGCGAGATCACCGTCACCTTCCACAGCGGTGACACCGCCGAGGCCACCGTCGTGGGCCGGGACAGCGGCTACGACCTCGCCGTCGTGAAGGTGAAGGGCGTCAGCGGACTCACCCCCCTGCCGCTGGGCAACTCCGACAACGTGCGGGTCGGCGACCCCGTCGTCGCCATCGGCGCCCCCTTCGACCTGGCCGGCACCGTCACCTCCGGCATCATCAGCGCCAGGGAGCGGCCCATCACCGCCGGCGGCGAGGAGGGCGACGGCAGCGACGTGTCGTACGTCGACGCCCTGCAGACCGACGCGCCGATCAACCCCGGCAACTCCGGCGGCCCGCTGCTCGACGCCGAGGCCCGGGTGATCGGCATCAACTCGGCCATCCGCTCCGCCGGCGGCGGCACCGACCCGGACGCCGGTCAGGCCGGCTCCATAGGACTCGGCTTCGCCATCCCCATCAACCAGGGCAAGCGCGTCGCCGAGGAACTGATCAACACCGGGAAGGCCACCCACCCGGTGATCGGCATCACCCTCGACATGCGGTACGACGGCGACGGCGCCCGCGTCGCGGAGAAGGGCGGCGACGGCGGACCCCCGGTCAGCACCGGCGGCCCCGGCGCCAAGGCCGGGATCAAGGCCGGAGACGTCATCACCGAGGTCGACGGCCGGCGCGTCCACTCCGGCGAGGAACTCATCGTCAAGACCCGTGCCCACCGCCCCGGCGACCGCCTCGAACTCACCCTGGAGCGGGACGGCGAGGAGCGGACGGTCACCCTGACGCTCGGTTCCTCGGAGGGCGACTGAGGCGGATGAGCCCCGGGACGGTACCGGACGCACGGGGTGGCCGGGTACCGTGGACCCGGCCCGGACCACGGAAGACCGCAGGCCGCCCCGGGGACCGAGGACCGAAGGCATCGCGAGGAGCTTCAGGTGTTCAATGACATAGGACCGCTCGAGCTGGTGACGCTCATCGTCCTCGCCGTGCTCGTCTTCGGTCCGGACAAGCTCCCCAAGGTCATCCAGGACGTGACGCGCACGATCCGGAAGATCCGGGACTTCTCGGAGAGCGCCAAGCAGGACATCCGGCAGGAACTCGGCCCGGAGTTCAAGGACTTCGAGTTCGAGGACCTCAACCCCAAGACGTTCATCCGCAAGCAGCTGGACAACGACGACCTGGGGCTCAAGGAGATCCGTAACGGCTTCGACCTGAAGAAGGAGATGGCCGAGGTCGCGGACGCCGTCCACGGCCGCGACGCCGACTCCTCGTCCTCCGCCCCGTCCGCCTCCTCCGGTGGCCGTGTGGACATGACCAAGAAGCCCGAGAAGCCGGCGGCCGACGACCGCCCGCCCTTCGACATGGACGCCACCTGAGCCGTCCGGCGCCGGGACGGACGCCCCCGCGTACGTGACGTGTCTCATACTCCACCCGGGCCGCGTACGGCCTGATCAGGGCGTCCGCGCGGCCCACGCGCCGGGCGGTTTCCCAGCCCATGACGTCAAGGTGGCTATGCTGCCGAGTTGTTGTGTGGAACGGACGAGTACGCCCGAAGGGGGGCGGGCCGCCCGGTCCGACGAGAGCGAGGAGGCGTCCGGCCACATGGAGACGACGAGTTCGGCAGTCGCGCAGGCGCCGGCAGCGGAGGACGGAGAACCCGTTCCCTCCGCCCGGCGTACCGTCGACGGCTACCTGCGTGCGCCCTTCCCCTGGTACGGCCTCGACGAGGCCTTCACGGGGCGGCGCTGGCTGATGCAGGTCGGACTGGCGGCCGACGGGGCCGTCGAGCACGGATCGGTCGGGCACGGCGACGAGCCCTCGGTGCGCAGCGAGTACACGGCCGGGACCGACCAGGAGACCAAGGAGAAGTTCGCGGTCGTGGTGACCGTGGCCGCCAACCCGGTGCGCCGCAGCGCCGACGGCACCGGTCTGCTGGAGGCCACCTCGGTCTCCTCCGCCGCCTGGCTCGCCGGGGTGGGGCTGCTGTCCTTCACCTGGCCCGGCCAGATGGACCACTCCCTGCGCGACGACTGGCTGGACCAGCAGACGGAGACCGCCTGGGTCCTCGCGGACGACCTGGAGGGCGAGGACTGGTCGACGCTGTCCCTGCCCGTGGACGGGGTGCCGACGCCGTTCCACTACCGGGAGTCCGAGTTCGGCTGGGTGCTCGCGGGCTCCACGCAGGCGGGGGTGCACGTGGGCGCGTACGGCAGGGGCATGAGCGCGTACGGCCTCGGCTTCGCCGTGGTCAAGGACATCACCGCGTACGACGCCTGAACGGACGGGTATGCGGAAGGGCGCCGTCCGGTAGTGGACGGCGCCCTCGCGCGTGAGGACCCTCAGAACTTGTTGCGCGGGGTGATCCCCAGCGACATGCCCGACAGACCCCGCTGCCGCCCGCCCAGCTTGCCGGCGATCGAGCGGAGCGCCGAGCCCGCCGGGGAGTCCGGGTCGGACAGCACCACGGGCCTGCCCTCGTCGCCGCCCTCGCGCAGCCGGACGTCGATCGGGATGGCTCCGAGCACCGGCACGTTCGCACCGGTCGTCCGGGTCAGGCCGTCGGCGACCGTCTGGCCGCCGCCCGTGCCGAACACGTCGACCATCTCGCCGCAGTGCGGGCAGGGCAGCCCGGACATGTTCTCGACCACGCCGACGATCTTCTGGTGCGTCTGCACGGCGATGGAGCCCGCCCGCTCGGCCACCTCGGCCGCCGCCTGCTGGGGCGTGGTGACGACGAGGATCTCGGCGTTCGGCACGAGCTGGGCCACGGAGATCGCGATGTCACCGGTGCCGGGCGGCAGGTCGAGGAGCAGCACGTCCAGGTCGCCCCAGTAGACGTCCGCCAGGAACTGCTGGAGCGCGCGGTGCAGCATCGGGCCGCGCCACACGACGGGCGCGTTGCCCGGGGTGAACATGCCGATGGAGATGACCTTCACGCCGTTCGCCGACGGCGGCATGATCATGTTCTCGACCTGGGTGGGACGCCCGTCCGCGCCCAGCATGCGCGGCACCGAGTGGCCGTAGATGTCGGCGTCCACGACACCGACCTTCAGCCCGTCGGCCGCCATCGCCGCCGCCAGGTTCACCGTCACCGAGGACTTGCCGACGCCGCCCTTGCCGGACGCGACCGCGTAGACCCGGGTCAGGCTGCCCGGCTTGGCGAAGGGCACCTCACGCTCGGTCTGACCGCCGCGCAGCGCGGACGCCAGCTCCTTGCGCTGCTCGTCGCTCATGACGTCCAGCGTCACGTCGACCCGGGTGACGCCCTCGACCCGGGAGACCGCGTCCGTCACGCGCTGCGTGATCGTGTCCCGCATGGGGCAGCCGGAGACCGTCAGGTACACGGTGACCGCGACCGCACCGTCCGCACCGATCTCCACCGATTTGACCATGCCGAGTTCGGTGATGGGCCGGTTGATCTCGGGGTCGTTCACCGTCGCCAGTGCCTCGCGCACCGCGTCTTCCGTAGCCATACGGACGATGGTACGGCGCCGGGTACACCCGCCGGTAAGTACGTCAGTGGTCGTCTGCGTCACGTCCGGGCGGGTGTTCCGCCCGCATCGCCGGGAAAGGCCCCTGATGGTCCTTGTGTCCGTTCTGCCGCCCCTCCAGTTCCTTGACCATGTCCTGGAGCTCCGAGCGGATCCAGTCCCGCGTGGCCACCTCCCCGAGTCCGATCCGCAGGGCGGCGATCTCCCGGGTCAGGTACTCGGTGTCCGCGATCGACCGCTCGTTCTGCTTGCGGTCCTGCTCCAGGTTGACCCGGTCCCGGTCGTCCTGCCTGTTCTGCGCGAGCAGGATCAGCGGAGCCGCGTAGGAGGCCTGCAGGGACAGCATCAGCGTCAGGAAGATGAACGGGTACTCGTCGAAGCGCAGCTCCTTCGGCGCGGACACGTTCCACACCACCCACAGGATGATGACGAACGTCATCCAGACGATGAACCGCCCGGTGCCCAGGAACCGCGCGACGCTCTCCGAGAGCCGCCCGAAGGCCTCCGGGTCCCACTCGGGCAGGATGCGGCGCCTGGGAGGGCGCGGCTGGTCCAGACGGGGCGTGCGCGGCCGTCCGGCGGCCGTGGCGCCCGCCGG
>NZ_NCTE01000225.1 GCF_002114215.1 Streptomyces sp. 13-12-16 | reverse complement strand
CGGCCCACACCCACGCAGGGCGCCCACAGAACACCGGGTCACGCGCACCCACCCCCGGCCCACCCCCACGCCGGAGCACCCCGTAAAGCACACCGAGCAGCGCAACCCCGCCCCACCCCACCGCATCGCGGTCATATGTGAAGGCTTCGTACGGGATTCAAGCGGGCATGCTGATCGGGGACCGCGATCCCACCACAGCGGTTAACGTCTGATCCGGGAAGCACCCACATGAGCAGCCCCGGTCCGGGACCCTGACCCCGGACCGGGGCTTATGTGTGGGCGGAGGCCGGGCAGGCCCTACCGCACGCCGAACCCGTACACCGTCTCCGACCGGAACACCTCGCCCGGCTTCAGGGCCGTGCTCGGGAACTCCGGACGGTTCGGGGAGTCCGGGAAGTGCTGGGTCTCCAGCGCGATGCCGTCACCGGGGGTGAAGGGCTCCCCGATGTGGTCCGAGGTGTAGAGCTGCATGCCGGGCTCGGTGGTCGCCACCGTCAGCACCCGGCCCGACGCCGGGTCGTACAGCTCGGCGACCTCCTCGGCGGCCGCCGTCACCCCCTTGTCGAGCACGAAGTTGTCGTCGTACCCGGTGCCCGCCTTCCGCGCCTCACGGAAGTCGAACCGGGTCCCGGAGACGTCGGCGAGCTCACCGCTCGGGATCAGGTCCGCGTCGGACGGGGTGTAGCGGGAGGCCGCCAGCCGCAGCTCGTGCCCGGCCGCGCTGCCGGAGCCGGCGCCGGCCAGGTTCCAGTACGAGTGGTTCGTCAGGTTCACGTGCGTCGGCGCGTCCGTCACCGCCTCGTACGCGATCCCCAGCGCGCCCCGCTCGTCCAGCGTGTACGTCACGGAGACCTCCAGACGGCCCGGGAAGCCCTCCTCGCCGTCCTCGCTGACCAGGGACAGCCGCAGGCCGTGCTCGACCGGGCTCGCGTCCCACACCCGCTTGTCGAAGCCCCGCTCACCGCCGTGCAGCGAGTTCGGCCCGTTGTTCGCGGCGAGCGTGTGGTCGCGCCCCGCCAGGGAGAAGCGGGCGCCCGCGATCCGGTTGGCGTACCGGCCGATCAGGGCGCCCAGGAAGGGTTCCGGGTACCGGAGGTAGCCGTCCAGGTCGGAGAATCCCAGCACCACGTTCCCGGTCCGCCCGTCCCGGTCCGGCACCTCGACGTCCTGCACGATCCCGCCGTAGGACAGGATCCGCACCCGTACGCCCGCCCGTTCCAGGGTCCAGCGGTGCACCGGCGTGCCGTCGGGAAGTGTGCCGAAGAGTTCGTTCATGTGCGGAACAATAAGTCACGGCTGCTTCGCCGTGACCGTCCGGTACGCGATCCCGGCCAGCTCGGCCTGCCCCTCGACGCTGGGATGGAACCAGTCCCAGCGGCTCAGCTCGTCGGTGCCGAAACGGTACTCGTACACCGCGCCACCGTCGAAACGGCAGCGGCGGTCCTTCGCGCAGACCTCCTCCAGCACCTCGTTGTAGTCCTCCACCCGGTTCTGCACCGTCTCGCGCCGCAGCGTCGCCGCCGCGTCCAGCGCGTCCGCGTCGCCCAGCATCGACGGGCAGATGCCCAGCTTCCACACCTGCTTGCCCAGCGGGTTGGTCCGCCCCTGCGACCAGAGCCGCTTCAGGTCCGGCACGCTCGCCACGTACACCTGCGCCTTGGGCAGCGCCTCGCGCAGCGTGCGCATGGCCTCCTGGAAGTCGGCCCGGAAGTCGTCCACAGGCGTCATCGCCGACGTCGTCTCCCGGCAGGCGTCGTTCGCCCCGGCCATCACCGCCACCAGCTCCGGGCTCCGCCGCACCGCCCGCGCCATCTGCTCCGGCAGGTCCGCCATCCGGGCCCCGGTCACCGCGTAGTTCCAGCTCCGCTCCGCCGCACCCGCCCGCCCCAGCAGCCGTACGGCGAGACTGTCGACCTCCTCGCTGCCGCCCGTCGCCCACGACACCTCGGGGCAGTCCGTCAGCACCGCGCACGCGTCGAAGCCGCGCGTGATCGAGTCCCCCACGGCGGCCACCGACCGAGGGCTGGTGTCCCACACGGGCGTGGGCTTCGGGGACGGCCGCTCCTTCTCCGCCGCCGTGCCCGACGGGGCGGGGGAGCCGCCGTCGGCGTCGCAGCCCGCCGCGCCCAGCGCGACGGCCGCCACCACGGCGAGCACGGCCGCCCGTGAACGGCGGGGCGG
>NZ_NCTE01000224.1 GCF_002114215.1 Streptomyces sp. 13-12-16 | reverse complement strand
CGCCCCGGCCCCGCCGCCACCGGGCGGCACCTCCGGCGACCGACCCCGGGAGACGACCGGCCGCTGACCCGCTCGGTCGACGGCGGCACGCCTCCCAGCCCCCGGCCCCCGGCCCGGGGCTGGGAGGCGTTCGACGGCCGGTCCGTGCGACCGCAGCGGCAGGGTCTGCGACCGTGTCCCGGGTACTGAGCTGACCTCGGTTTCGTGGAGTGCCTGAAGCCAGGCTTGTGATCCTGGCCCGAAGGAGAACCACGAGCAGTGCCGGCACCACGTGAGCACCCGGACGAGCTCCGTGAGAGGTCCGCACCACCGGCCGTCCGGTCGCGCATGCCGCGATGGACACCAGGGGCCTGGCCGAGCTCGTCGTCCTCGCAGTCGGGTACAAGGCGGGCATCCTCACGGTGCCGCCGTATCCCGCCCTGGTCGCGATGGCGCTGGTGACCAGCGTGCTGACCGGCCGGGCCCTGTCGGCGATCCGGCGGGCCGAACGCCGCCCCCGCCAGGTCGTCCAGCCCTCGGCCGCCCGCACCACCGTCTGAGGTGGCCGGCTCCCTGCCGCCGACCGAGCGCGGCCCGACGGCCGGCCATCGTCTCGTACCACCACGCCCGACGACGCCCGAGTCCCCGTACCGTCGACCAGAATTCGGACCGACACCATCTTCGGGCCATCATCAGGGCGCCGCGCGAGCACGCTGTTCCCGGCACTCGACGCGAAAAAGTTCGGAAGCGCTAATTCCGATCCCCCACCGATTGGGGCCAACGCATTTCAAGGGCGGCGAAACACGGTTCTCCGTGCAGACGAATGAGTTTGTCCGTTTCTCCGTCTTGACGTTTGCGTCCGCCTGTGCCCGCACCCGTTGACGGCTTGAATCCATGGCGGCCAGCCCGTCGGCCGAGTGCCGATCGGCAGCCTTGGAACATCCGACGAAATGTGCTGAGGCGGTGATGCGGCGACCGACCGGCTGACGTAGTGTGCCGGACGTAACGTTGCCATTTCAGCACAGCGATCACGGGGCCCGCGGATACGCCAAGGTCTGGGACGACATCGGGAAAGAGCTGGAGGCCCGCCGGGTGGACCGGGGGCGTGAACTCCGGCCCGTCAATACGAGGTCACTCCGGCCGTTCGTGTACGAGGGACCCCCACCGTTGTATGCGATGCGGCCGCTGCCTCGTCAACACTTCGCCGTCGCCCCTCGCCAACGAGGTCGCCGCGGAATCCGTACAACATTGACTGGTCACCGGAAGCCTGCCACAGTGTTTCACTGGAACTTGCCGTGAAACGGTGGCCGAATGCTTTTCTTCGACACGTGCCGGGAGGGCAATTGAAGTCCAAGATGGTGTGGAGAAACAGTCCGCTCGATGCCGTACTGGTCGCCCTGAGTATTGCACAGTTCGGGGTGACCATTTCGCTCGCGGCCTCGTGGGACGAGACGGGGTTACCAGGACGCGCCGGTTCTTTTGCGCTGCTCGTGTTCATGATGGTGTACAACATCATCATTATCTCGCATCTTTTCACGCATCAGCCCTGGTTCCGGGCCGCATTCCTTAACGGCGCCATGTCGATGCTGAATTCGTCGAACATCGCGCAGTCGGTGAAGGCCTATGAACTCAGCCATGTGCGCAATCACCACCGCTACAACAACGACCGGCCCGGTGCCGACGGGACGACGAAGGACAGCTCATCGACCTACCGGGACGGCCGTGACGGCGAGCACGCGGGCCTGATGCGGTACATCGCCGGCGGCGCCTTGAGCTCCATGGCGGATCTGGCCCGGTCCCTGTTCTCCGTCACCCGTCTGTTCCGCGTCACCGCCGACGAGTCCGCCGTCCGGTACGCGTCCCGCGCCGACGGGCCGCGCGCCGCCGAACTGCGGCAGATACGCCTGGACCGGCTCGCCCACTTCGCCTTCGTCGTAGGGCTCGGCGTCCTGTCGTGGCAGTGGCTCCTGATCGCCTACGTGCCCGCGATCTTCCTGGGTCTCGCCCTGGTCAACGTGCAGAACTACTACCGGCACTTCGGTGCCGAGCCCGACGACCGCTACGCCAACTCCGTCAGCCACTACGGCCGCCTCTACAACCTGCTGACGTTCAACGACGGCTACCACCAGGAGCACCACCTGCGTCCGCCGACCCACTGGAGCCAGCTTCCCGACGTACGCACGCGTTACCGCCTCGAACTCGACGAAGCGGACCGGGTGATCTCCCCGGTGCCCGCGATCCTGGGCTTCCTCGACGTGGGCCGCACCCAGGGCAGGCCGAAGCAGACAACCGCGACGGGGACGGAAGGCTGATGACCCTCACGACGCCGGACACCGCATCGGCCGGCACGCCACCCGCGTCGACCACCGTGCACCGCCTCTTTGAGGACGCGGTACGCCGCCACGCGACGGCCACCGCGGTGATCCAGGGGTGACTGAACCTCTTTCATCCTGTGTAGTCGCAGGTCAGGAGGACGGGTACGGCTTGGGCGGTGCGGACGGTGGCGCCGGCGCCCTGGTAGGGACGAGGATCCGCCTCGTCAGGCAGGCCTGCGCGATGCCGTGGGCCCGGGCCGAGGTCAGGCCGTGCGTGCGTCCCGGTGTCGCGAGGGAGAACCCTTCCCCAAGCTCTGCCGGCAGGGGATGCCCCATGGGGTGTGCCGTCGGGTGCGGCGATGACCTGGATGTTCATGCCGTGCCGCTTGTGCTTCCGGGAGTAGTACGGCTCGTCCGCGGCCACCCGGTCGGTGGGGATCAGCGTGCCGTCGACGATGACGAAGTCGCCCTCGCCCAGACCGGCCAGGGCCTCATGCAGCCCCGGTGCCCAGGCGGCCAGGACCTCGATGGGCTCGTCCACGTAACGCCAGGCGATTGCCTCCGAGATACCGAATCCGGCGCCGAGCTGGGCGAACGACTCGTTCTTCCGAAGATGTGCCAGGGTGAGCAGAGTCTGCTTGCAGCAGCCAAGTCGTCGCCACGGGGAGCCCAGTTCACGCCTTCGTGCGTAGATCAGCCACGAGACGTGCTCGACCAGCTCGTGCGGAACATCGCGCATGGCAGGACACGGAACCAACAGGGCCCCTTCCGGTCGCTGGTGTGCTGAGTGGATCACCACGCCAACGACGAGGGGCCCAGCCTCGTCGCCACAGTCACTGACCGGCTCGTTTCACCCTCGCGTCCCAGAACGAAAGAGGTTCACTGACGGTGTCTTCGCCTGGGGGATGCGGCGGCGATCGGGCTGTCGCCGCATCCTCTGGGTGTCTGGTCAGTCGAAGAGTCCCTCGACGACCTCTTCGGCGATCTCACCGCCGATCTCTTCGGCCGTCTCTTCCGCGATCTCCTCGATGGGCACTGTCACGTTGGCTGACCGATGGGATGATCTTCGGATTGATCGGGCTGGGAAGGATCGTCTGTGGGGAGTGCGTCGCTGTCGTGCAAGGGGCACCGGTACCCGGTCGAGGTCATCTCCCACTGCGTGTGGCTGTACTTCCGCTTCCCGCTGTCGTTCCGCGAGGTCGAGGAGCTCATGCTTGAGCGCGGGATCGTCGTCTCCCACGAGACGATCCGCCGCTGGTGCGGCAAGTTCGGGCAGATCTACGCCAATGCTCTGCGCCGTCGGCAGCCCCAGCCCAGAGACAAGTGGCACCTCGACGAGGTCTTCATCAAGATCAACGGGCGGTTGCAGTATCTGTGGCGGGCCGTCGACCAGGACGGGCACGTCCTCGACATCCTCGTGCAGAACCGGCGGGACAAGGCCGCAGCCCGACGCTTCTTCCGCAGGCTCCTCAAGAAGACCCGCACGGTGCCCAGAGTGATCATCACCGACAAGCTCCGCTCCTACGGCGCCGCCCACCGTGAGGTCATGCCCTCCGTGGAGCACCGCCCACACAAGGGCCTGAACAACA
This sequence comes from Streptomyces sp. 13-12-16, assembly GCF_002114215.1. GTDB lineage: Bacteria > Actinomycetota > Actinomycetes > Streptomycetales > Streptomycetaceae > Streptomyces. The sequence continues at coordinate 4,320 of NZ_NCTE01000224.1, read as the reverse complement.
GGGCGGAGAACAGCCACCAGCCAACGAGGCAGCGCGAACGGGCGATGAAAAACTTCCGCTCCGTGGGCGGAGCCCAGCGGTTTCTGTCCGCGTTCAGCGGCATCTCACCTCACTTCCGGCCCCACCGCCATCTGATGCCCGCATACCGCTACCGCGCCGAAATGACCGTCCGCTTTGCAATCTGGGAGCAGATCACCGGAGTCGCCGGCCTCCCCGCCACGGCCTGAGCACCCGGAACCGGCTCCACCACACCACAACGCACCATCAGACAGCTACCCACCCAACAACGTGACAGCGCCCGAGAGCGAGATGCATACGGGAACCGTACTTCTCGACATGACCCGACCCGTGACGGTGCCCGGCCGGGCCCGCGCCACCCCGGTGAGGCGCCGGCCGGTCCTGCCGCCGCGCCTCGGCCCGAGCCGGTCACCACCGTTCCGGTCCATCTCACGACCGGGTGGGCAGGACCCGGCGCAGCCACTTCAGGCGGGCCTCCCGCGCGTCGCGGGACAGGACGGCCCCGGGGACGAGGAAGTCGAAACCGTGGAAGCCCCCGGCGAACACATGCAGCTCCGCGTCACCACCGGCCGCCCAGATCGCCGAGGCGTAGCCGACCACCTCGTCCCGGAACGTCTCGGCGGATCCGGCTTCGAGGTACGTGGGCGGCAGTTCTGACAGGTCCTCGGCGCGGGCGGGCGCGGCATAGGCGGGCACGTCGGCGGTGCCCCGGCGCGCGCCGAGCACATGGGACCAGGCGGCCTCGTTGGTGGCTCGGTTCCAGCCGCCGGTCGCCGTGAACTGGACGGCGGAACACGTGTCGTTGCGGTCGTCGAGCATGGGGCAGACCAGCATTTGCCCCACCGGGCGCAGGTCCCTTCCGTCCCGCAGGCGCAGGGTCAGCCCCGCGGCCACGGCGCCGCCCCCGCTGAAGCCGGTGACGAGGACGCGTTCCGGGTCGATGCCCGCCTCCCGGCCGTGGGTGGCAATCCAGGTGATCCCGGCCAGACCGTCGTCCAGCGCCGCCGGGTAGGGGTGTTCGGGGGCCAGGCGGTACTCGACCGACACGACGGCCGCTCCCAGCTCCTCCGCCCACTCCAGGACGTAGTCCAGGTGCTGCCGGGCATGGCCCATGACCATGCCGCCCCCGTGCAGGTAGTACAGGACGGGCAGCCTCCCCCTGGCACCGGCGGGCCGGCACACCAGTAGGGGCACGCCGGCGGTGCCGCCGCCGGCCGCAGGGGCGAGGCGTTCCTCGACGGTGAAGGCACCGTCGCGGCGCAGCTCGTCCAGGGTAGGCGCGGGTGCGGCCGCGGTCCGCAGCTTCTCGATCACCTCATGGGTGAGGGTGATGCGCAGGGCGTCGATATCGATCGCCGCGGCGAGTTCCGGGTCGACGGGAGGCGGTGTGACGGGCATGGCTGTTCTCCGGAATCGGTCGGTGGGGCCAGGCAGCAGGATCATGTACGACGCTCCGCGCCGACGCTGAACCCTCTTGCCGACCCGGCAAGACGCTCCCGTCACACCCGGTCTTCGGCCTCGTCGCCCTCGGCGGCCTCCTCCCACGAGGTGACCACACGCATCCGCTCCCCCTGGGCCCCGAAGAGACTGAGGAACTCCACCGGCTGCTCACCCGCGTTGCCCAGCGCGTGCGGCAGCCGGGTGTCGAACTCCGCAGCTTCCCCGGCCGCCAGGACGACCTGCCGGGGGCCCGCGGTGACGCGCAGCCGCCCGTGCAGCACGTAGACCCAGTTGTAGCCCTGATGCGTGTGGAGTCCCTGCCTCGAGGCGGTGGTCGTCCCCGGCGGCAGTACGTGCTTGTGGGCGTGGGGGCCGCCGTAGTGGCGGACCAGGGGGACGACCGTCTGGTCCTGGCCGGGTACGGAGACGGGCCGCAGATGGACGCGCGGGTCACCGGTCACGGGCGCGCCGACGAGTTCGTCGAGCGGCAGGCCGTAGGCGACCGCCAGGGGGAGGAGCAGATCGAGGGTGTACTTGCGCTGTCCGGACTCCAGCCGCGACAGCGTGCTCGGGGAGATGCCGCTGCGCGCGCTGATGTCGTCCAGTGTCGCGTGACGTTGCTGCCGCAGAGTCCGCAGACGCCCTCCGACCATGCGCAGCACCTCCTCCAGCTCATCGTGGTTCACACTCCCATCTTGCCAGGTCGGCAAGACGCCTTGGGGCCCGTCGGCGGCCGGCCGGAAGATCGCCGCCCAACGAGAGGAACACCATGGAACACCACCGGATCCACGACGTCATCGTGATCGGGGGCGGCGCGGCCGGCCTGAACGCCGCGCTCACCCTCGGACGCGCCCGGCGCACCGTACTGCTGGTCGACGCCGGACGACAGCGCAACGCTCCCGCGCACAGCATGCACAACTACCTGGGCCACGAGGGCATCGCTCCCGCCGACTTCCTGGCCCTCGCGCGACAGGAGGTCGCCCGTTTCGGGACGCGCGCGGTCGATGCGACGGTCGTCGCCGCCAAGCGGGCCGAGGACGGGCTCTTCGAGGTCGTACTCGATGACGACACCGTCGTACGGGCCCGCCGCCTGCTCCTCGCCACCGGCCTGGTGGACGAACTGCCCGACGTGCCCGGCGTGGCCGAGCGCTGGGCACGCGAGGTGCTCCACTGCCCGTACTGCCACGGGTGGGAAGTGCGTGAAGAGGCGATCGGTGTGCTGGCCACCGGCCCGGTCGGGGTGGAGCAGGCACTGCTGTGGAGTCAGTGGAGCGACGAGATCACTCTGTTCTCACACACCGGACCGCGGCTCGACGACACGTCCCGCGCACGTCTCGCCGCGCGGGACGTGCGGGTGGTCGAGGGGGAGGTGTCACACCTGGACGTGTCGGAGGGGCCGCTGCGCGGTGTGGTGCTGTCCGACGGGCGCCGGTCGGACGTCGGGCACCTGGTGGTCGCGCCCCGCTTCACCGCCCGGCTCGACGGGCTGGGCGGCCTGGGGCTGGAGACGACAGAACTCCACCTCTTCGGGCAGGTCGCGGGCAGCCATGTCGTGTCGGACCCGCAAGGAGCGACGAGCGTGGCCGGTGTGTACGCGGCCGGCAACGTCACCAGCCTCACGGAGACCGTGATCGGTGCGGCCGCCGCCGGTCTGAAGACGGCGGCCGCGGTCAACCTGGATCTCATCACCGAGGACACCCGGCGAGCCGTAGCGGCCCCGGCCGTGCCCGGCGTGTGACACGGGCGCACACGGCGGAGCCGTGAACGCCGGGTCCTGCGGCGGCCGTCGAGCGGACGGCCGCCGCAGGACCCCTCCTCACGGGCGCGAGCGGCGACCCGTCCTGAGGACCAGTACCGTCGTGAGGCCGGCCATGACGGTCAGCGCGCCTGCGGTGAGGAAGGCCGCCCGGACACCCGGTACGAACGCGCCGGGCACGGCTCCGGCGGCGTACACCGACACGATCACGGCAAGCCCGATCGCGCCGCCGAGCTCCTGGGTGGTCTGCAGCAGCCCGGAAGCCGACCCGCGTGCTCGGGTTCGACAGCGCCCACCACCAGAGAGGCCGCGGGCACGAACGTCATCCCGCGAACACCCCGTTGACGAGCAGCGGGCCGAGCACGGCGGCGGCCACCGTCCACCGGCGCTTCGCCCAGTGGAGCCGAGAGCGGGTGTGGGCCAGGCTGCACCGGGTGCTCCTCGACGAACTCGGCGCTCGGGGCGAGCTGGACTGGTCGCGATGCGCCATCGACTCCGTCAGCGTCCGGGCGGCAAAAGGGGGCCACTCACCGGACCGAATCCGACCGACCGCGGCAAGCCGGGATCGAAAATCCACCTGATCACAGACCGCAACGGACTGCCCCTGTCGCTGGGCATCTCCGGCGTTAACACGCACGACAGCCTCGGCCTGCAACCGCTCGTGCGCGGGATCCCGCCCGTCCGCTCCCGCCGCAGACCGCGCCGCCGACGCCCGGCCAAGCTCCACGCAGACAAGGGCTACGACTACGACCACCTGCGGAAATGGCTTCGCGAGCGTCGCATCCGCCACCGCATCGCCCGCAAAGGCATCGAGTCGTCCACGCGGCTGGGCCGACACCGCTGGGTCGTCGAGAGAACGGTCTCCTGGCTGGCCGGATGCCGAAGGCTGCACCGCCGCTACGAGCGAAAGGCCGAGCACTTCCTGGCCTTCGTCGGCATCGCCGCAGCTCTCATCAGCTACCGCCGACTCACCAACTGAAACGACCTCTTAGACCGTGTCCTATGTGGTGCGGCGTCGTTGAACTCGACATGGGGCGGGGTACGTGGAGTTGGATTGTTCCGGACGGGTTGTGGGAGATCGCGAAGCCGCTGATCCCGCCGTCGAG
>NZ_NCTE01000022.1 GCF_002114215.1 Streptomyces sp. 13-12-16 | reverse complement strand
CGCCCCCGGCGTGGGCGCCGGGCTTCTTCCGGTCCTGCCGCATGCCGTGCCGCCAGGCGAACATCGGCGCGGCGGTGATCAGCAGGGCGAAGGTCGCCCAGATCACCATCGCCGGGTGCGAGTGCCCGTAGACGAAGCCCGCGGCGATGGAGCCGGCGAAGATCAGGATGAAGTACCAGTGGTACCGGAAGGTTCCGAACCAGGTGTCCGGGCTGGCCGAGTCACCCTTGGGGGTGACCACGAACTTGCTCTTCTTGCGCAGGACGGAGTCGATCAGCGCCTTCGCGTACAGCGGCGCCGACAGCGCGGACATCACCATGCCGGCCACACCGCCGGAGCCCTCGGGCTCGTGCGGCGAGACGTTGTGCCGGCGGTTCCAGACGTACAGGCCGATCTGCAGGGCGGAGGCGTTGCCGTAGAGCATCAGCCAGACCGCCGGGTCGATGTTCACGCCCGAGGCGCCCAGGCCCAGGAACAGCGCACAGCTCAGCGCCGCCAGGATCCAGTTCAGGGCCGACATCGGATAGAAGATGATCATCATCGTGTAGTTGAAGAGCTTGCTCGGCGGGAGCGAGTAGAAGCCCTTCCAGTACTGCCCGATGATCGTCTCGTACGTACCGCGCGACCAGCGCATCTGCTGGGTGAAGAAGTCGGTCCAGGCGTTGGGGCCCTCACCGACCGCGAGCACGTCCGGGGTGTAGACCGAGCGCCACTTCTTCCCCGTCTCCGGGTTCCTGTGGCGGTGCATCTCGAAGCCGGTGGCCATGTCCTCGGTGATCGAGTCGTACAGGCCGCCGATCTGCTTCAGCGCCTTGATGCGCACGGCGTTGGAGGTGCCCACGAACATCGGCGAGCCGTAGCGGTTGCCGGCGCGCTGGATCAGCGCGTGGAAGAGGAACTGCTGGGACTCGGCGGCCTTGGTGACGAAGTTGTCGTAGTTGCCGTAGACCTGCGGGCCGATGACGAAGCCGACGTCCGGGTCGCGGAAGAAGCCGAGCATCCGCTCCAGGTAGTTCGGCAGCGGCACGTGGTCGGTGTCGACCGAGGCGAAGTAGTCGTAGTCGTCGCCGTGCGCGTCCAGCCAGGCGTTGTAGTTGCCGTGCTTGGTCTTCGCGCGGTGCGCGCCCTTCTTCTGGTTCCACTTCGCGACGCCCTTGCGGGAGAAGTGGTGCACGCCCAGGCGCGCGCAGACCTCCTTCACCTCGGGGTCGTCGCCCTCGTCGAGCAGCCAGACGTGCATCAGGCCCCGGTGGCGGATCCTGACGGCCGCCTCCAGGGTCTTCGTCACCATCTCCAGCGGCTCCTTGCCGGGCACGAAGGAGGTGAGGAAGGCGACCCGGGTGCCGGTCTCGGGCACCACCGGGATCGGGTCGCGGGCGACCAGCGTGGCGTGCGCGTTCGACAGCACGTTCATGCAGCGGAAGAACTCGATCAGACCGATCGAGACGAGCATGACGACGTCGAGGGCGGGCAGCCACTCGAACTCCACGTAGTCCCGCTCGGTCCAGTGCGCGGGCTGGAGCAGCCAGAACAGCAGCACCAGCGACAGCACCGGGGCGGCGGCCAGCATCAGCGCGATCCGGATGCGGTGCGGCTCCTGCGAGATCAGCGAGCGGTACTGCACCTTGTACGGTTTGTTCGGATCGGGCTGGGTGAGGGGGCCCGAGAGCCGGCTGTAGTGCTCGTAGTCGTATCTCGGCAGCGTCTTCTTGATCCGGCGGAACGCGCCCGTGTTCCAGTTCCGATGGCCGGGCACCCTGAGCTGGGTGGTCTGGGACGGGTCGTCGTCCCTCTGGGCGCCCGTCGGCGTCGACGTCATGAGTCATCCCCCCAACACACGGCGGTCGCCGCGTGCTTCGTCGCTTCCTTACGTCCGATCCGGTCCCCCTCGACCGTCACGGACGTATCAGTGGTAGACCGCTGTCACCACGTCACCCACACCTTATAGACACGGCACAGCGCTGTTCCGGTTGCATGATGCTCCCCTCGGCACCGCTTCATGAAGCGGGACCCCTCATCCCGCATCACCAGCAACCGGTTTCTTGCCCCCCAATCACCGCGAACCCGCAGTAACTTGAAGAACCCAGGTTCTACGGTGCCCATCATGATCGCAAGACACGAAACACGGTGTTCACCGGCCATACGGGATCATTGTGGCCGGTGGGGGAGAGCCACGGGGCCGATGTTGCATACGTGCGCCGAGTGGGTTGCGTTCAACGGTCGCGAGGAGGTATCCGGCCAAAAACCGACGGGCCCCTCGTGTGCACGAGGAGCCCGTCGGGTCGGTGCGCCGCCAGGGACTCGAACCCCGGACCCGCTGATTAAGAGTCAGCTGCTCTAACCAACTGAGCTAGCGGCGCGCGCTGACGGCGTAACTCTACAGGACCCCGGCGGGTGCTCCCGACCGCCGGCCGTCCGGCCGCCGTCCGGGGTCCACGCCCGGCGGGGCCCGGTCGGCCGCCCGTACGTCATTCGGACCGTCAACATGCGCGCGCGGAGGACGGTTGCGAAACTGGCCGTCGTGCACGGACGTGGTGAAATCGACCGGGAGTGTGAGGAGAATCGCATGGAGTCTCCGGTATTCGAGGAAATCGATCCGGCGGACGACTGCGAATGTCCCGGCTGCGCGCACTGGCGACGCGTTCTGCCGCATTCCCGGACCGGACGCTTTCCGGGCCATCCGGCGGCGGCGCACCGGACCGCTCTCGTCGTGGCCGTCGCGGCGTCGGCCGCGGTCGCCGCGCCAGCGGCCGCCGTCCCCCAGGCCCAGCGG
>NZ_NCTE01000223.1 GCF_002114215.1 Streptomyces sp. 13-12-16 | reverse complement strand
GCCGGCACCACCGCCGCGCTGCGGCGCCTCGGGGCGGCCACGGGGACGCTGCGCCGGGCCGCCGCGCTCCGCGCGGGTGCGCTGCTGGCCCTGTTCGGACCGTTGACCCTGGTCGTGGCCGAGCTGTCGGCGTGGCCGCTGGCCCGCTGAGAGCGGTCCGGAAACCGGTTCGAAAAAAATCTTCGCGGGCCGATGAGTTCCGCACGGACCCCCGGTCTACCCCACGAACACCATGGAACCGAACGGGAAAGGCCCCGCCATGCACCAGCAGATGATCTTCGTGAACCTGGCCGTCAACGACCTCGACGCCTCGAAGAAGTTCTTCACGGAGCTCGGCTACTCGATCAACGAGCACTTCAGTGACGAGACCGCCGCGTCGGTCGTGATCAGCGACACGATCGTCGCGATGCTGCTGACCCGGCAGAAGTACGCGGCGTTCACCAAGAAGGAGATCGTGGACGCCACGAAGAGCAGCGAGGTGCTGCTGGGGCTGAGCGCGGAGAGCCGCGAGAAGGTCGACGAGCTGGTGGAGAAGGCCGTCGCGGCGGGCGGCTCGGTCACCGGCGAGACCCAGGACCACGGCTTCATGTACGGCCGCGCCTTCGACGACCTCGACGGCCACACCTGGGAGGTCATCTGGATGGACCCGGCCGCGGTGCAGGGCTGACGCACCCGCGGGCCCGGGGAGTGCCGTCCGGATCCCGCCGGGGGTCGCGGGCCCCGGCGCGCACTCCCCCGAAGGGCCCCGAGCGGCGTTGCCGTCGGTGGCCGAACCGAGCCGGACGGCACCCCCTAGCATGGGCGGGTGCAGACGAGTCCCGCCCATGCCGTCCATCACGGGGACCGCGAGATAGAGACGCTCGACGAGTTCGACGCGATCGTCTCCTCCCGCGGCACGCTCTCCGGATTCCGTGTCCAGTCCGTCGATCTGACCGACCGGACACGGGAGTTGCTCACCAACGACACCGCCGGGGCCGTCTTCCTCGGCTGCCGGATGCGCCCCGACGCGGCGGAGAAGCTCCGCGCCGACGGCGCCCTGGTGCTCCCGCCCGTCCCGGGCCTGCCCTTCGATCCGTACCGGGGGCATCTCTACACGCCCGGTGACCTGTTCGCCTCGCTCGACAAGGGTTACGAGGCGACCCCGGACGCGCTGGCCTACAGCTGGTTCCAGCAGACCAAGGCGGACGGCGACATCTTCGCCTCCATGCTGCGCGCGGTCCACGACGACTCCATGTCCGACGCCCTGGACGAACTCCTGCGCGGAGCGCGGGTCGTGGGCGTGATGGGCGGTCACGCGATGGCCCGCGGCACCGAGGAGTTCCGGGGTGCCGCCCGGCTCGGACGGGCGCTGACCCACGCCGGGTTCACGGTGGCGACGGGCGGTGGTCCGGGCGCGATGGAGGCGGCGAACCTCGGCGCCTACGCGGCCCCGTACGACGACGCCGTGCTGGACGAGGCCTGCGAACTCCTCGCCTCCGCGCCCTCGTTCACGCCGTCGATCACCGACTGGGCGCGTGCCGCCTTCGAGGTGCGCGCCCGCTGGCCGAAGGGCAACCACTCGATCGGCATCCCCACCTGGTTCTACGGCCACGAGCCGCCGAACGCCTTCGCCTCGCACATCGCGAAGTACTTCGCCAACGCCACCCGCGAGGACGGGCTGCTGGCCCGCTGCGACGCGGGCGTGGTGTTCCTGCCGGGCGCCGCCGGGACCGTGCAGGAGATCTTCGACAACGCGACGCCGAACTACTACGGCTCGCGCGGCGAGCCCACGCCCATGGTGCTGGTGAACCGGGCGCACTGGACGGAGAAGCTGCCGGCCTGGCCGCTGCTGCGGTCGCTCGCCCGGGAGCGCTCGATGGAGGCCCGGATCGCCCTGGTCGACCGGATCGAGGAGGCCCCGGAGGCCTTGAAACGTCTGGGCGGTTAATAAGAAGGCAAAGCCCGGTCCCACTGTAGGCATATGCGTTGACACTACTTATGCGGCGCTTATAGACCTGGGAGCCGCATGGGGGTGCTGATGCTCCATCAACACCCCTTCAACCCCCCGCATTTGCACTCTTCCGTAAAGGACAAACGTGACAGTTCTGTCCGTATCACGCCGTACCGTCGCGCGCTCCGTGCGCGCCCTCGGTGTCGTCTCCGCGTCCGCCGCCCTGGCGATCGGCGCCGCCGGCAGCGCGGCGGCCTGCGACATCACCGAGTTCTCGGCCGAGGCCAAGTGTGTCGGTGACAAGGGCGTCATCACCGTCACCGACAAGGACCCGGCCGGCGTCCCCGCCACCATCACCGTGTTCCTGCAGGACAAGCAGGTCGGCGAGCAGGTGGTCAAGGGCACCGCTGAGGGCACCACCATCACCTTCGAGGAGGACTGGAAGCCGAACGCCGAGTACCGCATCCACGTCGACGCGCAGCCCTACGTCGACGAGGACATCAAGCCGAACCTGGTCACCCCGGCGACGGCCTGCAAGACGGAGGAAGAGCCCCCGGCCGAGGAGGAGCCGAAGCCGACCCCGTCGGAGTCCTCCTCCACCCCGGCCGAGGAAGCGCCGAAGCCGACCCCGTCGGAGTCGGAGAGCGAGAGCACCGCTCCGGCGGACACCTCGAGCAACGCGCCCTCCCCCGCCGGTGAGTCGAACCTCGCCGAGACCGGCGCCAACTCCAACACCGGTCTGATCGCCGGCATCGCGGCCGCCCTGGTCGTGGCCGGCGGTGGCGCGGTCTTCTTCGGCATGCGCCGCCGCGGGGCGAACAGCCAGCGCTGACGCCTCACGCACACAGTGGCGGCCCGTCCCCCCTCCCGGGGGGGCGGGCCGCTTCCGCGGCCGGCCGCTCAGCCGAACGTCGCCCGCTCCAGCCAGGACTCCAGCAGCTTCCGGTCGCCGAGCACGTCGACTCCGGGGGCGTCCAGCGGCAGCCGGCGGTAGAAGGCGAGGAGCACGGAGGTGAGCGGGCCGCGCAGGGCGACGGTGGCCTTCTCGTGGCCGTGGCGCCAGGAGACACCCTCCTCGCCGAGCTCGATCAGCCACTCCGCGCGGTTCCCCGCCCCGGCGTCGGTGGCGTGCAGGTGGATGGTGCGCCGGGGGCCGCGCAGCTCGTGCACCGCGTCGTCCGGCAGCGTCCGCTGTGCCCACTCCACGATCTCCAGCCACTCGTCGACCGCGTCGGCGGCGACCTCGGGCGCGACCTCGTAGGGCAGCCCGGCGGCCAGGGTGGCGTCCGCGCGGTGGACGGTCACCTCGTGCGTCATGCGGCGGGCCCAGAACCCGGCGTTGTCGATCCCGGACCAGCTCCACACCTTCGCGTCCGGGCCGGCCTCGCGCAGCGCGCCGACGACCAGTTCACCGGACTCCGCCAGCCAGGCGTCCAGCGCACCGGGATCACCCCACGCCCCGGGCCCGTCGAACCCCGGCACCCGGTCCTCGGGGACGTCCTCCTCGGCTCCGGTCCGCACCAGGACGCCCGCCCAGCGCAGGGCGCCGCCGGTATGCCGTGCGAGCTGCTCCAGGGACCAGTCGGGTGTGGTGGGCACGGCGGAGGACAGATCGGCGCCGGACGTCACGACCGTCCGCAACTGCCCTACCTGGTGTGCGATCTCCTCGCAGTAACGGTCATGCGTGAGGGGTGGTGTCATGCCGCACACCCTAGGCAGCCGCGTTCATCCCAGCACGGCGATTTCCGCCCCGTCGAACTCCACCCCGACCCCGTCCCCGACCTCCGGCGCGGCCCTGAGCGCGCAGGCCGCCTCCAGGCGGGGCGCGTCCTCGGGCTGGAGGTGGACGGTGACATGGGTGCCGCGGAAGGTGCGCGCGGCCACCGTGCAGCGCAGGCCCTCGCCGGCCGGGACCAGGCGGACACCGGCGGGGCGGACGAGAAGGGTCCGCGTGCCCTGCGGGGCGCCTTCCGGCACGGGGAGCTTGCCCCAGGGGGTCACCGCGACATCGGCGCCCACCGTCGCCTCGACGACGTTCTCGAAGCCGAGGAAGCGGGCCACGAACGCGTCCGCCGGACGCTGCCACACCTCGAGCGGCGTACCCGACTGGGCGATCCGTCCGTCCCGCATCACCACCACCCGGTCGGCCAGCGCGAACGCCTCACCCTGGTCGTGCGTCACGGCGAGCACCGTGGTGCCCAGCCGGCCGAACAGTTCGCGCAGTTCGACGACCAGCCGTTCCCTGAGCGACCGGTCGAGCTGTCCGAGCGGCTCGTCGAGCATCAGCAGCCGGGGGCTGGGCGCGAGGGCACGGGCGAGCGCGACGCGCTGCTGTTCACCGCCGGACAGCGCGGCGACGGCGCGTCCGGCCGCGTCCGGCAGTCCCACGAGGTCCAGCAGCTCCCGTACCCTGTCCGCCTGTTCGCTCCGCGACGCGCCGTGCATGCGCAGGCCGAAGGCGACGTTGCCGCCCACGTCCCGCTGTGGGAAGAGCTGGTGGTCCTGGAACATCAGTCCGACGCCGCGCTTGTGCGCGGGCACGCCCGCCTGGTCGCGTCCGTCGAGCGACACCCGCCCGGAGTCGAGGGGCTGCAGTCCGGCCACCGCCCGCAGCAGCGTGGACTTGCCACTGCCGCTGGGGCCGAGCACGCACACGATCTCGTGCTCCGCGACCCCCAGGTCGACGGCGTCCAGCACCGGCCGCCCCCCGAAGCGGACGGTCGCGGCCTGAAGGCTCAGCAGCATCTAGAACTCCCCGGTCCGGTCGGTCCGCAGCCGCTCCAGCACGAGCAGCGCCACCGCGCACACGATCATCAGAATCGTCGACAGGGCCATCGCCTGGCCGTAGTTGAGGTCCCCGGGCCGCCCCAGCAGCCGCGCCACGGCGACCGGCAGCGTCGGATTCTCCGGCCGCGCGATGAACACCGTCGCCCCGAACTCGCCCAGCGACACCGCGAACGCGAACCCGGCCGCGATCAGCAGCGCCCGCCGCACCAGCGGCAGGTCCACCTCCCGCCACGCCCGCCACGGCGACGCCCCGAGCACCGCCGCCGCCTCCCGCAGCCGTACGTCCACGGCCCGCAGCACCGGCAGCATGGTCCGTACGACGAAGGGGACGCCGACCAGCGCCTGTGCGAGCGGGACCAGGATCCAGGAGGCGCGGAGGTCCAGCGGCGGCTCGTCGAGGGCGATCAGGAAACCGAAGCCGACGGTCACCGCGGACACCCCGAGCGGCAGCATCAGCAGCGCGTCGAAGCCGCGCACCAGCCGTCCCGCGTCCCGCCGGGTCAGCGCCGCGGCGGCGAGAGAGCCGATCACCACGGCGATGGCGGTGGCGGCGACGGCGTACTGGAGCGAGTTGCCGACCGCCTCGATCGGCGCGACCAGGAACACTCCCCCGTCGTCCCGGGTCAGCTCCCGGTAGTAGCCGAGACCGGCGGCACCGAAGGAGCGTTCCACCAGGACGGCGAGCGGCAGCAGGATCAGTACGGCGACGGTGGCGGCGACTCCGCCGAGGAGCGCCCACTGTCCGGCGCCGCGCGGCCGGCGCGCGGTCACCGAGGCGTCCACCAGCCGCAGCGCGGTCTCCCGGCGCCGTACGGTCCAGGCGTGCAGGGCGAGGATCGTGCCCACGGCGACGAACTGGATCACCGTCAGGACGGCGGCCGTGGACAGGTCGAAGATCTCGGAGGTCTGCCGGTAGATCTCCACTTCGAGGGTGGAGAAGGCGGGCCCGCCGAGGATCTGCACCACGCCGAAGGAGGTGAAGGTGAACAGGAAGACCATCAGCGCGGCCGCCGCCACGGCGGGCGCGAGCGCGGGCAGGGTGACGGTCCGCCAGGCCGCGAACCGCGAGGCGCCGAGCATCCGCGCGGCCTCCTCCTGCCGCGGGTCGAGCTGCGACCAGAGCCCGCCCACGGTGCGTACCACGACGGCGTAGTTGAAGAAGACGTGCGCGAGCAGGATCGCCCACACGGTGGTGTCCAGACGTACGCCCCACAACTCGTCGAGGAGTCCGCCGCGGCCGACGAGCGCCATGAACGCCGTACCGACGACGACCGTCGGCAGCACGAACGGCACGGTGACCACGGCCCGCAGCACCTGCTTGCCGGGGAAGTCGAAGCGGGCGAAGACGTACGCGCCGGGCAGGGCGACCAGCAGGGTGAGGGCGGTGGAGACGAGGGCCTGCCAGGTGGTGAACCACAGGACCTGACGGACGTCGGACTGCGCCAGTACGTCCCCGATCCGTTCGAGGTGCCAGGTCCCGTCGGTCTTCAGTCCGCGCGCGACGATCGCGGTGACGGGGTAGGCGAAGAAGACGGCGAAGAACGCGACGGGCACGGCCATCAGGCCGGACCGCGCCGCGTTCCCGCGCCACCGCGCCGCGGTCCGCGTCACTTCAGTACGAGCGAGGTCCACGACTTGACCCACTGGTCACGGTTGTCGGCGATCTTCGCCGGGTCCATGGTCTGCGGGTCCTTCGCCTGCGGCCCGAACTTCACGAAGTCCTCGGGCACCTGGGCGCCCTCCACCACCGGGTACACGAACATGTTGAGCGGCATGTCGTCCTGGAACTTCTTGCTGATCAGGAAGTCGAGCAGGGCCTTGCCGCCCTCGGGGTTCCTCGCGTTGCCCAGCAGTCCGGCGTACTCGACCTGGCGGAAGCAGGTGCCCTCGGCGACGCCGGTGGGCGCGGTCTCCGGCTTCGGGTCGGCGTAGATGACCTCGGCGGGCGGCGAGGAGGCGTAGGACACCACCAGCGGCCGGTCGGCCTTGGCCTTCTTGCCGCCGGCCGAGCCGGAGAACTCCTCGTTGTAGGCCTGCTCCCAGCCGTCGACCACCTTGACGCCGTTGGCCTTGAGCTTCTTCCAGTAGTCCTCCCAGCCGTCGTCGCCGTACTCGGCGGCGGTGCCGAGCAGGAAGCCGAGGCCGGGCGAGGAGGTGGAGGCGTTCTCGACGACGAGGAGGTCCTTGTAGGCGGGCTCGGCCAGGTCGTCGAAGGTCTTCGGCGGGGTCAGCTTCTTCTTCTCGAACCACGCCTTGTCGTAGTTGACGCAGACGTCACCGCTGTCGACCGGGGTGACCCGGTGCTTGTCCCGGTCCACGCGGTACTCGTCGAGGACCAGGTCGGAGCCCTTGGCCTCGTACGGCTGGAACAGTCCGTTGTCGAGGGCGCGGGAGAGCAGGGTGTTGTCGACGCCGAAGAAGACGTCGCCCTGGGGGTTGTCCTTGGTCAGGATCGCCTTGTTCACGGCCTGCCCGGCGTCGCCGTCCTCGAGGACCTTGAGCTTGTAGCCGGACTGCTTCTCGAAGGCGGCGACGACGTCCTTCGAGACGGCCCACGAGTTGTGGCTGACGAGGGTCACGGTCCTGGACCCGCCGCCGCTGCCGCCGCTGCCGTCGTCCCCGTCGGACGACCCGCACGCGGACAGCGTGACCAGCCCCAGCCCGACGGCCAGGACCGTGACCTTCTTGGTGATGCCCACTTGATTCCTCCTGGAGTGACCAGGAAGAGACGCGGCCCTGCCCGGAACCCCTGGGCGGGGTCCCGGGCAGGGCGCAACAGCTCGAGTGATGACCGATCTCCCTACCCAGAATGACCTGGGCGAGGTTCGGAGGGTCTGCGGCCGGTGCCGCACTCTCAGCGCTGTGGCGCTCCCCTGTCGGAATATGCAGATGTGTTTACTCGGGTCACATTACCGTTCGCTCGCGGCGAGCTGACCACACGCCCCGTCGATCTCCTGCCCACGGGTGTCCCGGATCGTCACCGGTACACCGTGCGCGGCGATCGCCTCCACGAACGCCTTCTCGTCCTCGGGACGGGAGGCGGTCCACTTGGAGCCGGGGGTGGGGTTGAGCGGGATGAGGTTGACGTGCACCGGTCGGCCCTTGAGCATCCGTCCGAGCCGGTCACCGCGCCAGGCCTGGTCGTTGATGTCCCGGATGAGGGCGTACTCGATGGACAGCCGCCGGCCCGACCTGGCCGCGTACTCGAACCCGGCGTCGAGCACCTCGCGCACCTTCCACCGCGTGTTCACGGGGACGAGGGTGTCGCGCAGTTCGTCGTCGGGGGCGTGCAGCGAGATGGCGAGCCGGCACTTGAAGCCCTCGTCGGAGAACCGGTGGATGGCCGGGACGAGACCGACGGTGGACACGGTGATCCCGCGCTGCGACAGCCCGAGGCCGTCCGGCTCGGGGTCGGTGAGGCGGCGGATCGCCCCCACGACCCGGTTGTAGTTGGCGAGCGGCTCGCCCATGCCCATGAACACGATGTTGCTCAGCCGCGCCGGGCCGCCGGGGACCTCGCCGTCCCTGAGCGCCCGCATCCCGTCCACGATCTGGTGCACGATCTCGGCGGTGGACAGGTTCCGGTCCAGCCCGGCCTGCCCGGTCGCGCAGAACGGGCAGTTCATGCCGCAGCCCGCCTGGGAGCTGATGCACATGGTCACCCGGTCCGGGTAGCGCATCAGCACGGACTCGACGAGCGTCCCGTCGAACAGCTTCCACAGCGTCTTGCGGGTGGTGCCCGCGTCGGTCGACAGATGCCGCACGACGGTCATCAGCTCGGGAAGCAGCGCCTCCCGCAGCTTCCCGCGCGAACCCGCGGGGATGTCGGTCCACTGCTCCGGCTCGTGCGCGTACCGCGCGAAGTAGTGCTGCGAGAGCTGCTTGGCACGGAACGGCTTCTCACCGACCGCGGCAACCGCTTCCTTGCGCTCGGCAGGCGTGAGATCGGCAAGATGCCGCGGCGGCTTCTTGGCTCCGCGCGGCGCGACGAATGTAAGTTCTCCGGGCTTAGGCATGGCGTTACCAGTGTCGCAGATCCAATCGGGTGACCTGCTGCTGTCGGTCGGGACACCTGTTGTTGGTGGTCGTCTGTTGTTGGTGGTCGTCGTCTGTCGCCGCTGATCGCCCTCGGACGGCCCAGAGACGGCCCGGAGAAGCGGCATCGGGCATCTCATGTCGGTGCCGACGGGTACGGTCCGGCTGCGATCAAGCATTGGGTTCGGGGAGGGGCTTTGAGAGCAAAGACGGGTCTGCTCGTGCACGCCGACAACGACATGCCGAAGCAGTTGCAGCAGGTGAGGCCGGCGCACCCGGCGCGGACGACAGGTCAGAGCAGGGCCCGTCGTCGCTGTGTGGCGGCTGTTTCGGTCCGCGCGCGGCTCGCCGCGGTAGCGGCCACGTCCTTGCTGGCCGCAGGTTGCGGCATGCTGGACGATCCGGTCAAGGACCGCTGGGAGTCCAGAACTGAGTTTTCAAGTTGTGGCGAGGTGAGCTTGGCCCAGGGTGAGGAGATGCAGAAGCAGGCGGTGCGGGAAATCGACTGCCTCCGACGAGCCCTCGAGAGCGGCGAGAGCGCAGAACTGAAGATCACTCATCCCACCGTGGAGGGTGACCCGATTCGCGAGTACTACCGCCTGACGCCGCAGGGCAGGCTTGAGGTGTACACCGACAGCACGGATGACCACTACTCGGACCAGAAGTGGTCGTTTGCCGAGTGCTACACCCCTGAATGGTTGGCTGAGATTTCCTGCGATCAATGAGTTTTCGGCAAGCTCGGCTGAAGCATTCGACTCCGAGGTCGGCGGAGTCTGATTCGAAGATCAACCATCCACGCAGGTCAGACCACTTCCGCTCAGTTGTGACCGATCCACTCGCTGAGTCTGATCCTCACCTGGTAGTTGTGATCGGTGTGCCAGAAGACCTCGCCACTGATCTGGGCTCCCAGCGCTGGAAGGCTCGCGCCGGGCGGCATGGAGCCGATGTCTGCCAGCCCGACCGCATGGGGCACATCGTCGATGCGAAGGAAGACTCCGAAGGGCCGGCGACCGACGACCTGACCAGTGACGCGGGTGCCTACGGGCAGGGCGGACACGGTCGCTGCCCACGCTCGGCGGATCTGCTCAGGGGTCGGATCACTGGGCCAGGCGTTGTCGGTCATGAGCTGATCCTGTCAGGGGAATGACGCGTGATGGGAGAGCCCTGGTTTGGGAGATCGCGTACGCGGGTGGGCGTTGACCTGGAGAGACGGTGGCCTGCGCGTTCCCGGGATGCTCACCGCCGTTCCCCGCCGGTCGCCGCTCGGCCGGGCACGCAAGGGGCACGGTGCCCACCTCCCACGCTTGTGGCGATCCGGAGCCGCCCCTGGGGCCTGAATCCCCTTGAACCGTCCGACGGCTGTGCGGGCCGGCAGAGGCTGTGCGACGTCGGTACAGAAACGCACCCAGCTCCTGCCCCCGCTGATCACGGCATGTCTCCTGTGGCGGTGTAGCTGTCGGTGGGCCGCCCCTTCAGGAAGACGACTGACGAAAGGCGCTCGCCCTGCGCGGCGATGGCACCCTGGGGGTTTCACTGAAGAGCACGCGCCAATACGGTGGCCCGGTGATGTCGATCAAGAAGTTCCAAGTCACCTTCGACTGCGCAGAACCTGAGCGCCTCGCCCGTTTCTGGTGCGAGGTGTTGGGGTACGTCGTACCGCCGCCACCCGAGGGGTTCGCCACGTGGGACGATTTCAAGCGCTTGCAGCCACCTGAGCAGCAGGACGCATGGTTTGCCTGCGTTGACCCCTCAGGCGTGGGTCCGCGACTGTATTTCCAGCGCGTCCCCGAAGGGAAGGCCGCCAAGAACCGGCTGCATCTTGATGTGAGGGTCGGCACCGGGCTCGTGGGTGAAGAGCGCCTCGCCGCACTTGAGGCCGAGTGCGCACGCCTGGTCCCGCTCGGCGCGGTACACGTGAAGACGCTGTATGACGGCACTGATTCGTGCATCCCGATGCTGGACATCGAGGGCAACGAGTTCTGCATCGACTGAGAGGCCGCGAACGTCCCCTCCTTCGGTCATGTCCCGCAGAGTGGTGCAGTGGCGCGGCGGGCCTTGGCCCAAGGCCCGTCGGTACATCGACCCGCGTGCAGCTCGGATCACCTTCAAGAGCTACGCCGAGAAGTGGCTCAAGACGCACGGCATCGGCCCGGCCAGTCAGGTCGTGGTCGAGCAGCGGTTGCGCCTCCATGCGTTCCGGCTGATCGGCTCTCGGCCGCTGGACTCGTTCCGCCCGGAGCACATCCGGGGCCTGGTGAGCGCGCTGGAGAACGACCCGGCCGTGAGTGGCGGCTACGCGCGGAACATCTACGGCGACGTGCGGGCCGTCCTCAGCGCGGCCGTCGAGGACGGTCTGCTGCCCCGGAACCCGTGCTCCGCGAAGTCCGTCCGTCCGCCGGCCGCTGAGCAGCGCCGTGTCGTGGCTGCCCACCCAGGTTCGGGCGGTCCGTGCAGCACTCCCCCAGCGCTACCGGCCCATGGTGGACGTGGGCGCCGGGTGCGGGCTCCGTCAGGGCGAGATCGTGGGACTGGCTGAGGATGCGCTCGACTTCGACGGCGGCGTCATCCGGGCCGTCCGGCAGGTGAAGCTGATCCGGGGCAAGGCCGTGTTCGCCCCTCCGAAGTGCAACAAGGAGCGGGACGTACCTTTGCCGCCGTCGGTGGCTGAGGCCCTGCGGGCCCACCTGGACGCCTTCAAGCCGGTGGAGATCACGTTGCCCCGGCGCAAGCCGGACGGTCCGAAGGTGCCGGCCCGTCTCCTGTTCACGAACACCGCGAGCGGGCTCGTCTGGCGCAGCAACTTCAACATCCGGGAGTGGAAGCCCGCCCTCGCGTCGGCCGGTCTGATCGCGGCGGCCGGTGAGGACGGGCAAGTACGAGTCCGCCCGTGAGCACGGCATGCACGCGCTGAGGCACTTCCACGCCCCGGTCCTGCTGGACGCCGGCGAGAGCATCAAGGCCGTGAGCGAGTACCTGGGGCACTCCGACCCTGGGCTGACACTGCGGGTGTACGCCCGCCTGATGCCGACGAGCCAGGCACGCACGCGGAAGGCTGTCGATCGCGTGTTCCTGCCCATACAGCCGGGCACGCGCAGGGAATGACCTCTTACTACGCCGTGTCAGTTCAACTGGCAGAACGCCCGGACGGCCCCCCGTGGTTCAAGTGGGCCTTCTTAGGTGTGTGGGCGCTCTGCGGAGTGTTCGTCCTCTACAAGCTGCGCCAGAACGGTTGGAAGTTTCCCCGACGGCGCTGAGGCGGCCCGGCTGCGTAGAAGAGGTGCGACTGCGCGAGCCCGACGGCCCAGCGCCACAGAACAGGCCCCCTACCTGCACCAGACATGCAGGTAGGGGGCCTGTCGTCGTCTCTTGCCTGCCAGTTCTCCGGGCTTAGGCATGGCCTTACCGGTGTCGCAGATCGGCACGGGTGGCCCGGCCGGGCTCAGAACAGGCCGGCGATCAGAGCGGTGACATGGGCGACGTAGCTCTTCGTGCGGTGCCAGGGGCCGCAGTAGCAGCGTGGTCTGCGGCGGCCCTTCTGGTCGATGAGCGCCTCGCACCAGCCGCAGGGCAGATCGCCGTGGTATCTGCCGTCGTCCCCGAGTCTCGCCTGCCCCATCGGGTGATTTTATTCGCTGGAACGGAGATCGGGCCCGCGTCCTGGGAGGACGGGGGCCCGATCGGTCGTGGCGGGTGCGGGTCAGCCCGAGCCCACGAAGATCACCAACAGCAGCCACACCACCGGCGCCGTCGGCAGCAGGGAGTCGAGGCGGTCCATGATGCCGCCGTGGCCGGGCAGCAGGGTGCCCATGTCCTTGATGCCGAGGTCACGCTTGATCATGGACTCGCCCAGGTCGCCCAGTGTGGCGCTGACCGCGACCGCGAGGCCCAGGAGCAGGCCCTGCCACCAGCTGCCGTCGTCGATCAGGAACTGCATGCACAGCGCGCCGACGACCATCGTGGAGGCCACCGCGCCCAGCAGGCCCTCGCGGGTCTTGCCGGGGCTGATGCGCGGGGCGAGCTTGGTCCTGCCGAAGCGCCAGCCGACCGCGTACGCGCCGGTGTCGCTGACGACCGTCAGCAGCAGGAAGGTCAGGACGCGCCACGGGCCGTCGTCGGCGGTGAGCAGCATGGCGACGAAGGTCGCCAGGAACGGCACGTAGAAGACCGCGAAGACACCCGCCGTGACGTCCTTGAGGTAGCCCTCGGGCGGCGCCGTCATGCGCCAGACCAGCACCGCCAGCGCGGTGAGCGCCATGGCGACCCACGCGCCCTCGGCCCCCCGGGCGTACCCGGCGACGACCATGGCCGCACCGCCCAGCGCGAGCGGCACCAGAGGCGCCTTGATGCCCTTGCGCTCCCGCAGCCGCGACGTCAGCTCCCACAGGCCCACCACCACGGCGACGGCGACCACGCCGACGAAAACGGCCTTGACGACGAACAGCGACGCGACGATCACCACGCCGAGTCCGACGCCGACGCCTATCGCGGCACCGAGATCGCGCCCCGCGCTCTTCTTCTGCGGTGCGGGTGCCGGCTGCGGGGCGTCGGGCATGGGCTCCGGATTCTGCGGCACCTCCCCCGGAAGGGGGAGGGCCCGCGTCGGTTCGTCTCGGAACAAGGGGCCGCTCAGCCGAGCGGCCCCCCGGTCCACATCCTGGTCTCCGCCGTGTTCGGGTACGTCGGGCACGACGGGCACGACGGGCATGGGGCGAGTGTGCTGCGCGTAGTGCGCATCGTACGCGGGACCCGCCGGGGCAGCTCCCCGGCCGGGCCCGTGGTCGGACGGCCCCCAGTACCCGGTCTGCGGCGTCCCCCAGGAAGAGTCGTTCATCAGACCTCGAGCAGCTCCGCTTCCTTGTGCTTCAGGAGCTCGTCCACCTGGGCGACGTACTTCGCGGTGGTGTCGTCGAGCTCCTTCTCCGCACGGCGGCCCTCGTCCTCGCCGACCTCGCCGTCCTTGATCAGCTTGTCGATGGCGTCCTTGGCCTTGCGGCGGACGGAACGGATGGAGACCTTCGCGTCCTCGCCCTTGGTCTTGGCGACCTTGATGTAGTCACGGCGGCGTTCCTCGGTGAGCTCGGGGAACGTCACCCGGATGATGTTGCCGTCGTTGCTCGGGTTGACGCCCAGGTCGGAGTCGCGGATCGCCTGCTCGATGTTGCGCAGGGCGCTCTTGTCGAACGGGGTCACCACGGCCATGCGCGGCTCGGGCACGGAGAACGAGGCCAGCTGGTTGATCGGCGTCAGCGCGCCGTAGTAGTCGGCCACGATCTTGTTGAACATCGCCGGGTGCGCACGGCCGGTGCGGATCGCGGCGAAGTCCTCCTTGGCGACCACGACGGCCTTCTCCATCTTCTCCTCGGCCTCGAGGAGGGTCTCTTCGATCACCACTTGCTCCTGCGTGTCTTGAGTAGGCCCGGCCGCGGTTCCCCGTCGGGGTCGGCGGCCGGCTGCGTCGCGTCTTCTTCCTGCACGGTTCCCGACCGGCAGGACATTGTCCATCCCCCGGTCAGTTGCGGCCGGCTTGGTCGCCCACCAGCGTGCCGATCTTCTCACCCTTGACGGCGCGGGCGATATTGCCCTCCTTCAGGAGCTCGAAGACGACGATCGGGAGGCTGTTGTCACGGCAGAGCGTGACGGCCGTGGCGTCGGCGACCTTCAGGTCCCGGGTGATGACCTCGCCGTAGCCGAGCGCGTCGAACTTCACGGCGTCCGGGTTGGTCTTCGGGTCGGAGTCGTAGACGCCGTCCACACCGTTCTTGCCCATGAGCAGCGCCTCGGCGTCGATCTCCAGGGCGCGCTGGGCGGCGGTGGTGTCGGTGGAGAAGTACGGCATGCCCATACCGGCGCCGAAGATGACCACGCGGCCCTTCTCCAGGTGCCGTACGGCGCGCAGCGGAATGTAGGGCTCGGCGACCTGCCCCATGGTGATGGCGGTCTGCACGCGGCAGTCGACGCCCTCCTTCTCCAGGAAGTCCTGGAGGGCGAGGCAGTTCATCACGGTGCCGAGCATGCCCATGTAGTCGGAGCGGGCGCGGTCCATGCCGCGCACCTGGAGTTCGGCGCCGCGGAAGAAGTTGCCGCCGCCGATGACGATCGCGATCTGCGCGCCGTCCCGTACGACGGCCGCGATCTCACGCGCGATGGCGTGCACCACGTCGGGGTCGACGCCCAGGCCCCCGCCACCGGAGAAGGCCTCTCCGGACAGCTTCAGCAGAAACCGGCCGCTTACTTTGCCGTCGTCGCTCTTCTCAGCCTTGGTGGTCATCGTCGGATCCCGCCTCTTTCACGTGTTGCACATACGAAGAAGGCCATTGCCGGTGGGGTGTGTTCGCATCCCATGCGGCAATGGCCTCCTCGTCAGATCTGCTGTCGTCCGGCACGCGCGCGTGCGTGGACGCCTGTCCGAACGACTGCTGTCGACCCTATCGGGGTCGCGCGCCCGTCGCGGTACGGACTCAGATGCCGACCTTGATGCGCGTGAAGCGCTTCAGGGTGACACCGGCCTCGTCCAGGACCTTCTGGACGGACTTCTTGTTGTCCAGCGCGTAGGGCTGGCCGAGCAGCGTGGCGTCCTTGAAGAAGCCGTTGAGGCGACCCTCGACGATCTTCGGCAGGGCGGCCTCGGGCTTGCCCTCGGCGCGGGTGGTCTCCTCGGCGACACGGCGCTCGGACTCGACGACCTCGGCCGGCACGTCCTCCTTGGAGAGGTACTTCGGCGCGAAGGCGGCGATGTGCTGGGCGACGCCCTTGGCGACCTCGGCGTTCGGCTTGTCGAACTCGACCAGCACACCGATCTGCGGGGGCAGGTCGGGCATCGTGCGGTGCATGTACGCCGTCACGTAGCCGTCGGCGAACTGGGCGAAGCGGTCCAGGACGATCTTCTCGCCCAGGTTGGCGTTGGCCTCGTCCACGAACGCCTGGACGGTCTTGCCGGCCTCGATCTCGGAGGCGAGCAGGGCCTCCAGGTCGGCCGGGGAGGTCTTGACGACGTGCTCGGCGATGGTGGTGGCCACGGCCTGGAACTTGTCGCCCTTGGCGACGAAGTCCGTCTCGCACTTCAGCTCGACGAGGACGCCGGAGGAGTTGTCGTCGGCGATGATCGAGACCACGGCGCCGTTCTCGGCGGAGCGGCCCTCGCGCTTGGCGACGCCCTTCTGGCCCTTGATGCGGAGCGCCTCGACGGCCTTCTCGACGTTGCCCTCGGCCTCGTCCAGCGCCTTCTTGCAGTCCATCATGCCGGCGCCGGTGAGCTCCCGGAGCTTCTTGACGTCGGCGGCGGTGTAGTTCGCCATGAGTCTGTGAATCTTTCTCGAAGTCTGGAGGTTCGGAGATCCGCGGGTCAGGACCTGCCTGAGGGCAGGTCTCCGACTCGCCGCTGACCTACGGGTGAACGGCGGGAGCGGACGTGATGTCACCGCTCCCGCCGTCATCGGCTCTGACGGGGCGGTCAGGCCTGCTCGGCCTCGGCGGCCGGGGCGGCCTCGGCAGCGGGGGCCTCGGCGGCGGGGGCCTCAGCCGGCTGCTCGGCCT
>NZ_NCTE01000222.1 GCF_002114215.1 Streptomyces sp. 13-12-16 | reverse complement strand
GTCCCGGGGCTCCCGGCCAGGTCGCCGTCACCAGCCAGTGGCGGGCCGTGAGGCGTACGCCGTCCTCCGTCTCGTACGCGCGGAAGGCGTCGGTGGCGGCCCGGCGGGCGCGGGCGACGTCCTCGGGGGCCGCGTCGCGCAGCCAGTGGCGCATCGGGCCCCAGCCGAAGAGGAAGCCGGTGGCGTCCGTCGCGTCCGTGCCCCACATCTGCGGCGCTTCGAGCGGGGTGACGGTGATCGCGTCGTAGCCGGCGTCGCCCAGGACCTGCCGGGCGCGTGCCGGGTCGGCGAAGGCGGCGGGGCCCGTCTCCGTCTTCTCGGAGAAGTCGGGCAGGGAAACGTGCTCGGCCACCGCCGCGAAGATCACCGACTGGTCCATGCGGTCGACGGACTGCGGGCAGACGAAGGCCAGCCGTCCGCCCGGACGCAGGGCGCGTCCGATGTTCGTGAACGCGGCGACCGGGTCGGCGAAGAACATGACGCCGAAGCGGCTCAGGGCGACGTCGAAGGCCGCGGGCTCGAACGGGTGCGCCTGGGCGTCGGCCCGGAGGTAGGAGACGTTGGTGAGGTGGTCCGCGGCGGTGCTCGCGCGGGCCCGTTCCAGCATGGGGGCCGACAGGTCGACGCCCACGGCGTGGTCCGCGGTGCGGGCGGCCAGCCGGGTCAGGTGTCCGTTGCCGCAGCCGATGTCCAGGACGCCGTCCGTGTCCCGGATGCGGGCGGCGGACAGGAGCGGGGCGTTGGTGGAGTCGTTGAGGGCGTCGTAGCGCGACTGGTGGTCGGCCCAGTGCCGGCCTTCGTAGCCGTTCCACGCCTCGGACTGGTGGGTGTTCACGATCCGGTTGTCGGCCATACGGCCCATGGTGCCCTGCGGGGCCGTCCTGCGGGGCCCGTCGGCACGCTCGCACGGCTGCGATCGTTCGTCCGGGCTCGCGTCGGAGGCGGTCGGGGGGGGAGGAAGGCGGTACGGCCGCCACCGGCCGGATGTGGAAGGGTGGTCCTCCGGTGGGGAGTACGTCGGCTTACGGCGGGGCCCGGGCTCCGCGGTGGAACGGGGGTGGGCATGGCCCTGGTCATGTGTCCGCTGTGCAGTGACGACGAGGACATCGAGGTGGTCCGGAGCCTGGAGGGCGGGGGCCGGGTCGTCAGGCACCGGTGCGGTTACGAGTGGGAGCACGTGGCGCCCGCCGCCCCGAAGAGGGAACGGGCGTCCCGCTCCCTCTCCTTCGACGAGCTCGCGGCGCGCTTCCCGAAGGCCGAGGACGTCGAACCCGGCAGGCTGGAGCACGTGGCCCGGCTCAAGGAGCGGTACCTCGCCGTGCGACCGGACTTCGATCCCCGGGTCGCGGCCTACTGGGCGGAGTACCAGGAGATCTTCTCCCCCGACGGGTTGCGCGCGTGCGACCCGCGGCGTCTGAAGGACTTCGCCAACTCCGAGGTCGGTGCCCACCCCGGCAACCAGGCCACCTTCAACTCCGCCTGGAACGCCATGGGTGACGCCGCCGCCGGGAAGGCGACCCGCGAGACGATCGCGTACCTCCTGTACGGGCCCGACGACACACCGCTCGGGGACCGGCTGCACCGCCTGCTGGCCGGGACCGAGCCGTTCGCCATGACCGGGTTCAAGGAGGCCCTGCTCACGCGGGTGTTGTGCGTGGTGGAGCCCGAGCGGTTCCTGACGATCCTCAAGTACACGACGGAGGCGGGCGGCAAGCGCGAGATCGCGCGGAAGGTCTACGGGCTGGAGCTACCGGCGCCGGAGTCGGTGAACTGGACGCTCGGGCGGCTCATCCTGTGGAGCAACGACCTGCTGCGTTCCCTGGCCGGCGAGGGGTTCGCCAACCAGCAGCACGCCGCCGCGTTCCTGTGGTGGGCGAAGGACCAGCCCTCCGTCACGCCCTCCCGGTGAGGGACCGGGGCGGGCCGCCCGCGGCCCCGGAAGTCCGGGATCCGGCCGCCGGCTCCGTCCTCGTCGGCGCGGTGGACGTCGCCTCCGCGCCCGGGTCCGGCCGTTCCGGGCGGGTTCCCCGGCGTACGGGGTGAACGCGACGGCCGTCGGCGCGGGCCGCCGTGTCCGCACGGACGCCGGGTGATTCGTGACGTTTTGCACATGCGGGCTACGGCCGGGTAACTCGTCGGCCGTGCTCGCGCGTTGACGGGTGTGTCTCCCGTCACCCACCTGGTAGAACATGGCAAAACGGACATGCCCGCGATTCAACAATGGTCCGTTCGCATGTCGTACAGAACACTCGTAACCGCCCTCAGTACGACAGTTCGGACCGAAGAGAGCATGCGCGGCCATGACCCACTCCCCCGAAACGCCTGAAGTGCCCATACGCCCGTACGCGGTCACCGCCGCCGAGGTCGTTCCCGGTGACCTGTTCGCCCTGTCCCACGAGGACGCGGTGCGGCACCGGTGGCACGTCGTGACGCACACGCTGCCCGAGGGCCCCGAGGTGATCCGGGTCACGCTGCGACCGCCGCTCGGCGGGGTGGACCACGAGGAGGCGCTGCGCCGCGACCAGCGGGTGACCGTCGCCGGGCGGCGGCTGGACGTGGCCGCGGTCCCGCGGGTGAGCTCGCCGGCCC
>NZ_NCTE01000221.1 GCF_002114215.1 Streptomyces sp. 13-12-16 | reverse complement strand
GGCTCCGCCGCGCGGGCGCGACCGTCCGCGGCCGGGCCCGCGGTCCCCCACGGCGCCACCGCGTCAACCCCGCTCGGCCCGCGACGCGACCGCCCGCTCCACGATCGCGACCAGTTGCTCGTGATGCGCGCCCTTCCAGTACGCGCGCCCGCACTCACCGCACTGCGCGAACACGTCGTACGTCCGGTGCGTCCCGCCCTTCAACTGGTCGGCGACCTCGTCCTTGGTGGCCCGGCGCAGCAGCCCGTTGCAGGCGGTGCACCGGCTCCACGGCCGCAGTTCCGGCTGGAACCGGTCGAGTACGTAGGAGAGTTGCTCCTCGGGCCGGGTGCTGTAGACGAACGCCCCCGCCCACAGCTCCCGCCGCCGCAGCAGCCCACGGTCCCGGCTGAGCATCACCCGCCGCTCCGCCGCCGACCGCGCGGCCAGCGCCGGGTCACCGATGTCGGTCGACTCGTACGCCGTGTCCACGCCCAGCAGCCGCAGCCGGCGCGCCAGCGTGCCCAGGTGCACGTCGAGCAGGAACCGCAGCGGTGCGCCCGGCACCCGCTGCGGATGCGCGACGGTCCGTACGGTCACCGACTCGCCCGCGGTCGGCACGTGGCCGGCCGGCACCTCGCGGCCGTCCACGAGCAGCGCGCCCACCTCGGTCAGCGGCACTCCGAGGGACTCGACGACATGGCCGAGGCTGGAGACGCCGTCGGTGGCGGCCTTCGTGGCACCGGTGGGCCGCGCCCTGGGGACGAAGAGCAGCAGCTCGGGAGCGAACTCGACGTGGATCTCGGGACCGTTCACCCGCCCAAGGATGTCATGTCCGGTGTCCGCCGCTCCGGGATTTCGCGGTGGGCAGGCCGTGCTCGACCACGTCGAGGGCCCGGTCGACGAGGGCGGCGAGGTCGTCGGTGTGGCCGTGTTCGGCCCAGTACGCCGTGGCCTCCAGCAGGCCGCCGAGCAGGGACGTCGTGGCGACCCGCACCTCCAGGCCGTCCGGGTCGAGCCCGGTGCGCGCGGCGATCGCGTCGGCGAGGAGCCGTCCGGTGGCCGACAGGCTCTCCCGCGTCCGGGAGTGCACCGCCGGGACCTCGGCCAGCAGCCGGGCCCGCACCAGCGTCACCTCGGGCTGTTCGGCCATCGCGCGGCGCACGGCCCCGCACAGCACGTGCCGGACGGAGACGGGCCAGGGCTCGCCGTCGGGCCGCTCGGCGAGTGCCGCGGCCATCGGCCGGTCGTACTCGTCCGTGAGGACGATGTCCTCCTTGGCCGGGAAGTAGCGGATGACGGTCGACGGCGACACCTCGGCGCGCTCGGCGATCCGCTCGATCGTCATGGCGTCGTAGCCCAGTTCCCCGATCAGTGCGAAGGCCGCGCCGCGGATCGCCTCACGGGTCTTGGTCTTCTTCCGTTCGCGCAGCCCGGGTCGGGGCGGGTCGGCGGGGGTGAGGGGGGAGGGTGCGGCCTTCATGACGGCCATTGTCGGCGATTGTCGGCCACCGCGGCCGGTACCGGTCCCGCGGCCGGTACCGGCCCCATGACCGGTGCCGGTCCCTACGCGTGCTGGTAGGCCACCAGGGAGATGCCGATGTAGTGGGCGATGAAGGCGGCCAGGGTGAGGGAGTGGAAGACCTCGTGGAAGCCGAACCAGCGCGGTGACGGGTTGGGCTTCTTGATGCCGTAGATCACCCCGCCCGCGCTGTAGAGCAGACCGCCCACGACGACCAGGACGAGTACGGCGATGCCGCCGGTGCGCATGAAGTCCGGGAGGAAGAAGACAGCCGCCCAGCCCATCGCGATGTAGCAGGGCGTGTAGAGCCAGCGGGGCGCGCCGACCCAGAAGACCCGGAAGACGATCCCGGCGGCCGCCGCCGCCCAGATGCCCCACAGCAGCCACCGCCCCTTGGAGTGCGGCAGCAGCAGGATGGTCAGCGGGGTGTAGGTGCCCGCGATGATCAGGAAGATGTTGGCGTGGTCGAGGCGGCGCAGCACTCCGTCCATGCGGGGGCTCCAGTTGCCCCGGTGGTAGAGCGCGCTCACGCCGAACAGCAGGCAGGCGGTCAGGGCGTAGACCCCGCAGGCCAGGCGGCCCCGGGCCGAGTCGGCGGAGGCGGTCAGGGCCAGCCCGGCGACCAGGGCGGCGGGGAACATGCCCAGGTGCAGCCAGCCGCGGAGCTTGGGTTTGACCGGATGCGGCAGGGAGGTCGCGACCGGACCCGGGCCGTCGGCCGCCGGGTTCTCGGGCGCGTCGGGGGCGAGCGCAGTCATGTCCGGCATCGTACCTACGGAACCGTAAGTTATGCCTCGCGGTGCCGAATTGGCCCGCGTCGAGTGGCCATCATCTCACGGCACCCCGTCACGTGGTCACGCAAAGAAACGGTCCGGTGAACCCAATGTGCACGCAAAGTGCCGCGAGAAACCGTGGCCATCGTCACGTTGCTCACCTGTGCGGCCCTCTGGACAGATGGGCGCTCTCGTCGGATGATCAAATGAGTGCGGTCGACACCGGATGAGCGCCCAAGCTCCAACCGTGAAGCATCCGGGTCGCAGCCCCCACGGGGCCTCCCAAACAAAAAACCCCTCATTTAGGAGCAATCGTGGCGCGCGACATCGCGGCTCCCAGCGTCCCCACCACTCACCAGGGACTGATTTCCTGGGTCAACGAGATCGCAGACCTGACGCAGCCGGACCGGGTGGTCTGGTGCGACGGCTCGGAGGCCGAGTACGAACGCCTGTGCGAGGAGCTCGTCGCCAAGGGCACCTTCCGCAAACTCGACCCGATCAAGCGCCCCAACTCCTACTACGCGGCCTCCGACCCCACCGACGTCGCCCGCGTCGAGGACCGGACCTTCATCTGCTCCGAGAAGGAGGAGGACGCCGGCCCGACCAACCACTGGAAGGCCCCCGCCGAGATGCGGGAGATCTTCCGGGGCGACAAGGGCGTCTTCCGCGGCTCGATGAGGGGCCGCACCATGTACGTCGTGCCCTTCTGCATGGGCCCGCTCGGCTCGCCGCTGTCCGCCATCGGCGTCGAGATCACCGACTCGGCGTACGTCGCCGTCTCCATGCGCACCATGACCCGGATGGGTCAGCCGGTCCTGGACGAGCTCGGCTCCGACGGCTTCTTCGTCAAGGCCGTGCACTCGGTCGGCGCCCCGCTGGAGCCCGGCCAGGAGGACGTCCCCTGGCCCTGCAACGGCACCAAGTACATCTCCCACTTCCCCGAGGACCGGGAGATCTGGTCCTACGGCTCCGGCTACGGCGGCAACGCCCTGCTCGGCAAGAAGTGCTACGCCCTGCGCATCGCCTCCGTCATGGCCCGCGACGAGGGCTGGCTGGCCGAGCACATGCTCATCCTGAAGCTCACCCCGCCCACCGGTGAGCCGAAGTACGTCGCCGCCGCCTTCCCGTCCGCCTGCGGCAAGACCAACCTCGCCATGCTGGAGCCCACGATCTCCGGCTGGACGGTCGAGACGATCGGCGACGACATCGCCTGGATGCGCTTCGGCGAGGACGGCCGCCTGTACGCCATCAACCCCGAGGCCGGCTTCTTCGGCGTCGCCCCCGGTACGGGTGAGCACACCAACGCCAACGCGATGAAGACCCTGTGGGGCAACTCGGTCTTCACCAACGTCGCCCTCACCGACGACGGCGACGTGTGGTGGGAGGGCATGACCGAGGAGACCCCCGCCCACCTCACCGACTGGAAGGGCAACGACTGGACCCCCGGGTCCGGTACGCCCGCCGCGCACCCCAACGCCCGCTTCACCACCCCCGCCGCGCAGTGCCCGATCATCGCGCCCGAGTGGGAGGACCCCAAGGGCGTGCCGATCTCCGCGATCCTCTTCGGCGGGCGCCGCGCCAGCGCCGTACCGCTGGTGACGGAGTCCTTCGACTGGAACCACGGCGTCTTCCTCGGCGCCAACGTGGCCAGCGAGAAGACCGCCGCCGCCGAGGGCAAGGTCGGCGAGCTGCGCCGCGACCCGTTCGCCATGCTGCCGTTCTGCGGCTACAACATGGGCGACTACATGGCCCACTGGATCGACGTGGCCAAGGACAAGGACCAGTCCAGGCTGCCGAAGATCTACTACGTCAACTGGTTCCGCAAGAACGACGACGGCAAGTTCGTCTGGCCCGGCTTCGGCGAGAACTCCCGCGTCCTGAAGTGGATCGTGGAGCGCCTGGACGGCCGCGCGGAGGGCGTCGAGACCCCGATCGGCGTGCTCCCGGCCAAGGCCGCCCTGGACACCGACGGGCTGGACCTCTCCGACGCCGACCTGGACTTCCTGCTCACCGTCGACAAGGACGTGTGGCGCGAGGAGGCCGCCCTGGTCCCCGACCACCTCAACACCTTCGGCGACCACACCCCCAAGGAACTGTGGGACCAGTACCACGCGCTGGTGAAGCGCCTGGGCTGACGCCCGCACAGACCCCGCGGCCGGTCGGGATGGGGATGCCCTGACCAGCGATCGTCACGCCACGACCGGCCGCGGAACACACCGGCGAGGCCCGTACAACGGCGTGCGGGCCATGGGGCCCGTCGTCTCCTCTCCGCCCGCCCCGGCGGTGAGGCCGACGACGGGCCCTCGCCCATGCCGGCTCGAGGCCGGCCGCG
>NZ_NCTE01000220.1 GCF_002114215.1 Streptomyces sp. 13-12-16 | reverse complement strand
CGAGCTGCACGGCCGCGCTGCCGACGCCTCCCGCGGCGGCGTGCACGAGCAGGGTCTCGCCGGCCTCCAGACCGGCCCTGCGGTGCAGGCCGAACCAGCCGGTCTGGTAGCCGATGTGCAGGGCGGCGGCCTCGGCGTCGTCCAGCGCGTCCGGCGCGGGCAGCAGCGCGGCGGCGTCCGCGACGGCGTACTCGGCGAAGCCGCCGTACGGCAGCGCGGGGTTGGCGATCACGCGGCGCCCGTCCTCGGTCTCGCCGCAGATCTCCACGCCCGGGGTGAACGGCAGCGGCGGCCTGACCTGGTACTGGCCCCGGCACATCAGCGCGTCCGGGAAGTTGACGTTGGCGGCGCGCACCTTCAGCAGGACCTGCCCGTCAGCGGGCGCCGGCCGCGCCACCTCCGCGAGACGCATCACCTCGCCCGGCTCGCCGAGCTCGTGCACTTGCCATGCCTGCATGCGGGGCCTCCACGGGAGCGTGAACGTCGTGTTCGCCTGACCGGGTCCACCGCATACTAAGCGGTCGCTTGCCCCCTGGGAAGGGACACCGGGAAGAGACGCCAGGAAGGGGCACCGGATAGGGAACGGTCCCGTCCGTCACCCCCGCTTGGGCCGCGCCCGTACGTGCATCCGCTCCCCCTGCGGCCCGAACAGGCTGAGGAACTCCACGGGCCCCTCCCCCGTCGACCCGAACCAGTGCGGCACCCGCGTGTCGAACTCGGCCGCCTCCCCCGCCGCCAGCACCACGTCGTGCTCGCCGAGCACCAGCCGCAGCCTCCCGGACAGCACGTACAGCCACTCGTAGCCCTCGTGGGTGCGCGGTTCCGGTTCCAGCCGCCGCTTCGGCTCCAGCACCTTGTACGCCTGGAGGCCGCCGGGCTGGCGGGTGAGCGGCCAGTGGGTGCGGCCGTAGCGCACGATCGGCTCGGAGGCCCGGATGCGCGGATCGCCGACCGGCGGCGCGCCGACCAGTTCGTCCAGCGGCACCTGGTGGGCCTGCGCTATCGGCAGCAGCAGTTCCAGACTGGGCTTGCGCAGGCCGGACTCCAGCCGGGAGAGGGTGCTCACGGAGATGCCGGTCGCCTCGGACAGCGCCGCGAGGGTCACCTCCCGCTCCTTCCTGATCCGCCGCAGCCGGGGGCCCACTTCCGCGAGAACGTCGTCCGTAGTCATACCGGTATTGCAGGTTCGGCAAAGTCGTTTGTCAATGCGGCAGTGTCCGGGCGACCGTCGTGGTGGAGGTGGTCACGATGAACGAGACATTCGGAAGCGGGACGTACGACGTGGTCGTCGTCGGAGGCGGGGCGGCGGGACTCTCCGCCGCACTGGTGCTCGGCCGGGCCCGGCGCCGCACCCTGGTCGTCGACGCGGGCGAACCGCGCAACGCGCCCTCGTCGCACATGCAGGGCTATCTGTCCCGGGACGGGATGGCACCGGCCGAGTTCCTGGCGCTGGGCCGGGAGGAGATCGCGCGCTACGGCGTGGAGCTCGTCCGGGACCGGGTCACGGACGTCACCCGGGACGGGGGCGGGGACTTCACCGTCGTGCTCGACGCGGGACCGGCCGTACGGGCCCGGCGGCTGGTCGTCGCCACCGGGCTGAAGGACGGGATGCCGGCGGTTCCCGGGGTCGCCGAGCGGTTCGGGCGGGACGTGCTGCACTGCCCGTTCTGCCACGGCTGGGAGGTGCGCGACGAGCCGTTCGGTGTGCTCGCGTCGAGCGCGATGAGCGTGCACCAGGCGCTGATGGTGTCCCAGTGGTCGAAGGACGTCATCTTCTTCCTGCACGAGGTCGCCGAGGAGGAACTGTCCGACCCGGACCTGCGCCGGCTGGCCGCCGCCGGGGTCGAGGTGGTGCCCGGTGAGGTCGCGGAGCTGGTGGTCGAGGACGACCGGCTCACCGGGGTGCGGCTGGCCGACGGCACCACCCACGCCCGCTCCGTGCTCTTCGTCGGGCCGCGCCCGGCGCCGCAGACGTCCTTGCTGGAGGCGCTGGGCGCCGAGATGAACGAGACCCCGTTCGGCACGTACCCGGTGATCGACCCGACCGGCCTGACCACGGTGCCCGGGGTGTGGGCGGCGGGCAACGCGATCGGCTTCGCCGAGCAGGTGGTGCACGCGGCGAGCGGCGGCTACCGCGCGGCGGCCGCGATCGTCGGGGACCTCCTGATGACCGGCCTGGACGCCGCGGTGAACGGGTAGCCGCCGGACGGCCGGGGTGTGGAGCGCCCGTCTCCGGAGCACTATGACTGCATGCTGCTGTCCCGGCTGGCCCGTGTGTCCCAGGAGGTCGCCGCCGCCTCGGCGCGGTCCCGGAAGATCGATCTGCTCGCCGGACTGTTCCGGGAGGCGGAGGCGGACGACGTGCCGGTCGTCATCCCCTATCTGGCCGGCCGGCTGCCGCAGGGCCGCATCGGGGTCGGCTGGAAGGTGCTGAGCCGTCCGGTCGCCCCCGCCGCCGAGCCGTCCCTGACGGTGCGCGAGGTCGACGCGCTGCTCACCGCGCTCGGCGAGGTGTCCGGTCCGGGATCGCAGGCCGAGCGGGCCCGCCTGGTCGGCGAGCTGTTGGGCGCGTCCACCGAGGACGAGCAGCGGTTCCTGTCCGGGCTGCTCACCGGCGAGGTCCGGCAGGGCGCCCTGGACGCGGTCGCGGTGGAGGGGCTGGCGCGGGCGACGGGGGCGCCGCCGGACGGTGTGCGGCGGGCGGTGATGCTGGCCGGTTCGCTCCAGTCGGTGGCCGAGGCGCTGCTGGCGGACGGCCCCGGGGCGCTGGAGCGGTTCCGGCTGACCGTGGGCCGGCCGGTGCTGCCGATGCTGGCGCACAGCGCCTCCTCGGTCGCGGAGGCGGTGGAGAAGCTGGGGGCCTGCGCGGTCGAGGAGAAGCTGGACGGCATCCGCGTCCAGGTGCACCGCGACGGGGACACCGTGCGCGTGCACACCCGCACCCTCGACGACATCACGAGCCGGCTGCCGGAAGTGACGGCGGCGGCACGGGGGTTGCGGGGCGACCGGTTCATCCTGGACGGGGAGGTCATCTCCTTCGGCGAGGACGGCCGCCCCCGCTCGTTCCAGGAGACCGCCGGACGGGTCGGCTCCCGGGTGGACGTGACCACGGCCGCACGGGAGGTCCCCGTCTCCCCCGTCTTCTTCGACGCGCTCTCCGTCGACGGCCGCGATCTGCTGGACCTGCCGTTCACCGAGCGCCACGCGGAGCTGGCCCGGCTGGTTCCGGAGCCCATGCGGGTGCGGCGCACCCTGGTGTCGGGGCCCGGGGACCTGGGCGCGGCGGAGGGGTTCCTCGCCGAGACGCTGGAGCGCGGCCACGAGGGCGTCGTGGCCAAGGGCCTGGACGCCCCCTACAGCGCGGGCCGGCGCGGCGCGTCCTGGCTGAAGGTCAAGCCCGTCCACACGCTCGACCTGGTGGTGCTGGCCGCCGAGTGGGGCCACGGCCGCCGCACCGGGAAGCTCTCCAACCTGCACCTGGGCGCCCGCACCGCCGACGGCGGCTTCGCCATGCTCGGCAAGACCTTCAAGGGCCTGACCGACACGATGCTGGCCTGGCAGACCGAGCGGCTGCGGGAGCTGGCGGTCGACGAGAGCGGACACGTCGTGACGGTGCGCCCCGAACTCGTCGTGGAGATCGCCTACGACGGCCTCCAGCGCTCCACCCGCTACCCGGCCGGCGTCGCCCTCCGGTTCGCCCGCGTGATCCGCTACCGCGAGGACAAGCACCCCGAGGAGGCGGACACGGTCGAGGCCCTGCTCGCCGCACACCCCGGGGTACGGCCGTGAGGGGCGCCCGGAGCGCCGGGCTGCTGTTGTTCCGGCGCACCGGTCAGGGCGTCGAGGTGTTGCTCGGTCATATGGGTGGCCCGTTCTTCGCCCGGCGGGAGACCGGGGCGTGGACCGTGCCGAAGGGCGAGTACGACCCCGGCGAGCCGGCCTGGGAGGCGGCGCGGCGCGAGTTCCGGGA
Source organism: Streptomyces sp. 13-12-16 (assembly GCF_002114215.1). Classification (GTDB taxonomy): domain Bacteria; phylum Actinomycetota; class Actinomycetes; order Streptomycetales; family Streptomycetaceae; genus Streptomyces. Next base: position 12,478 of record NZ_NCTE01000220.1, on the reverse strand, counting down.
GGAGCTGGGGCTGCCGCCGCCGGACGGGGAGGCGCTGCCGCTCGGGGAGGTCCGGCAGTCCGGCGGGAAGACCGTCACGGCCTGGGCGGTCGAGGCCGACCTCGACCCGGTGACGGTCGTCCCCGGCACGTTCGAGATGGAGTGGCCGCCGAGGTCGGGGCGGGTCCGGGAGTTCCCGGAGCTGGACCGGGTGGCGTGGTTCCCCCTGGACCGGGCCCGCGAGGTGATCGTCGGCGCGCAGACCGCGTTTCTCGACCGCCTGGCGGAGCACTCGCCCTGAGGAGACCTCCCGCGTTGCGCCGCCCACCACCGCGCGGGAAGGTCGAGAAGCACAGCCCGCCCCAGGGAGGTCAGCGATGCACATCGCCACGGTGAACCCGGCGAACGGCGAGACGGTCAAGACGTACCACCCCATGGACGAGGAGGAGATCGGGCACCGGATCCAGCTCGCGGAGGCCACGTTCCGGACGTACCGGACGACGACCTTCGAGGAGCGTGCCCGTCTGATGCACCGGGCCGCCGAGATCCTCGACGAGGACCAGGAGTCCATCGGCCGGGTGATCACCACGGAGATGGGCAAGCCGGTCAGGCAGGCCCGCGCGGAGGCCGCGAAGTGCGCCAAGGCGATGCACTGGTACGCCGACCACGCGGCGGAACTCCTCGCCGACGAGGAGCCCGACGCCTCCGACGTGAAGGACTCCGGCGCCTCCCGGGTCCTGGTGCGCTACCGGCCGCTCGGCCCGGTGCTCGCCGTGATGCCGTGGAACTTCCCGCTGTGGCAGGTGGTGCGGTTCGCCGCGCCCGCGCTGATGGCGGGCAACGTGGGCCTGCTCAAGCACGCCTCGAACGTGCCGCAGACCGCCCTGTACCTGGAGGACCTGTTCCACCGCGCGGGCTTCACCGAGGGCTGCTTCCAGACCCTGCTCATCGGCTCCGCCGCGGTCGACGACATCCTGCGGGACGAGCGGGTGAAGGCGGCCACCCTCACCGGCAGCGAGCCCGCGGGCCGCGCGGTCGCCTCCACCGCCGGGGAGATGATCAAGAAGACGGTGCTGGAGCTGGGCGGCAGCGACCCGTACGTGGTCATGCCCTCCGCCGACCTGGACCGGGCCGCCGAGATCGCGGTCACCGCGCGGACGCAGAACACGGGGCAGTCCTGCATCGCCGCCAAGCGGTTCATCGTGCACACGGACGTCTACGACGCTTTCGCCGAACGCTTCGTCGCGGGCATGAAGGCGCTGAAGGTCGGCGACCCGATGGACGAGGAGACCGACGTCGGCCCCCTCTCCAGCGAGAAGGGCCGCAGCGACCTGGAGGAACTGGTCGGCGACGCCGTACGCGCGGGCGCCACCGTGCTGTGCGGCGGCGAGCGCCCCGACGGACCCGGCTGGTTCTACCCGCCGACCGTCCTGGCCGGCATCGGCCGGGAGATGCGCATCCACCGCGAGGAGGCCTTCGGCCCGGTCGCCACGCTGTACCGCGCGGCGGACATCGACGAGGCGGTCCTGATCGCCAACGACACCGACTTCGGGCTGAGTTCCAACGTCTGGACCCGCGACGAGGCCGAGGTCGACCGGTTCGTACGGGATCTGGAGGCTGGCAGTGTGTACGTGAACGGGATGACGGCGTCCCATCCGGCGTTCCCGTTCGGCGGGGTGAAGCGGTCGGGGTACGGGCGTGAGCTGTCCGGGCACGGAATCCGCGAGTTCTGCAACATCACCACGGTTTGGCAGGGTGCGTGATGTCCGCGCGGTTACGATCCCGACTGTGAACCGCGAAGTGACTCTGCCTCTGATCGTCGACGACCGCGGGACCCTCCAGGTTTCCGCCGCCGATGTCAGCAAGCTGCTGCGTACGGTGGGTGGGCGGTGGGTCCGGCTCGTCGAGGCGGGGGAGGACGGGCTCGACGAGGACACGGTGGCCGCGTTGACCATCGAGCTCGCGAAGCTCGCCGACCGGATCGACGTCGCGTGCATCGCCCACAGCAGTGGGGGCGCGTCATAGCCGGGCGCGGGTGCGTCGTGGCCGATCGCGCCCACGCGGTGGGGCCGCACGTCGAAACGGCCCCGCGCCCCTTCAGGCGTGCCGCGCCAACGCCGTCCAGAACATCGCCTCGTACGCCTGGAGCAGGCGGGCGTGCTCGTGGGCGCGGTTCTCGTCCAGGCGGCCCTCGTCCAGAGCTGACCGGACCGCCTCGGTGGCCATGCGGTCCAGGTCGGGGGACGGCTCCGCGAAGAAGTCGAAGAAGGCGCAGGACCCGTCCGTGAAGCCGTAGTGGGTGCGCAGGGCCTTCGCGATCGTCGCGCAGTAGCCGCCCCAGGCCGAGAAGTTCGCCGTCAGGGCCAGGACCGCGTCGGACGGGTTCGCGTTGAGGGCCAGCCAGGCGACGTACGCGGGGTAGGACTGGCAGCCCGGCAGGGGGGCGTACGCGTTCGCCCGGGTCTCGTCCACGCCGCACGCGGTCGTGAACGCCTCCAGGTGTTCCGCCGCCAGGTTCTCGCCCTCGGCCAGGGCGGTGAAGTACGCGGCCGACTTCGGGTCGGCCCGTTCCGCCAGGTGCAGGAAGGCACGGCGGTCCGCCGGGATCACCCGGCGCTGTTCCAGGGCGAGCGCGGCCAGGACGGCCCGGTCGGCCTCGCCGCGGGCGATCAGGGGGACCAGGGGGTTGGACCCCGGGTCGGGGGCGAGTTCCCCGGTGGTCGTCTCCAGCAGTTCCCGGGCGGTGCGGGTCATCGCGTCCTCCGTCGCGTCGGTCACGCACGAGCCTTTCCCGGGAGCGGGGCAGGGGTAACCCGGCGGTGCCGTCCGCACCGCCGGGTCGTCCGGGTGGCCGGCCTCAGCGGATGGGCATGCCCGACAGGGTGCGGGCGATCACCAGGCGCTGGATCTCGCTCGTGCCCTCGAAGATGGTGTAGATCGCTGCGTCGCGGTGCATGCGCTCCACCGGGTACTCGCGGGTGTAGCCGTTGCCGCCGAGGATCTGTATGGCCTGGGCGGTGACCTTCTTGGCCGTCTCGCTGGCGAACAGCTTGGACATCGAGCCCTCGGCCGCCGTGAACGGCTTGCCGTTGATCGCCATCCAGGAGGCGCGCCACACCAGCAGGCGGGCGGCGTCGATCTGGGTGCGCATGTCGGCGAGCTGGAAGGCGACGCCCTGGTTGTCGATGATCGGACGGCCGAACTGCTCGCGCGTGGTCGCGTAGTCGAGGGCGACCTCGTACGCCGCGCGGGCGGTGCCCACCGCCATGGCGCCGACGGCGGGGCGGGAGGCCTCGAAGGTGGCCATCGCGGCGTTCTTCACGCGCTCACCGCCCTGCTTCGCCTTCTCGCGGGCGCGGGCGAGGCGCTCGTCCAGCTTCTCCTTGCCCCCGAGCAGGCAGGAGCCGGGGACGCGCACGTCGTCCAGGATGACCTCGGCGGTGTGCGAGGCGCGGATGCCGTGCTTCTTGAACTTCTGGCCCTGGGAGCAGCCGGGGGTGCCGGGCGGGATGATGAAGGAGGCGTGGCCCTTGGAGCCGAGGTCCGGGTCGACGACCGCGACCACGACGTGCACGTTGGCGATGCCGCCGTTGGTCGCCCAGGTCTTGGTGCCGTTGATCACCCACTCGTCCTTGGCCTCGTCGTACACCGCGCGGGTGCGCATCGAGGCCACGTCGGAGCCGGCGTCGGGCTCGGAGGAGCAGAACGCGGCGACCTTGACGTCGTTGGCGTCGCCGTACATCTGGGGGATCCAGGTGCCGATCTGCTCCTCGGTGCCGTTGGCGAGGACGCCGACGGCGGCCAGGCCGGTGCCGACGATCGACAGGGCGATGCCGGCGTCGCCCCAGAAGAGCTCCTCCATGGCCATGGGGATGCCGAGGCCGGTCGCGTCGAAGTACTGCTGGGCGTAGAAGTCCAGGGAGTAGATGCCGACCTTGGCGGCCTCCTGGATGACCGGCCAGGGGGTCTCCTCACGCTCGTCCCATTCGGCGGCCGCGGGGCGGATCACATCGGCGGCGAAGCCGTGCAGCCAGTCCCGCACCTCCTTCTGTTCGTCGTTGAGCTCCATGGTGAACTCGGCCATGTCCCCTCCAGCGGCGACGCATGTGCGTGTTACTTGCGGTAACCTCGAGTCTGTTACCGGTGGGTAGGGAAAGTCAACTCCCCAGGGCCGGTCGGCATCCCGTTCGATGACCGGATCGCCTTCAGTGTTAGTTTGCGCAGGCGTCACCGAATCAGCACGGGTGGGGAGAGCTCATGAACACCACGCAGCGGACCGATCAGCAGCGGTCCGCCGACCGACGCCGGCGCGAACTGCTGGAGGCCGCCGACCGGGTGGTGCTGCGCGACGGCCCGGGGGCCTCGATGAACGCGATCGCCGCCGAGGCGGGCATCACCAAGCCGATCCTCTACCGGCACTTCGGTGACAAGGGAGGACTCTACGCCGCCCTGGCCAAACGGCACACCGACGCACTGCTGGACTCGCTGCGGGCCGCCCTGGACGCCCCGGCGGACCGGCGCGAACGGGTCGAGGCCACCCTGGACACCTACCTCTCGGCGATCGAGGCACGGCCCCAGGTGTACCGGTTCCTGATGCACCCGGCGGAGGAGTCGCAGAGCGACCAGGGCTTCGACGTCGGCAAGCACTCGGCGCCGCTGCTGCGCCGGATGGGCGAGGAGCTGGCCCAGGTCATCGGGGAACGGCTGGACCTCGGGCCGGACGGTCAGCGGCTGGCCCGGGTGTGGGGGCACGGCATCGTCGGCATGATGCACGCGGCCGGCGACTGGTGGCTGGGCGAACGGCCCTGCTCACGGGCGGAGTTGGTGCGCAGTCTGGCCGATCTGCTGTGGGGGCGCCTCGCGGCGGCGGGGGACAAGGTCGGGGGGCCGGGGTTCTGATCCTCACAGGTCGTGCGGGGGTCGTGTGCGGCCGGTCGCACCCGCGCGGCGGAGCCGCGCCCCGACGCGGCCCCGCGTCCCCGAGGCGTTCAGTCCGCCCTGCGCCAGGAGGCCCGGGCCACCTGGCGCATCAGTTTCCGGTGGCGCCGGCCCGTCAGGCGGTCGGCGTAGATCCGGCCCTCCAGATGGTCGCACTCGTGCTGCAGGCACCGGGCGAAGAAACCCGTGCCGTGGACGGTGACCGGCTCGCCGGCCACCGTGAAGCCCTCGACGACCGCGTGGTCGTACCGCTCCGTCCCCGCCTCCAGGCCGGGCAGGGACAGACAGCCCTCGGGGCCGCGCACCACCACCCCGTCCGTCTCCACCAGCCGCGGGTTCACCACGTGACCCAGGTGCCGGACGTCCTCGTCGTCCGGACAGTCGTAGACGAACACCCTGAGCGGCTCGCCGATCTGGTTGGCGGCCAGGCCCACGCCCTGCGCCGCGTACATCGTGGCGAACAAGTCGTCCACCAGGCGTGCGAGTTCCGGACCGAAGCCGGTGACCTCCCGGCAGGGCGCGTGCAGCACCGGGTCGCCGAGCAGGGTGAGGGGCCGTACACGTCCGTGGACGCCGGGGATGGAGCCTTGTCGCATGCCCGTCAGAGTACGGTCCTCCCAGCAACGCCCGTCTCACGATGGTGCCGCGGTTCTGGAGTGCGAACGGATCTCGATAGGCTGAGGTCTCACCACGTGGCCGTCAGGCACAGACGCGGCGCGTACGCAAGGAGGATCGAGAACTGATGGCAGGCAACTCGGACCCGCTCACGCCGCGGGCCAAGCTGGCCGTGACCGCCGGCAAGGCGGTCGCAGCGGCATCCCGCGCCGCCGGGCGCGGCAGCGGTTCGGTGATCGGCGGCCGGGTGGCACTCAAACTCGACCCCGATCTCCTCGCCCGGCTCGCGCAGCACCTGGACGTGACCCTGGTCTCGGCGACCAACGGCAAGACCACCACCACCCGGCTCATCGCCGAGGCCCTCAAGGCCGCCGGCCCGGTCGTCTCCAACGCGCTCGGCGCCAACATGCCGGCCGGCATCACCTCGGCGCTGGCCGGCGGCTCGGACGCCAGGTTCGGCGTCATCGAGGTCGACGAGAAGTACCTCGCGGGCGTCGCCCGGGACACCGACCCCAAGTGCATCGCACTGCTCAACCTCTCCCGCGACCAGCTCGACCGCGCCGCCGAGACGCGGATGCTCGCGGAGAACTGGCGCGAGGGCCTGGCCGGCTCCAAGGCCGTGATCGTCGCCAACGCCGACGACCCGCTGGTGGTGTGGGCCGCGTCCTCCTCCCCCAACGTGATCTGGGTCGCCGCCGGCCAGATGTGGAAGGACGACGCCTGGTCCTGCCCGTCCTGCGGCGGTGTGATGCAGCGCCCGGGCGACGACTGGTTCTGCAGCGAGTGCGGCTTCCGCCGGCCGACGCCGAGCTGGGCGCTCTCCGGCGACCACGTGCTCGACCCGCACGGCTCCGCCTGGCCGATCCACCTCCAGCTGCCGGGCCGCGCCAACAAGGCCAACGCCGCGAGCTCCGCGGCCGTCGCCGCCGTCTTCGGGGTGCCGCCGCAGGTCGCCCTGGAGCGCATGTACCAGGTGCAGGCCGTGGCCGGCCGCTACGACGTGGTCCAGTTCGAGGGCCGTGATCTGCGGCTGCTGCTCGCCAAGAACCCCGCGGGCTGGCTGGAGACGTTCTCGCTGATCGACCCGCCGCCCACCCCGGTGATCCTCTCGGTGAACGCGCGCGGCGCCGACGGCACCGACACCTCCTGGCTGTGGGACGTCGACTACACCCGGCTGACCGGCCACCCGATCTGCGTCATCGGCGACCGGAAGCTGGACCTCGCGGTGCGCCTGGAGGTCGCGAACCAGCAGTTCCAGGTCTGCGAGAACCTCGACCAGGCGGTGCAGCTGTGCCCGCCGGGCCGGATCGAGGTCATCGCCAACTACACCGCGTTCCAGGACCTGCGCCGCCGCGTCGGCAACTGACAACGACACCCCAGGGGACTTGAAGTGAGCGACAACCAGCTGCGGGTCGTGTGGATCTACCCGGACCTGCTCAGCACCTACGGCGACCAGGGCAACGTCCTCGTCGTGGAGCGCCGGGCGCGGCAGCGCGGCCTGGACGTGGCGCGGCTCGACGTGCGCAGCGACCAGCCGATCCCGACCTCCGGTGACATCTACCTGATCGGCGGCGGCGAGGACCGTCCGCAGCGGCTGGCCGCCGAGCGGCTGCGCCGGGACGGCGGTCTGCAGCGGGCGGTGGGGAACGGCGCGATCGTCTTCTCGGTCTGCGCCGGCTACCAGATCCTCGGCCACGAGTTCATCAACGACCTCGGCCAGCGCGAGCCCGGTCTCGGCCTGCTCGACGTGGTCTCGGTACGCGGTGAGGGTGCCCGGTGCGTGGGCGACGTGCTGGGGGACGTCAACCCGCAGCTGGGCCTGCCCCCGCTGACCGGGTTCGAGAACCACCAGGGCGTCACCCACCTGGGTCCCTCGGCCCGCCCGCTCGCCCAGGTGCGCTTCGGCAACGGCAACGGCACCGGGGACGGCACGGAGGGCGCGTTCAACGAGACCGTCTTCGGCACGTACATGCACGGTCCGGTGCTGGCCCGCAACCCGCAGATCGCGGACCTGCTGCTGAAGCTGGCGCTCGACGTCAACGCGCTGCCGCCGACCGACGACCGCTGGTACGAGGCGCTGCGCGGCGAGCGCATCGCGGCGGCGCAGCAGCAGCCCGCGTGAGTCTCCGTCCGCCTGCGGACGGCCCCCTGTCACCCCGGCGCGACCGGCCCGTCTGGCGGCTGGTCCGCACAGGTGAGCGGGGTCGTCCAGCAGGCGGACGCCAGGTGCGGCCCCGCCCCCCGGAGCGGCTAGGGTGGCGGAGATCGAGCCGGACAACGCGGTCCGGTCCCGGCCCACTTCGAGAAGGTTGTTTCGGGCTATGCGCATTGGTGTCCTCACGTCCGGCGGCGACTGCCCCGGCCTGAACGCCGTCATCCGGTCCGTCGTGCACCGTGCCGTCGTCGACCACGGCGACGAGGTCATCGGCTTCCGGGACGGCTGGAAGGGCCTCCTGGAGTGCGACTACCTCAAGCTCGACCTCGACGCCGTGAGCGGCATCCTCACCCGCGGCGGCACCATCCTCGGCTCCTCCCGGGTCCGTCCCGAGCATCTGCGGGACGGCGTGGAGCGGGCCAAGGGGCACGTCCGGGAGCTCGGCCTCGACGCGATCATCCCGATCGGCGGTGAGGGCACGCTGAAGGCGGCCCGGCTGCTGTCGGACAACGGCCTGCCGATAGTGGGCGTGCCGAAGACCATCGACAACGACATCGCCGTCACCGACGTCACCTTCGGCTTCGACACGGCCGTCGGCGTGGCGACCGAGGCCCTGGACCGGCTGAAGACCACCGCCGAGTCGCACCAGCGGGTGCTGATCGTCGAGGTCATGGGCCGGCACACGGGCTGGATCGCGCTGCACTCCGGCATGGCGGCCGGCGCGCACGCCGTCGTCGTACCCGAACGGCCCTTCGACATCGACGAGCTGACCGCGAAGGTCGGCGCGCGGTTCTCGGCCGGCAAGCGGTTCGCGATCGTGGTCGCCGCGGAGGGGGCCAAGCCGAAGGCCGGGACCATGGACTTCGACGAGGGCGGCAAGGACGTCTACGGCCACGAGCGGTTCGCCGGCATCGCGCGGCAGCTCTCCCTGGAGCTGGAGTCTCGGCTCGGCAAGGAGGCGCGGCCGGTGATCCTCGGGCATGTGCAGCGCGGGGGGACGCCCACGGCGTACGACCGGGTGCTGGCCACGCGGTTCGGGTGGCACGCGGTGGAGGCGGTGCACCGGGGGGAGTTCGGACGGATGACCGCGCTGCGGGGGACGGACATCGTGATGGTCCCGCTCGCCGAGGCGGTCGAGACGCTGAAGACGGTGCCGGAGGAACGCTACGCGGAAGCGGAGTGTGTTCTCTGAGTGCAGGGTCCGGCCCGGTCCGTGAGGTGAGTCGCGGAGCGCGGGCCGTGAGTGGTTGATCGCGCCCACGCCGCGGAGCCGCACGTCGATACGGCCCCGCGCCCCTTCGGGGCGCTCCACCGCCCCCGGTGACATGAGTCGCCGGGGGCGGTTCTACTCTGGTGCGGACAGACTGCGTACAACCCCCACGAAACAGGAGCCGGTGGATGGATCACGGCGGGCACGGCATGACCATGGATCTGCCGCCGTTCACGCTGGGGCGAGGGCTCGGCTGGTCGGCGGACCCCTTCTTCCTCGTCGCCTGCCTGCTGGGGCTGGCGCTGTACGGCTGGGGTGTGGCCCGGCTGGTGCGGCGCGGTGACAAGTGGCCGGTGGGGCGGACCGTCGCGTTCGTCGTCGGTGTGCTGAGCATCGGGCTCATGATGTGCACCAGGCTGAACGACTACGGCATGGTCATGTTCAGCGTGCACATGGTGCAGCACATGGTGATCAGCATGGTGTCGCCGATCCTGATCCTGCTCGGCGCCCCGATCACCCTGGCCCTGCGCGCGCTGCCGCCGGCCGGGCGGGGCCGGAAGGGGCCGCGCGAGCTGCTGCTGATGCTGCTGCACAGCCGCTACATGCGGGTCGTCACCCACCCGGTGTTCACCATCCCCCTGTTCATCGCGAGCCTGTACGGCCTGTACTTCACCCCGCTGTTCGACTTCCTGATGGGCTCCAAGGTGGGGCACATCGCGATGATGGTGCACTTCCTCGCCGTCGGCCTGGTCTTCTTCTGGCCGATCATGGGGGTGGACCCGGGGCCGCACCGGCCGGGGTATCTGATGCGGATGCTGGAGCTGTTCGCGGGCATGCCGTTCCACGCGTTCTTCGGCATCGCGCTGATGATGGCGTCGACGCCGATGGTCACGACCTTCGAGAACCCGCCCGGCTCGCTCGCCGTCGACGCGCTGTCGGACCAGAACGCGGCCGGCGGTATCGCCTGGGCGTTCAGTGAGGTCCCCTCCGTGCTGGTGCTGCTCGCGCTGCTGTTCCAGTGGTACGCCTCGGACCAGCGGCAGGCCAGGCGCGAGGACCGTGCCGCCGACCGGGACGGGGACAAGGAACTCGAGGCGTACAACGCCTACCTGGCCTCACTGAACGCACGCGGGAACTGAGTTCACCGTCTCCCCGGTCCCCTTGAACGGGGATTTTCCACCGGTAGCATGAATGCGTCGGGGGAACCGCAGGGGGGAGCGGTGATGGCACTTCGCGCGTTCACGCTCAGGGCGGGGAAAGCGGTGGTTCGGAAGATCGCCGTCCTGTCGTTATTACTTCTTTTCGCCAGTGGGTGCGATTCGAGCGCACCTTTGTTCGACGTGAAGGCGGTGGCCGCGGGGGCCGCCTCCCTGGCGCCGTTCTTCGACGAGCGCAGTGGACTCGGGCGGGACGCCGACGTGCGGTCGCGGCCCGCTCACGGCGGCCTTCAGCAGGGGGACACGCCCGGTCTGTACGGGGGCACCGACGAGGCGGCGATCTGCGACGTCGAGCATTTGAAGCGGTATCTCGCCGAGCCGCGCAACGACCGCAAGGCACGTGCCTGGGCCGGGGCGCTGGATCTCCGTACGGACGGGATACCGGAGTATCTCGACGGGCTCACCCCCGTTCTCCTGCGTCACGACACTCTGGTGCGGAACCACGACTACGAAAAGGGAAAAGCTGTTCCCTTCGACGCACTGCTTCAGGCGGGAATCGCGATTCTGGTCGACGAGCAGGGGACGCCGGCGGTGAAGTGCTCGTGCGGAAATCCGCTGCGGCCCTTCGAGGGGGACAAGAACAGGATTTCCGTCTCGTTCGACGACGGAAACGAACAGTGGAAGGGGTACGACCGTTCCGAGGTCGTGGTCGTACGGCCCGCGTCCCACGAACTGGAGCGGATCGCCCTCGTCGACGTGGAGGACCCCGACCGGGGCATCGAGCGTCCCGTGGGGACGACGGGCGAGGAGGACACCGCCTTCGACACGAGGAGGCGGCAGGCGGTGCCGTCCCTCATCGGCACCACGTTCGGTGAGGCGGGCCGACGGCTGGCCGGACGGGGGCTGGCGGTCGCGTACGACGGGGAGGGCGTGCCGCCGGACGGTGCACGGGTCACGGCGTCCGATCCGGCCGCCGGGGCCGAGCTGCGGTTCGGGACGCACGTCACGCTGAGCGTGGTGAAGGACCGGAGTCCGGCCGGTGGCGGGACCACTCCCCCGGACCCGGAGTCGTCGCGGCCGACGACGAGTCCCGCATCCCCGTCCTCGCCGTCCTCCCCCTCATCCCCGTCCTCGCCATCCGCGCCGTCCTCCGGCCCGTCGAGGTCCGAGCGGCCGGCGTCGCCGAGCGGGACGCCAAAAGCCCCGTCCACGCCGGCCGACTCGGCACCGCCGCCTCCGCCGGGCATCCCGTCCGGCCCACCGCCCTCCACGCGCTCCGCGCCTCCGGAAACCCCCGGGACCACCTCCGCGCCTCCCCGCACCACTCCCCCGCCGCCCACCGGCGGACCCGCGAGCGGCGCTCCGGCCACGAGCGCGCCCGCCACCCCCGAAGCACCCACCACGAGCGCCCCCGCCGAGCGCCCCCGCCGGACCCGGGAGTGACCGGATGTCCTCATCACCGACGTCGGGAGTGGGCCGGGTCATCGCCGGCCGCTATCTGCTGCTGCGCCGGCTGGGCAGCGGCGGCATGGGGCACGTCTGGCTCGCCCACGACCAGCGACTCGCGTGCGAGGTCGCGCTGAAGGAGATCGTGTTCGGCGACCCGGCCGAGCCCGGCCAGGAGCGGGAGGCCCGGGTCGCCCGGGCGCGCGCCGAGGCCCGGCACGCGGCCGGTCTGCGCGGTCACCCCCATGTGGTGACCGTGCACGACGTGCTGGAGCACGAGGGGCTGCCGTGGATCGTCATGGAGTACGTGGCGGGCGCCGTCGATCTGCGGGAGCTGCTCGCCCGGAGCGGTCCGCCCGCCCCCGCCGAGTGCGCCCGGATCGGGCTGGCCGTGCTGGACGCGCTGACCGCCGGGCACGAGCGGGGCGTGATGCACCGGGACGTGAAACCGGCGAACATCCTGCTGGCACCGGACCGCACCGGATCGCCGTACGGACGGGTGCTGCTCACCGACTACGGCATCTCGGTGCGGCCGGACACCGGGGAGACGCGGTACACGATGGCGTCCGCGCTGGTCGGCACGGCGGGCTACCTGGCGCCGGAGCGGGCCACCGGCGGTCCGCCCACCCCCGCGGCCGACCTGTTCTCGCTGGGCTGCACGCTCTACCACGCGGTGGAGGGGCGCGGTCCCTTCGACCGGGAGTCCCCGCTGGCCTCGGTCACCGCCGCGGTCATGGAGGACCCGCGTCCACCGGTGCGGGCGGGCGCGCTGGAGCCGGTGCTGCGAGGGCTGCTCACCAAGGATCCGGACCTGCGGGCGACGGCGCGGGAGGTGGAGGCCGAACTGGCGCGGATCGTGACGCCCCGGACGGAGGCGTACGCGCGGACGCGGACGGACCTCGGCTCCCAGCCGCCCTGGGCCGCCTCCGCGCACCCGGCGCCCGAGGCGGGCGCACGGGGCCCCGCCGCCACCGGCAC
>NZ_NCTE01000219.1 GCF_002114215.1 Streptomyces sp. 13-12-16 | reverse complement strand
TGCAGGCCCGCACCTCCCCCAGCACCCCGTGCCCCCGCGCCTCGGCCGCGTGCAGCAGCGCCTGCACGGCCGGCGGGCCGGACCCGCCCGCCCCCTGCTGGGCGACCCGTGCGAGCTGCACGGCCTCCCGCCCGTGCCCGAGGTAGACGGCCTGCCGGCTCATGGTGACCAGGACGTAAGCGCCGTACGGCCGGTCCCCCGCCGCCTGCGCCAGCCGCAGCGCCTGCACGAAGTACCGCTGCGCGAGCCCGTGCGCCGCGATGTCGTACGACGTCCACCCGGCCAGCCGCGTCAGATCCGCGGCGGCCGCGAACAGCCGGCGCCCGGTCTGCTCGCCGTACGTGCCGCGCAGCATCGGCTCGCACTCGTGCTCCAGGTACCGCACGAGAGCCTGGCGGGCGTGCCCGCCGCCGTACGCGTCGTCGAGCGTGCGGAACAGCTCGCCGACCGAACGCAGCGCCGCGATGTCCCCTCCGGTGACCCGGTGGCCCGGACCGCGTTCGGCCGTGGCACGCCGGCGCGCGAGCAGTTCGGCCGGCCGGAACGGCGGCCGGCCCTGTGCCGGAACCCGTACCGGCGGCTCCGCCCGGGCCACCTTCTCGTCCGCCCGCCCGATCAGCCAGTCCCGGCTCGGCACGACCAGCCCCGCCGAGGTGAAGGCGATCTTCCGCAGCTCGGCGTGGCTGCCGGAGTCCTTGCGCCACAGCCCGCTGACGATGTCCACGGCCTCCTCGGGGGTGGCGGCGAACTCCAGCCCCGCGTAGACCGGCGCGCAGGCGTCCAGCCCCAGGTCCTGCGCGGTCAGCCGCCGGCCCAGACGCCGGGTGAAGACCTCGGCGATCAGTGCCGGCGTCGTACCGCGAGGCTGCTGCCCGCGCAGCCAGCGGGTGACGGACGTCTTGTCGTATCTCAGGTCGAGCCCGTGTTCGAGACCGAGCTGGTCCACGCGACGGGCGAGTCCCGCGTTGGAGAACCCCGCTTCTGCGATGAGCGCGGCGAGCTGTCGGTTGGGGGTGCGCTGCGCGGGTCGTTCCGTCATCTGCGGTGCGGTCTCCTGCCTTCCGGCTGAGCGAGGTGCCCGGATTGCCTGTGAGCAGCCCTTATGGCCACACGGACGGCGCGAATGTAGCGGAGAGTGAGCACCCGATCGCAGAATTGGACCGGCATTCATCCGATCGTGTGAGAATTGCCCGAAAGCTGACAGTCGCCCCGCCCGACCCCTCGGCCGGCCCCCCGCCCGACCCCTCGGCCGGCCTCCAGCCGGCCCCCGACCGGCCTCCAGCCGGCCCCCGACCGGCCCCTGACCACCCCCCGCTCGAACGGTCGTACAGTGGCGTGGGCGCGTTTCGTGCCTGACGACCTTCTAGGGAGGCGCTTTGCCGTGAGCGATTTGCGGTTCGTGCGGATGGGTTTCGGGGCCGAGGCCGTGGACTACCGGCTGGCCTGGGACGAGCAGCGCCGGGTGCACGCGGCACGGTTCGCCGACGAGGTGCCCGACACCGTGATCCTCCTGGAGCACCCCCCGGTCTACACGGCCGGCCGGCGCACCGCGGAGAGCGAGCGCCCCCTCGACGGCACCCCGGTCATCGACGTGGACCGCGGCGGCAAGATCACCTGGCACGGCCCCGGTCAGCTCGTGGGCTACCCGATCCAGAAGCTGCCCCGCCCGGTGGACGTGGTCGCGCACGTCCGGCGCCTGGAGGAGGCCCTGATCCGCACCTGCGCGGAGTTCGGCCTGGAGACCACCCGGGTCGAGGGCCGCAGCGGCGTCTGGGTCCTCGGTGACCCGGTGGAGCGGCGCCCCGCGCTCGGCGGCCTCTCCCTGGACTTCGACCCCCGGCTCACCGACGACGAGTTCGACCCCCGCCTCAACGGCCCGGAGTACGCGCCCTCCAACGCCGGCCAGCGCCGCGAGGACCGCAAGATCGCCGCGATCGGCATCCGGGTGGCCAAGGGCGTCACGATGCACGGCTTCGCGCTGAACGTGAACCCCGACAACAAGTGGTTCGACAAGATCATCCCGTGCGGCATCCGCGACGCGGGCGTCGCCTCCCTGGCGAACGAGCTGGGTCGCGACATCACGATCGCCGAGGTGCTCCCCGTGGTGGAACGCCACCTCCGGGACATCCTGGAGAACGCGGAACCGAAGCCCCGGGTCGTCGAGAAGGCACCGGCGTAACAACAGCCCGTCCGGAGTTCGGGGACAAGGCCCGTTCAGGGCCGGGGCGGCAGCCCCGGCACCCACACCGGGTTTCAAATCAACGGGCGTACCCTTGAGCACGCCGAAGAATCAATCGCTAGGGAGCCGGTCGTGTCCGCAGTCGCACCCGACGGACGCAAGATGCTGCGCCTGGAGGTCCGCAACAGCCAGACCCCCATCGAGCGCAAGCCCGAGTGGATCAAGACCCGGGCGAAAATGGGCCCCGAATACTCCAAGATGCAGAACCTCGTCAAGAGCGAGGGGCTGCACACGGTCTGCCAGGAAGCCGGCTGTCCGAACATCTACGAGTGCTGGGAGGACCGCGAGGCGACCTTCCTCATCGGTGGTGACCAGTGCACCCGGCGCTGCGACTTCTGCCAGATCGACACCGGCAGGCCCGAGGCGCTGGACCGTGACGAGCCGCGCCGCGTGGGCGAGTCGGTCGTCACCATGGACCTGAACTACGCCACCATCACCGGCGTCGCCCGCGACGACCTGGAGGACGGCGGCGCCTGGCTGTACGCGGAGACCGTGCGCCAGATCCACGCGCAGACCGCCGGCCGCGCGGAGGGCCGCACCAAGGTCGAGCTGCTCGCCCCCGACTTCAACGCGGTCCCCGAGCAGTTGGAGGAGGTCTTCTCCTCCCGCCCCGAGGTGTTCGCGCACAACGTCGAGACGGTCCCCCGGATCTTCAAGCGGATCCGCCCCGGCTTCCGCTACGACCGCTCCCTGAAGGTCATCACCGAGGCCCGCGACTACGGCCTGGTCACCAAGTCGAACCTGATCCTCGGCATGGGCGAGACCCGCGAGGAGGTCAGCGACGCGCTGAAGCAGCTGCACGACGCGGGCTGCGAGCTGGTCACCATCACGCAGTACCTGCGGCCCTCCGTGCGCCACCACCCCGTGGAGCGCTGGGTGAAGCCGCAGGAGTTCGTGGAGCTGAAGGAGGAGGCCGAGCAGATCGGCTTCTCCGGTGTGATGTCCGGCCCGCTGGTCCGCTCCTCGTACCGCGCCGGCCGCCTCTACCGGATGGCGATCGAGAAGCGAGGCGCGTACGTGGCCTCCCAGGCCGTCTGACCTCGCCCGGAGCCGTCCGGCGGCACACCGCCGACGGCGTGTGAATTCACGCACAAGGCCCTACCACCCGGTAATGGCCGAGACCACGCGGTCCCGACCGTCCTCGCAGATGAGGGCACAGGTCGGGGCCGCGTCGGCGTTCCGGACCCTCCCACCGAGGCTTCATGCCTGTTTGACCGGCCGGTCACGCCCTGGTAACACCAGTCAGTGAGCCTGGAATCACAGCACGTACACCCCTGTCCGCCGGCACCGAGGGAGACCTCCACCATGCAGGCCGCGCCCGTCCGCGCCACCGCCATCCCGTCCTTCGCCACCGCACTGCGCGCCGTCGAGTCGCTGCTGATGAGCGGCGGCCAGCGCACCGCCCGCCGCAACGCCTGGACCTCGGTGCTGGAGGACCGCCGTCGCGCCAAGGACCGGGTCGAGGCACAGCGCGTCCTCGACCAGACCCTGGCCGCCCCCTCCCTGACGACCCGCCCCTGACCTACCGCCCCCCGCGGGGACACGTAGACTTCATGGCATGGCGAGGAAGGAAACCGCAGCGGACGCTGCGAACCCCGGGCGACTGAAGCAGATCGCCCTGACCTACAAGATGACCCGCAGGGCCGACAAGAAGATCGGTCTTGTACTCGCGGCTGTCGGAATCGTCACCTTCGGTGTCTTCCTCGCGATCGGTTTCTTGATCGGGCACCCCATCTATCTCGGCATCCTGGGCCTCCTGCTCGCCTTCCTCGCGACGGCGATCGTCTTCGGGCGCAGGGCCGAGCGGGCCGCCTTCGGGCAGATGGAGGGACAGCCGGGCGCCGCCGCGGCCGTGCTCGACAACATCGGCCGGGGCTGGACGACGACCCCCGCGGTGGCGATGAACCGCAACCAGGACGTGGTGCACCGGGCGGTCGGCAAGGCCGGCATCGTGCTGGTCGCCGAGGGCAACCCGAACCGGGTGAAGAGCCTGCTGGCCGCCGAGAAGAAGAAGATGAACCGCATCGTCGCGGACGTCCCGGTGCACGACCTGATCGTGGGCACCGGCGAGGGCCAGGTCGAGCTGAAGAAGGTCCGTACGACCATGCTCAAGCTGCCCCGCGTGCTCACCGGCCCGCAGGTCACCGCGACCAACGACCGGCTGCGCGCCCTGGGCGACCTGATGAGCAACATGCCGCTGCCGAAGGGCCCGATGCCCAAGGGCATGAGGCTGCCGAAGGGCGGCGGACCGAGGGGCCGCTGACCCAGCCTTTCCCGATACGACGACGGGGGCGCCGGAAGTGATTCCGGCGCCCCCGTCGTCGCGTCCCGGGACCGATCGTCGTCTTCGGACCGATCGTCGTCTCCCGGGACCGGCTGTCAGATCCGCACCTCGACCGTGCGGGCCAGCCGGTCGTGCAGTCCGCGGCCGTCACGGTCCCAGACGAGGGCGGGGACGGCCAGGCACAGCAGCACCGAGCGCACGAGCCCGCGCAGCGGCTGGATCCGGCCGGTGTCGAGGGCGACCACCCGCAGCCCGAACAGACGCTTGCCGGGGGTGAAGCCGACCGTGCCGACGGTGAGGACGCTCAGCACGAGGAAGACCAGCAGCGCCCAGTTGCTGGTCGCCTGGCCCTCGTAGCCCTCGGTGATCAGACCGTATGCGATCAGGACGCACAGCCCCCAGTCCACGGCGAGGGCGCCGAGCCTGCGGCCGGGGCCCGCGATCGAGCCCGGTCCGTTCTCCGGCAGCCCCAGCTGCTCGCCCCGGTAGCCGAACTCGGCACCGGCGTCCTCCAGGGCCGCGCGGGGCCCCGAGAGCCATGATCCGATTGCTTGCCTGTTGTCCACCCGTCCACGGTACTGCGACCGGATATGACCACAGGACGGCGGGGTGCGCCGGGGCTACCGTGGGAGAGGGCCCGGTTAACTTGTGCGAAACAAATGGGTCACGCCCGAGAAATGACCCGTCCCTAGGGTCGAGGGGAGCGTGTGCCACCCGCACTGGCCACACGAACGATCTACCACCCCGGCGGGACGGTCGGGAGTAGGAGGAGCTGGATGTTCCAGAACGCCGACGACGCCAAGAAGTACCTCGCGGACGAGGACGTCAAGTTCATCGATGTCCGGTTCTGCGACCTCCCGGGTGTGATGCAGCACGTCACGATCCCTGCCGAGGCGTTCGACCCGGACGAGGAGCTGGCGTTCGACGGATCGTCGATCCGCGGCTTCCAGGCCATCCACGAGTCCGACATGTCGCTGCGCGCGGACCTGTCGACCGCCCGGGTCGACCCGTTCCGCCGTGACAAGACGCTGAACATCAACTTCTTCATCCACGACCCGATCACGGGCGAGCAGTACTCCCGCGACCCGCGCAACGTGGCCAAGAAGGCCGAGGCGTACCTGGCCTCCACCGGGATCGCGGACACCGCGTACTTCGGTCCCGAGGCCGAGTTCTACGTCTTCGACAGCGTCCGCTTCAAGACCTCCGAGAACGAGTCCTTCTACCACATCGACTCCGAGGCCGGCGCCTGGAACACCGGTGCGCTGGAGGACAACCGCGGTTACAAGGTCCGCTACAAGGGCGGCTACTTCCCGGTCCCGCCGGTCGACCACTTCGCCGACCTGCGCGCCGAGATGTCCCTGGAGCTGGCCAAGGCCGGCCTGAAGGTCGAGCGCCAGCACCACGAGGTGGGCACCGCCGGCCAGGCCGAGATCAACTACAGGTTCAACACGCTGCTCGCCGCCGCCGACGACCTCCAGCTCTTCAAGTACATCGTGAAGAACGTCGCGTGGCGCAACGGCAAGACCGCGACCTTCATGCCGAAGCCGATCTTCGGTGACAACGGCTCGGGCATGCACGTCCACCAGTCGCTGTGGGCGGGCGGCGAGCCGCTCTTCTACGACGAGCAGGGCTACGCCGGCCTGTCGGACACGGCCCGCTACTACATCGGCGGCATCCTCAAGCACGCGCCGTCGCTGCTGGCCTTCACCAACCCGACGGTGAACTCGTACCACCGTCTGGTGCCGGGCTTCGAGGCACCGGTGAACCTGGTGTACTCGCAGCGCAACCGCTCCGCCGCGATGCGCATCCCGATCACCGGCTCCAACCCGAAGGCCAAGCGCGTCGAGTTCCGCGCCCCGGACGCCTCCGGCAACCCGTACCTGGCCTTCTCCGCGCTGCTCCTGGCCGGCCTGGACGGCATCAAGAACAAGATCGAGCCGGCCGAGCCGATCGACAAGGACCTCTACGAGCTGGCTCCCGAGGAGCACGCGAACGTGGCCCAGGTCCCGACCTCCCTCGGCGCGGTCCTCGACCGCCTGGAGGCCGACCACGAGTTCCTCCTCCAGGGCGACGTCTTCACGCCCGACCTGATCGAGACGTGGATCGACTTCAAGCGCCAGAACGAGATCGCCCCGCTCCAGCTCCGCCCGCACCCGCACGAGTTCGAGCTCTACTTCGACGTGTGACCGGCCCACGGCGCCCCCGCCCCTGGTTCCTCCAGGGGCGGGGGCGCCGTCGTGTGTCCGAAAAGCTTCCCCCGTGGCGTCCGGAGAGGGATCCTTGGACTGACACTGTTGTTCGAGGAAGGCCACGGGGATGTCCGAACGGGACGAGGAGATGCGGGAGTTCGACATCAAGTGGGCGGACGGCGCCGAGCACAAGGAGCCGTCGGCCCGGGCCCGGATGCTCGCCGCCCGCTGGAAGGACAACCCGCCCGGACCGGTCCCGTTCCGCGGCGAACCGGAGTACCGGGGCTCGTCCGGCCGCTCGTCGTGGGTGTCGACGGCCGTGGTGCTCGGCTGTGTCGTCGCGGTGATCGTGCTGCTCGGCTACACCGGCTTCCGCCCGTACTGACCCCGGCTACTCGGCCCGGGCGACGGCGACCGTCGGTGGGGTCCGGGAGGCGCGGAGGGCGGGCAGCGTTCCCGCGGCGGCGGTCACCAGGACGAGGGCGGTGAAGACCGCCGCGAGTCGTCCCGCCGGGACGCTGAACGGGGCGCTCGTCTCGGCGACACGGACCACCAGCCAGGAGTACGGCAGGCCGAGGGCCAGTCCGAGGAGTCCGCCCAGTGCGCCGTGGAGCGCGCACTCCACCGTGACCATGCGGTGCACGGCCGCTCCACTGAGGCCCAGGGCCCGCAGCAGCCCGAACTCACGCGTCCGTTCGACGACGGTGAGACTCGCCGTGGTCGCGACGCCGGCGACCGCCACCAGGACGGTCAGCCCCAGGACCATGATCACTGTCGTGGCCATGGTCCGCAGGTCGTCCGGCTCGCCGGCCTGTGCGGCCGAGTCCTCGGCGATGACGCGGCCGTCGCCGCGCTCCGGGCCGGTCAGCGTGCCGGTGATGGCCCGCTG
Source organism: Streptomyces sp. 13-12-16 (assembly GCF_002114215.1). GTDB lineage: Bacteria > Actinomycetota > Actinomycetes > Streptomycetales > Streptomycetaceae > Streptomyces. The sequence continues at coordinate 649 of NZ_NCTE01000219.1, read as the reverse complement.
CGCGCGTATCCGCCCCCGGGCGCCGTCCTCCGAGGCGTTGGCGGTGACCGTGGTGGGCGCGGCGCCCGCTCCCATGCGGGTGAGGTCCGCGGCGGGGACGAAGAAGTTCCCCCCGTAGGGTCCGGCTCCGGGCAGCGTCGCCGCCACGGTGAGCCGGACGGGGCGGCCCTCGAACTCCAGCGTCACGCGGTCGCCGGCCCGGACGCCGAGCCGGTGGGCGTGTTCGGCGTCCACGACGACGTGGGCGGGTTCGAGGTGGTCGAGGGAGCCGGTACGGGCGGTCAGGCCCACGCCGGCGCGGACGGTGCCGAGGTCGAGGTCGGAGACCGTCGCGCTGCGGGCGCTCCCCACGACCTCCGCCGTGCGGAACGCGGTCACGTCGGCCAGTTCGGGGCGGGAGGCCAGGTCGGTGGCGAGCGTCCGGTCCAGCGTCTCGCCGTCCCTGGGGTACAGGTGGAAGTCGGCGGGTGCCTCCACCGCCTGCCGGTAGCGCTCGTAGGCGTTCAGGGAGGCGAGGCAGGTCAGGGTCGAGCCGACCAGGCAGACGCCGAGGGCCACGACGACCGAGACCGAGGCCGCCCGGCCCGGCGCGCCTCCGACGCCCGCGACCGCGAGCCGGCCGGCCGCACCGGTGCGGCGCAGGGGCACG
>NZ_NCTE01000218.1 GCF_002114215.1 Streptomyces sp. 13-12-16 | reverse complement strand
CGCCCGTCCGGCGCGAGACGCGGCCCGGTGACGAACCGGTGCCGGCCGTCGCTCAGTTCCCGCACGGCGCCGCGGTCACCGGCGGCCGAGCCGTCCAGCGGTACGGCTGCCAGGACCCGGCGCACGTCGCCGGGGCCGTCGCCGGTGAACTCCTCCAGGACGCACCACGCCTCGCCGCGCTCCGGCAGCAGCACCGGATCGGCCCAGCGCAGCCCCTGCCCGACCGGGGACACGGGGGTGAGCGGGCGGGGCTCGCCACCCGGCTCGTACCGGTAGAGGCGCTGGTCGGCGAAGTTCACGAACACCACGAGCGGGACACCGTCCCGCACGGCGGCGGCCCAGGGACGGCCGCCGTACTCGATGACGCGCGTGCGCACGTTCCACGGCGCGGGCAGGACCGGCTCCTCGGTTCCGTCGGCGCGCCGGCGCACCAGGGTGCGCCGGCCGGCCTCGGTGGGCCGGGGCTCGGTCCACCACACCTCGTCGCCGACGAAGCCCACGAACTCGGGGCTGCCGTCGTGGGCCGCGGCCGTGGCCGCGTCGATGGGCGAGGGCCACTCGCCGTACGCCAGGCTCCGCACTGTCTCCCCCACTCGCTCAGGCCGTCCGCAGGAACCGGTCGAGGACCCGGACGCCGAAGTGCAGCGCCTCGACCGGGACGCGCTCGTCGACGCCGTGGAAGAGCGCCTGGTAGTCGAAGCCCTCCGGCAGCCTCAGCGGCGCGAATCCGTAGCCGGTGATGCCCAGCCGGGAGAACTGCTTGGCGTCCGTGCCGCCGGACATGCAGTACGGCACCACGTGTCCCTCGGGCGCGAACTCCTCGACGGCGGCCCGCATCCGGGCGAACGTCGGGGAGTCCACCGGCGCCTGGAGCGCCACCTCGTGGTGCTCGAACTCCCAGTCGACGTCCGGTCCGGTGAGCCGGTCCATGGTCGCGCGGAACTCGTCCTCGGTACCCGGCAGATAGCGTCCGTCGACGCGCGCCACGGCCTCCCCGGGGACCACGTTGACCTTGTAACCGGCGTCCAGCATCGTCGGGTTGGTGCTGTTGCGGACGGTGGCCTCGACGAGCTTCCCGGCCGTGCCGAGCTTGTCCAGCAGCGTGTCCGGGTCGGACAGGTCGGTCTGGATGCCGTACACGGCGGCGAGTTCGGTGAGCGCGGCCCGCACGGTCGGGGTGAGCCGCAGCGGCCACTGGTGCTCGCCGATGCGGGTGATGGCGGCGGCGAGGCGGGTCACCGCGTTCTCCCGGTTGACCTTGGAGCCGTGCCCGGCCCGGCCGCGCGCGGTGAGCCTCATCCAGGCCGTGCCGCGCTCGCCGGCCGCGATCGGGTAGATCTGCCGCCCGTCGCCGTCGTGGAAGGTGAACGCGCCCGACTCGCTGACGCCCTCGGTGCAGCCCTCGAAGAGGTGGGCGTGCCGGTCGGCGAGGAAGCCGGAGCCGTCCTCGGCGCTGGCCTCCTCGTCCGCGGTGAACGCGATGACGACGTCCCGCCGGGGCCGTACGCCCTCGCGCGCCCAGGCCCGCACCACGGCGAGGATCATCGCGTCCATGTTCTTCATGTCGACGGCGCCGCGCCCCCAGACGACCCCGTCGCGGACCTCCCCGGAGAACGGGTGCACGCTCCAGTCGGCGGCCTCGGCCGGGACGACGTCCAGGTGCCCGTGGACGAGCAGCGCGTCGGCCGACGGGTCGGTGCCCTCCAGACGGGCGACGACGTTGGTCCGGCCGGGGACGCGTTCCAGGAGCACCGGTTCCAGGCCGGCCTCGGCGAGCCGCGCGGCGGCGTACTCGGCGGCGGGCCGCTCCCGGCAGTCGCCCCCGCCCCTGTTGGTCGTGTCGATCCTGATCAGGTCGGACGTGAACGTCACGACCTCGTCCAGGGCCCGCTCGTCAGCCATACTGCTCCTCCACCGCGGCCGAGGCGATCGTGGTGACCGCCTTGAAGGTGCGGATCCCGTCGTACATGGTCCCGCTGGTGTACGCCACCTTCCGCTCACCGGTGCGGGTCACGCCCGGCACGACGGTGGCGGCCATCGCCAGGTGCTCGGCGTCGAACTCCACCGCGACGGTGAACGGCCCGCCGTCGACCGGCTCCCGGCGCACCGCCAGCGTGGCCGCCTCCTCGGCCGCCGCGCGGATGTCGGCGGCCGTCCGGGCGGGGGTGCGGCACACGGCCGCGTACCGGGACACATGGTCCTTGACGGCGACCTTCAGCGCCTCGGGCGCGTAGCCGAGCGCGTCCTCGCAGGCGACGTCGTCACCGGTCACCAGGACCACCGGCACCCCGTACTCGGCGACCACGTGCGCGTTGAGCAGCCCCTCGCTGGCCCGTACGTCGTTGACCCAGACCCCGGTGATGGAGTTGGCGAGGAAGGTGTGCGCGAGGACGCCCTCCATGCCGGCGCCGGCGTGGTAGCCGATGAACGCGATGCCGTCCACGTCACCGTGCTGCACGCCCTCGACCATCGACAGGGCCTTGTGCCGCCCGGTGAGCATCTCGGCCCGCTCGTCCAGCTGCTCCAGGAGCAGGTTGCGCATGGTCCAGTGGGCCTCGTTGATCAGCACCTCGTCGGCGCCGCCGTCGAAGAACCCCTGCACGGCGGCGTTGACGTCCGAGGTGAACATGGACCGGCACCGCTCCCACTGGGGAGTCCCCGGCAGCACGTCGGCCGGCCAGGTGACGCCGGTGGCGCCCTCCATGTCGGCGCTGATGAGGATCTTCATGCGGCACACGCTACGTGGTTCCGCCGAATCCCGGCCAGCCTGTGGATGACTCCCACCGGTCCGGACCGGTGAAGGACCCACCGCTCCTCACCAGGCACTACCGTACGGCGCGTCCCGTCAGGAACCAGAGGGACGGCAGTGCGATGCGGGTGCCGTCGGGGCCGTGCTCCGTGGTGGTCAGCGGCAGGGTGCCGTTCGCCAGCACGGTCAGTCCGGCCGCGGTCAGGAGCTCGGGCACGGCCGCGTCGTCGACCTCGCCGGGGGCTATGCCGTGCCGCAGGACCGGCGCGAGTTTGGGCGGCGGTCCCGCGGGGCCGGCCGCGAGGCCCCGCAGGACGGCTCCGGCGGCCTCGGAGGGCTCGACGAGGAAGGCACGGCCGCGGTCGCCGACCAACGTGGCGACGGCGTCCGCCAGCGCCTGCCGGTCGTCGGGCTCGCACTGGTGCAGCACACCGCGCATGTACACGTTGACGTCACCGAGTTCGGCGTGCAGCTCCTGTATCCCGGCCTTGTCGACGGCGTCCAGTCGCCGGTACGCCGCCTGCCCGGCCGGGTCGGCGGCGCGGGCACGGTCCAGGGCGGCGGCGGAGAGGTCGGCGCCGAGGACGTGCGGGAAGCGGTCGGCGAGGAAGCGGGTCTGGGTGCCGTTGCCGCACCCGAGGTCCACCAGGGGCAGCCGGGGGTCCGTCAGATACGGTTCGAACAGGGCGAGGTGGCGGGCCACCGTCAGGGCGGGCTCCGCGTCCCAGAACACGGCCCCCTCCTCGTCGGGTGCCTCACGCCAGAAGCCCTCCCAGGCCTCCCGGTACCGACTCGTCACGCTCATGACCGACTCCCCAGGGTGCGACGCCGACCCGCCCCGTGTGACGGGCCAGTACGGTGTATCGCGCCCCGGGCGCGCGGACAAGCGCGCGGCGTATTCCTTCACGGCTCGTTCGCCCCGGAGTGCGCCGTGTACCACCGGCGCTCAGCGTCGTCGCGGCAGTGTCAGTTCGAACCACACGCTCTTGCCGGTCGTCGTCCGGCTGGTGCCCCACTGGCGGGCGAGGGTGCTGACCACGCGCAGTCCTCGCCCGGACTCGTCCGCCGGCCGCGCGTCGAGCAGTGTCGGCAGTTCGTGGTCGTCGTCCTCCACCTCGCACAGCAACGTGTCGCCGCGCACCAGCCGCAGGGCGACGGGGCGGGCGTGGGAGTGCAGCACGGCGTTGGTGACGAGCTCGCTCACCATCAGCTCGGTGCTGTCGACGAGCTTCGGCAGCCCCCAGTCGTGGAGCTGCTCGCGGACCACCGCGCGGGCCCGGCCGACCTCGGACGGCTCGGGGACGAGCCGCCATTCGGCGACGTCGTCGGGTTCGATGCCGCCCAGCCGGGCCATCAACAGGGCCACGTCGTCCTTGCGGCCGCCGGATGTGTTGAGCTCGCGGACGATGGTGTCGCAGGCGTCGTCCATGGAGGCGGCCGGGTGGGCGGCGGACTCGCACAGCGTGGCGAGCCCGACACCGATGTCCTCGCCGCGCACCTCGACCAGTCCGTCGGTGCACATCACCAGCCGGTCACCGGGCTCCACGGGCACGCGCACCGTCTCGAAGGGCACCCCGCCGACACCGATGGGCGCCCCGGTGGGCAGGTCGAGCAGTTCGCTGCGCCCGTCGGCGGCGCGGACCAGGACCGGCGGGATGTGTCCGGCGTTGGCGAGGCGCAGCTCGCCCGCGATGGGGTCGTAGACGGCGTACAGGCAGGTCGCGAGGTAGGTGTCGCCGAGCCGCTGGGCGAGGTCGTCGAGGTTGCGCAGGAGTTGCGCGGGCGGCAGGTCGAGTGCGGCCATGGTCTGCACGGCGGTGCGCAACTGGCCCATCATCGCGGCCGAGTTCAGTCCGTGCCCCATGACGTCGCCGACGACGAACGCGGTACGGGCGCCGGGCAGCTTCACCGCGTCGAACCAGTCGCCGCCGATCCGCCCGAGCAGGGTGCCCGGCAGATAGCGGGTGGCGATGTCGCAGCCCGCCATGCGCGGCGGGATGTGCGGCAGCATGCTGTCCTGGAGCGTCTCGGCGACGTTCTCCTGGTACGTGTACATCCGTGCGTTGTCGAGCACGAGCCCCGCGCGGGCCGCGAGTTCGGCGCCGGTGACCCGGTCCATGTCGTTGAAGACCTGCCGCTCCGGATGGCGCAGCAGGATCATGAAGCCGAGGACGGCATGGCGCGCCTTCAGCGGGACGACCAGCATGGACCGTCCGGTGATCAGCGGCCGGATGTCGCGCTTCTCGAACTGCGAGGCGATGGCGTGGCCCATCTCCTCGCTGATGCGCGGCACGAGGACGGGTTCGCCGGTGGTCATGCACTGGAAGAACGGGGTGTGCGCCGGAAAGGGCATGGCCTCGCCGACGGGCACGACGTCGTCCCAGCGGCCGGGTTCGTCGGTGTGCTCCAGGGCGACCCGGTGCCACATGGTGGTGGTGTCCGGCACGCCCTCGTCGAATCCCTCACCGGCGACGACCTGTTCGCGCAGATAGGTGCCGGCGACGTCGGTGAAGCGGGGCACGACGGCCTTGCTGACCTCGACGATGGTGCGGGAGAGCTCGAGGGAGGTGCCGATCCGGGAGCTGACCTCGTTGAGGAACTCCAGGCGTTCGCGGACGGCGGCGTACTCGAGGTCCTCGCCCTCGTCGCGCAGTTCCTCGGGCACCGGTTCGCCGGCCGCCAGCGCCCGCGCGGCCCGTTCGCGGCGCTCCCGGCGTTCGATGCGCCGGGGCACGCCCCAGTCGGGGGTGACGGGCACCCGGTCGTTCTGGCTGAACTCCAGTACGGGGTAACCCAGTTCGAGGACCTGGGCGACGATGCGGGCGCTGTCGCCGACGCTCATGCTGGGGAGGATCTCGGGGAGCCGGCGGGCGAGGTCCTCGGAGCCGGGGAAGTCGGTGTGCAGGGCGAAGCCGGGCGCGATCCGTTCGAACGTCCCGGCCCCGTCCGTGCGCAGCAGTCCGTCCGCGTCGGCGGCCAGCACCAGCAGCCGCTCGCGTCCCGGGCCCACCAGCGGGTAGGCCCACCACAGCACGTCGACCCGTCCGGCGTCGGCCGCGGCCAGCCGGGCCCGGCCAGCCGCCGGGTAGGACAGGCCCCCGCCGAGCGAGGCACCGAGGCCGGGCCCCAGGCCGTCGTAGGCGGCGTACGCCCCGTAGGGCTCCTCCTCCCCGGGTTCCCCCGGTTCCTCGGGCAGGGCCCCGGTCACGGGCAGCAGGTCGGCCGCCGGGCGGCCGATCGCGTCCTCCTTGGCGAGGGAGAACAGGCGCCGCGCGCCCCTGCTCCAGTGGGAGACGAGTCCGTCGCGGTCGACCACGACCACGGCCAGCGGGATACGGCCGGCGCCGCCCCGTTCGGCCGCCGCGCCGTCCCCCGCGCGGCGTTCCGGAGGTGTGTCCCGCTCGGTGCCACGGTCCATGGCCCAGGCCCTCTCTCCCCCGGCTGCGCAAGATCTGTACCGCCGTCACCACCGTACGGCCAGGGTCGGCCGCCATGTGTGTCAACGCGGGAATTGCTCGCCGGCGCTCGCACCGGCGTGCGTTCCCGCGCGTGACCGACCGTTTCAGTCCTCGTGGCCGAGCTGGAGGTCGCGTTCCGTGCGGCCTCCGCCGGCCATCTGGAGCACGGTCGCGACCGGCGGGTAGCCGGCGGCGATGACGGTGTACTCACCGGACGACAGGTCGACGAAGCGGAAGATGCCGTCGGGTCCCGTGGTGAGGGTGTCGACGACGTTGCCCGCCGCGTCCAGCAGGGTCACGCGGGCCTCCTCCACGGGCCGCCCGCCGCCGGCCCGCACGGTGCCGCGCAGCACCGCGCCGCCGGCCAGTTCGACGTCCTGGCGGGTCTCGCGGGCGGCCTGGACGGTGACGGGGAGGGCGGCCGGGCGGAAGGCGGGCGCGCTCGCGGCGAGGG
>NZ_NCTE01000217.1 GCF_002114215.1 Streptomyces sp. 13-12-16 | reverse complement strand
AGGGCTTCCGCGGCATCGCGACCAGATACGACAAGACCGCCACCTCATACGAGGCAGCGGTCAGTCTCGCGTCGCTCCTGCTCTGGGCAAGATCCGTTTGAAGACGGACCCTAATCCTGGTCTCAGGTTGATCGGGGAAAATGAGCGGCAAAAACATCGACTGGGAGGGGGCGGGCCGGCGTGCGGATCATGATCGCGGATGATGAGGTGGCCATCCGTGAGTCCCTGGAGCGGGTGCTCCAGGTCGAGGGTTACGACACCAGCACCGTCGCCAACGGTCTCGCCGTGCTCGACGGGCTCGGCGGGGCCGGCGGTGACACGCTGGATCTGCTGATCCTCGACGTGATGATGCCCCGCCTCGGCGGGCTGGAGACCTGCCGGCGGTTGCGGGCCGCGGGCCGGGATCTGCCGGTGCTGATGCTGACCGCCCGTGACCAGGTCTCCGACCGGGTCACGGGGCTGGACGCGGGCGCCGACGACTACCTGCCCAAGCCGTTCGCCACCGAGGAGCTGCTGGCCCGGGTGCGGGCCCTGCTGCGCCGGCGCATGCCGACCGACGAGGAGTCGCAGGTCCTGTCGTTCGCCGACGTCCGGCTCGATCCCGACAGGTTCGAGGCGTGGCGGGGCGGGCGGCCGCTGCGCCTGACCCGGACCGAGTTCTCCCTCCTGCAGGTCCTCATGCGCAACGCGACCCGGGTCCTGACCCGCGACGCGCTGTTCGAGGCGATCTGGGGCTTCGACATGAGCGCCACCGCCAACAACCTCCAGGTGTACGTGAGCTACCTGCGCCGCAAGATGGAGGCCGGGGGTGAGCCGCGACTGATCTACACGCTGCGCGGCCTGGGCTACACGTTGCGGGAGACTCCTCCGTGAGCAGGCCCGCCGGCCGGGAACCGCGCCGGCCGACCCGGTGGTGGCGCCGGCGGTCCCTGCGGACCAGGCTGACGGTGATCGCGGCGACGGCCATCGCGGTCAGCGTGTTCCTGGCCTTCCAGGTGGCCAGCGAACTACTGGACTGGGAGCTGCAGGACACCGTCGAGGATCAGCTGCGCGCCGACTCCCGCGTCCTGGCGACGAACGTGGAGCGCGCCGGTCCGGCACAGGTCCGGCTACCGCCGTATCCCGGATCCGGCCGGCTGGTGCGGGTCGTCCTGCCCGACGGCTCGATCCGGACGCCGGCCGGCCAACCCGCGCTGCCCCCGGTCAGCGAGCAGGCCGGGCGCGTGGCGCAGGGCGCGTCGGCCGACCTGATGGAGTCGAGCGACAGCGACGAGGACGGCTACCTCATCTACACGCTGCGGGCGGGCGACGGCGCGGTCCAGGTGGCCCGCGCCGTCGACGACGGCCCGATCAACCAGTTCGGGTTCGGCATGCTGCTGATCGGGCTGCTCTGCGTGGCCGGCGGCGCCCTTGTCGGGCGGACCGTGGCGCGGACCGGGCTGGCACCGATCGACCGGCTGACCGCCGCCGCCGTACGTGTCGCGCACACCCGGGATCTCGACGCCGACATCCCGGATGAGGGCGGTGGGGAGATCCGGCGGCTGATCCGGTCGATCAACGACATGCTCGCCGCGCTCCGGGACTCCCGGCGGGCCCAGCGGCTGCTCGCCGAGGACGCCGCCCACGAGCTCAAGACCCCGCTCACCAGTCTGCGCCTCAACGTCGAGCTGCTGATCCGGCTCGATCGGCGCGGCACCCTGGACAGCGCACTGCCGGCGGAGAGCCGGACCCGGCTGCTCAACGATCTCGGCGCCCAGGTGGCCGAGTTGGGCACCCTTGTCGCCGAGCTGACCGACCTGGCGCGCGGTGACGTCAGCGACGAGAGCACCGAGGTGCTCGACCTCGCCGACGTGGTGGTGGCCGCAGTGGCCCGGGCGCGTTCCCGCGTGCCCGACATCGAGGTGGCGCTCGACGTGACCTCCGTGTGGGTGAGCGGGCGCCCCGCCGCGCTCGAGCGGGCGGTGCTCAACCTCATCGACAACGCCGGCAAGTGGTCCCCCGCGGACCGGCCGGTCCAGGTCCGGCTCCGTGCCGAGGGCGCGTCGGCGGTGCTCGAGGTCGACGACGCCGGGCCGGGCATCGACGCCGCCGACGTACCGCGGGTGTTCGACCGGTTCTACCGTGCCGACAGCGCACGGGCGTTGCCGGGATCCGGTCTGGGGTTGTCGATCGTGCAGCGGGTCGTCGACGCCCATGCCGGCCGGGCCACCGTCGCCCGCTCCGTACGCGGTGGTGCGCTGCTCCGGGTCGACCTTCCGGCCGCGGCCCCGCCCGCCCCGGTCGCGCGGCTCACCGCCGGGGAGGACACCGAGGTGCGCTGACCCGCCCCGGCG
>NZ_NCTE01000216.1 GCF_002114215.1 Streptomyces sp. 13-12-16 | reverse complement strand
CTGCGGCGCGGGCAGCCCGTCGGCGACGGTCGGCGTGGCCGGGGCCTGCGGCGGCCGGCCGGCGCCGGACGTGCGGTCCTTGTCCAGTGAGGTCCTGTCCTCCGGGGCCGCCCAGGGGTCGCCGGCGCCCGTGTCCCCGCCCGGCTGCGTCGCGTCCGTCATCTGGAGTTCCCCCTCGGCCCTCGATCGTCCGGCCATGCTACGGCTCCGCCGTCCCGTACCTGCCCGCGCCCCCTTCCCCGACCGCCTACGATGACCCCGAGTCACCGATCAGCCGATCATCCGCGTCCCGCCGCTCGCGCGGTCGAAGGGGCGCCGTTCCGGGGAGGAACCTTGACCGACCGTCTCGTCGAGCCGTGCGTCCCACGCGATCTGCGCGCCTTCATCGCCGGGCTGCCCAAGGCCGAACTGCACGTGCACCACGTCGGGTCCGCCTCCCCCCGCATCGTCTCGGAGCTGGCCGCCCGCCACCCCGACTCCAAGGTCCCCTCCGACCCCGAGGCCCTGGCCGACTACTTCACCTTCACGGACTTCGCCCACTTCATCGAGGTGTACCTGTCCGTCGTCGACCTGATCCGCACCCCCGAGGACGTACGGCTGCTGACCTACGAGGTGGCCCGTGAACTGGCCCGGCAGCAGGTGCGGTACGCCGAGCTGACCATCACCCCGTTCTCCTCCACCCGGCGCGGCATCGACGAGCGTGCCTTCATGGACGCGATCGAGGACGCCCGCAAGGCGGCCGAGACCGAGTTCGGGACGGTGCTGCGCTGGTGCTTCGACATTCCCGGCGAGGCCGGTCTTGAGTCCGCCGAGGAGACCGTGCGGCTCGCCACCGACGACCGGCTGCGCCCGGAGGGCCTGGTCTCCTTCGGTCTCGGCGGGCCCGAGATCGGTGTGCCCCGGCCGCAGTTCAAGCCGTACTTCGACCGCGCGATCGCCGCCGGTCTGCACTCCGTGCCGCACGCCGGCGAGACCACGGGACCGGAGACCGTGTGGGACGCGCTCAACGAGCTGGGCGCCGAGCGCATCGGGCACGGCACCAGCTCCGCCCGTGATCCCAAGCTGCTCCAGCACCTGGCCGAGCGGCGCATCCCGCTGGAGGTGTGCCCCACCTCCAACATCGCCACCCGCGCGGTGACCGACCTCGACGAGCACCCCATAAAGGAGTTCACCCGGGCCGGCGTCCTGGTCACCGTCAACTCCGACGACCCGCCGATGTTCGGCACCGACCTCGACAACGAGTACGCGGTCGCCGCGCGGCTGCTGGAGCTCGACGAGCGGGGACTGGCCGGCCTGGCGAAGAACGCGGTCGAGGCGTCGTTCATGGACCCGGCCGGCAAGGCGCGGCTGGCCGCCGAGATCGACACCTACACCGCGTCCTGGCTCGCCTCCTGACCACCCCGCGAAGGGCCGCCATGCAGAACGTGACCGCCGTGGCCCACCGCGGCGACCCCTACCGCGTCCGCGAGAACACCCTCGCCTCGCTGCGGTCCGCGCTCCACCGGGGTGCGGACGCGGTGGAGATCGACGTGCGCCTCACCCGGGACGGTGTCCCGGTGCTGCTGCACGACGGCACGCTGAAGCGGCTCTGGGGGCACGACCGTCCGCTGCTGTCGCTGTCGTGGGAGGAGGTGCGCGCGGTCACGGACGACGGGGTGCCCACGCTCTCCGACGCGCTGGCCGCGACGGACGGCGGCCGGGTGATGATCGACCTGCCCGGCACGCCGGACGTCCGCGCGATGCGCCGGGTCGTGGACGCCGTGCGCGAGCGGGAGGCCCAGGACCGCGTCTACTACTGCGCCGGCGCCCCCGCCATGCTCGCCGTACGGGCGGCGGACCCGTCCGCCGAGATCGCGCTCACCCGCACGACCCTGGCACCGGCCCGCGCCGGTCTGCTGGAGGCGATCCGGCCGCGCTGGCTGAACTACCGCTTCGGCCTGGTGGACCGTGCTCTCGCGGACCGCGTCCACCACGCCGGCTACCTGCTCTCCGTCTGGACCCCGGACACCCGCCGCTCCATGCGCCGCCTGCTGTCCCTGGGCGTCGACTCGATCACCACCAACCGCATCGACGTCCTGTGCGCGCTGCGTGAGTCCGGGAACCGGTCGGGGCGGCAGGCTCCTTAGGGGTGAACCCTGACAACTCCCCTGCGTTCCCGGGGGAGTTGTTCGGGGGTGCACCAGGGCGGGCGCCCTCCCCGACGACGATCCGGAGGCGGCCCGCACGGCCGGAGGATGATCACGTCCTTCCGCCGAACTCCCCCCGAGGAGCAGCCGATGCACTCCCGCCGCCGTACCGCCCTGTTCGCCGCCTCCCTCGTCCTCGCCCTGGGCGCGGGCCCGCTCGCCGCGCCCGCGTTCGCCTCGCCCGCCCCGCGGGCGCCCGTGTGCGGTACCGCACCGTCCCACCAGGCGTTGTGCGAGGCGATCGGGGGGCTGCCCGACACGACCACGACCGCCGCACTGGTCCGGCTGGGCGGTACCGGGGGTTCCTGGCAGGGCAGTTCGGGGGTGCGGGACCTGGCGAGCGGCCGGGCGGCCGACCCGGACGCGCGGTTCAGGGCCGGTTCGACGACCAAGGTGGTGACGGCCGCCGCCGTCCTCCGGCTCGCGGCGCAGGGCGAGGTCGACCTCGACGCGTCGATCGAGCGCTACCTGCCCGGCCTGCTCGGCCCCGAGTTCACCACGCCCGTCACGGTGCGGAACCTGCTGAACCACACCAGCGGCATCCAGCCGGGCGTCAGTTGGGGGAACACCTTCGAGGAGCAGTACGCGCACCGCTACGACACGCTCACCCCGCGGCGGGTCGTGGAGACGGCGGTCGCGCAGGGGCCGGCGTTCGACGCCGGCGACCAGCAGCAGTACCTGAACATCAACTACACGATCCTCGGCCTGCTGATCGAGAAGGTGACCGGGCGGTCGTACGCCTCCGAGGTGACCAGGCTCGTGCTGCGCCCCGCCGGGATGCGGCACACGTACTTCCCCGGCACGGACCCCCGCATCCGGGGACCGCACCACCACGGCTACCAGGCGGTCGAGCGACCGGACGGGACGACCCGGCTGGTCGACGTCACCGAGTGGAACGTGGCCGACCGCTGGGCGGCCGGGGACATGATCTCGACCACCGCCGACCTGGAGCGGCTCGTCACGGCCCTCTTCGGCGGGCGGATCGTGCCCGGACCGCAGTTGCGGGAGATGTTCACGGTCCCGGCGGGCATCGAGGGCGCCGCTTACAGTGCGGGCCTGACCCGCTGGGAGCACCGGGGCACGGTCTACTGGCTCAAGAGCGGTGCCCGCCCCGGCTACAGCACGATGATCGCCGCGACCGAGGACCTGAGCCGCACCCTCGTGTACTCGCTCTCCGACACCGACGCGAAGGACACGGCGTCGAACCCGGTCGCCGACCGGATCCGGGAGGCCGCCCTCAAGTAGCGGGGACGGGTGCCGGGTTGGGCGTGAGCGCCTCCAGCCGCTTGATCCTCCGGCGTACGGCGTACAGCGGGATCACGCCGAACACGCCGAACGCCATGTCGATGACGCTCCACCAGAAGGGGATGCCGCGGATCGGGCCGCAGACGAGGGCGAGCGGGATGATGCCGGCGCAGGCGATCATGCCGAACTCGACGACCCAGATGTTGCGGACGGGGTCGCGGTAGGGGCCGTAGAAGGCGACCGCGATCACGAGGTGCGCGAAGGCGAGCCAGTCGGTGCCGTAGAGGAGGAAGGGGTACTCGGCGTCGGCGGTGTCGAGCCCCTGGCGCACGCGCCCGATCCAGTCCATGAGGGCGGGGAGGTGCTCCGGCACGGACAGGGACCGGAGCAGGTCCTCGGTCCAGCGCAGTTCGTGCACCAGCGGGAAGGCCGTGGCGCCGCTGAGCACCAGGCAGACGACGAAGAAGACCAGCCAGGCGCGAATGCCCTTGAGCAGGGCGGCTCTGTCGCTCATGGCAGCAGCGTACGCCGAGAGTTGAACATGTTCAAAAATGGGGTTCGCCCCTGGAGACACCTCGGCCCCGGACGGTGGCACACCGTCCGGGGCCGGGGCTTCGGCACCTATCCGTCGAGCGACGTCATCACGTGCTTGACGCGCGTGTAGTCGTCGAAGCCGTACGCCGAGAGGTCCTTGCCGTAGCCGGACTTCTTGAAGCCGCCGTGCGGCATCTCCGCGACCAGCGGGATGTGGGTGTTGATCCACACGCAGCCGAAGTCGAGCCTCCTGGACATCCGCATCGCACGGGAGTGGTCCTTGGTCCACACCGAGGAGGCCAGCGCGTACTCGACGCCGTTGGCGTACTCGACGGCCTGGTCCTCGTCGGTGAAGCGCTGGACGGTGATGACCGGGCCGAAGACCTCCTTCTGGACGATCTCGTCGTCCTGCTCGAGGCCGGAGACGACGGTCGGGGCGTAGAAGAAGCCCTTGTCGCCGACGCGCTTGCCGCCGGCGACCACGCGCGCGTGCGCCGGCAGCCGCTCGATGAAGCCCTCGACCTGCCTGAGCTGGTTGGGGTTGTTGAGCGGGCCGAAGAGCACGTCCTCGTCGTCCGGCATGCCGGTCCTGGTGTCGGCGGCGGCCTCGGCGAGCGCGGAGACGAACTCGTCGTGGATGGACTCGTGGACGAGCACGCGCGTGGCGGCCGTGCAGTCCTGGCCGGCGTTGAAGAAGCCCGCGACGGAGATGCCCTCGACGGCCTTGGCGATGTCGGTGTCCTCGAAGACGACGACCGGGGCCTTGCCGCCCAGCTCCAGGTGGACCCGCTTGAGGTCCTTGGACGCGGACTCGGCGACGGACATGCCCGCGCGCACCGAACCGGTGATGGACGCCATCGCCGGGGTGGGGTGCTCGACCATGAGGCGGCCGGTGTCGCGGTCGCCGCAGACGACGTTGAAGACGCCCTTGGGGAGGATCGAGCCGAGGATCTCGGCGATGAGGACGGTGGAGGCCGGGGTGGTGTCCGAGGGCTTCAGGACGACCGTGTTGCCCGCGGCGATCGCCGGGGCGAACTTCCACACGGCCATCATCATCGGGTAGTTCCAGGGGGCGACCTGGGCGCAGACGCCGACCGGCTCACGGCGCACGAAGGAGGTCAGCCCCTCCATGTACTCGCCGGCGCCCTTGCCCTCCAGCATCCGCGCCGCGCCCGCGAAGAAGCGGATCTGGTCCACCATCGGCGGGATCTCCTCGGTGCGGGTCAGCCCCGTGGGCTTGCCCGTGTTCTCCACCTCGGCCGCGATGAGTTCCTCGGCGCGCTCCTCGAAGGCGTCCGCGATCTTCAGCAGGGCCTTCTGGCGCTCGGCCGGGGTGGTGTCGCGCCAGCCGGGGAACGCCTCGGCGGCGGCCGCCATCGCGGCGTCCACATCCGCCTGCCCGGACAGCGGAGCGGTCGCGTACGCCTCGCCCGTCGCGGGGTTGACCACCTCGGTGGTCCGTCCGTCGGCGGCGTCCCGGAACTCACCGCCGATGTAGTTGCGCAGACGACGCAGCTCGGTGCTCACTGCAGGCCCTCCTGGTGCTCCTCGTGGATGTCCGAGGTGTCCGGTGCGTCAAGAAATGACCGGTGTCCAACCTCTGAGACACCCACCCTAAACCGAGGACTGACGTTTTCAACACCCCCACCCGCTCCACTCCTGCGAAATCCGCAAGCTAAGACGTCCCAGACAACGAAATTCATCGATTGAGCCTTGCGAAACTGTCGATACGTCGTGCACAGTGGCACCGTGGCCAGTCGAAGCGCAGACCCGAGGGACTCCCGCGAGTCCAAGAACGGCGGCGGTCCCCAGTTGGACGCCGTCTCCCTCGCCATCATCGAGCAGCTCCAGGAGGACGGCCGCCGGCCGTACGCCGCCATCGGCAAGGCCGTGGGCCTGTCGGAGGCGGCCGTGCGCCAGCGGGTGCAGAAGCTGCTGGACCAGGGCGTGATGCAGATCGTCGCCGTCACGGACCCGCTCACCGTGGGCTTCCGCCGCCAGGCGATGGTCGGGGTCAACGTCGAGGGCGACGTGGAGTCCGTGGCCGACGCGCTGACCGCCATGGACGAGTGCGAGTACGTGGTGATGACCGCGGGCTCCTTCGACCTCATGGTCGAGATCGTCTGCGAGGACGACGACCACCTCCTTGAGGTCATCAACCGACGCATCCGGGCCGTTCCCGGAGTGCGCTCCACCGAGAGCTTCGTCTACCTCAAGCTCAAGAAGCAGACCTACATGTGGGGAACCCGATAACCGTGAGCACCGACGACCTCAGCAAGTCCGCGTACGACCACCTGTGGATGCACTTCACCCGCATGTCCTCGTACGAGAACTCCCCCGTCCCCACCATCGTCCGGGGCGAGGGCACCCACATCTACGACGACAGGGGCAAGCGCTACCTCGACGGCCTCGCGGGCCTGTTCGTGGTGCAGGCGGGCCACGGCCGCCAGGAGCTCGCGGAGACCGCCTCCAAGCAGGCCCAGGAGCTGGCCTTCTTCCCCGTGTGGTCCTACGCCCACCCCAAGGCCGTGGAGCTGGCGGAGCGGCTCGCGCACGAGGCGCCGGGCGACCTCAACAAGGTCTTCTTCACCACCGGCGGCGGCGAGGCGGTGGAGACCGCCTGGAAGCTCGCCAAGCAGTACTTCAAGCTCGTCGGCAAGCCGACCAAGTACAAGGTCATATCCCGCGCGGTGGCCTACCACGGCACCCCGCAGGGCGCCCTGTCCATCACCGGACTGCCGGCTCTCAAGGCCCCCTTCGAGCCGCTGGTGCCGGGCGCGCACAAGGTGCCCAACACCAACATCTACCGGGCGCCGATCCACGGTGACGACCCGGAGGCGTTCGGCCGCTGGGCCGCCGACCAGATCGAGCAGCAGATCCTCTTCGAGGGCCCGGACACGGTGGCCGCGGTCTTCCTGGAGCCGGTGCAGAACGCGGGCGGCTGCTTCCCGCCCCCGCCCGGCTACTTCCAGCGGGTGCGCGAGATCTGCGACCGGTACGACGTGCTGCTCGTCTCCGACGAGGTCATCTGCGCCTTCGGCCGCCTCGGCACGACCTTCGCCTGCGACAAGTTCGGCTACGTGCCGGACATGATCACCTGTGCCAAGGGCATGACCTCGGGCTACTCCCCCATCGGCGCGTGCATCGTCTCCGACCGGATCGCCGAGCCGTTCTACAAGGGCGAGAACACCTTCCTGCACGGCTACACCTTCGGCGGCCACCCGGTCTCCGCGGCGGTGGGCATCGCCAACCTCGACCTGTTCGAGCGCGAGGGCCTCAACCAGCACGTGCTCGACAACGAGGGCGCCTTCCGCGCGACCCTGGAGAAGCTGCACGACCTGCCGATCGTCGGCGACGTCCGCGGCAACGGCTTCTTCTACGGCATCGAGCTGGTCAAGGACAAGAACACCAAGGAGTCCTTCGACGCGGACGAGACCGAGCGCGTGCTGTACGGCTTCCTGTCGAAGAAGCTCTTCGAGAACGGCCTGTACTGCCGGGCCGACGACCGCGGCGACCCGGTCGTCCAGCTCGCCCCGCCGCTGATCTCGAACCAGGAGACCTTCGACGAGATCGAGCAGATCCTGCGCGCGACCCTCTCGGAGGCCTGGACCAAGCTGTAGGCCGATCGGGTTTCCGATCTTCCCTTTGGATGATCAACACCGGCCCCGGTCCGCCCGTTCGAGTGAGAAACGGGCGCCCGGGGCCGTGTGCTGTCCGGCCTCCCGCCGCGGCCTGCCTAGCGTTCCAGTGACCGATCGGCCCTGCCTTCGTTCCCCCGGACGGGGGATTTACCCGAAGAGCGCACGGCATTTCCGATCCGAACCGAGGTGTACGCCATGGTGGCCCCACCGGACAACGACGTGCTCTGGGCGCGAGCCCTGCACTACCGGTACGACGACGGCTCGCCCGGACTGAGCGGGGTCTCGCTCGGCGTCCGGGAGGGCGAGATCCTCGCCGTCGGCGGCCCGCGCGGCAGCGGGAAGACGACCCTGCTGCACTGTCTGTCCGGCCTGCTGCCCGCGAAGAGCGGCGAGGTCTGGTTCAACAGCGTGCCCGTGCACACCATGAGCCCCGTCGCCCGCGAGCGGCTGCGCCGGGACCGCTTCGGCTGGATCGACCCGGAACCGGTGCTGGTGCCCGAACTGAACGTCCGGGAGAACGCCGCCCTGCCGCTGATGCTGCGCGGCACCGACCGGCGCCGCGCCAGGACGGCGGCCCTGGAGTGGCTGGAGCGCCTCGACATCGGCGACAAGGCCCGCAGGTACCCGGAGGAGCTGACGCAGGCGGAGCGGCAGCGGGTGTGCATCGCCCGCGCCCTCGCCCCGGCGCCCTCGGTGCTGTTCGCCGACGAGCCGACCGCCCCGCTGTACCGCGTCGACCGCGGCCACGTGCTGCGCACACTCACCACCGCCGCCCGCTCGCACGGCATCACCGTGGTCCTCGCGACCCACGACGCGCAGACCTCGGCCCTCGCCGACCGCACCGTGTCGCTGCTCGACGGGCGACGGGTGCGCACCGTACATCTGCCGCCGGTCGCCGTGGCGGCCGAGACGGAAGGCCGGGCGGCGTGCTCGCTCTCCGTCTGACCCGAAGCGCCCACACCGCCGTCCAGCTGCGCCGGCTCCTGGTCGCGGCCGCGTCCGCGGGCACGGGCTTCCTGCTGCTCAGCACCCTCGGCCACGCACTGGGCCACCCCGACCCGGCCTCCTCGGCGCTCCGGCTGGCCTGGTGCGCGGTCCCGCTGGCGGCCACGGTGTACTTCGCGGTCGCGGTCGCCCGCACCGATCCGGGCACCCGGCCCCGGCCCGGCCTGTCGGCGATCGGTCTCGGCCCCGCCCGGCTGATGGCGGTCTCCGCGGCCACCACTGCGCTGTCCTGCGCGCTGGGCTCGCTGCTGGCCCTGCTGGTCTTCCTCCACCTGCGCGGCGACCTCACCGGCATGCCCTCCGACGGCGCCGCGACGGACTTCCTCGCCACCGGCCGGCCGCTTCCGCTGCCGGCCGCCCTGACCCTGCTGGCGCTCGTGCCGCTGAGCGCGTCGGCGGCC
>NZ_NCTE01000215.1 GCF_002114215.1 Streptomyces sp. 13-12-16 | reverse complement strand
CCCTCGCGGTCGCCCTGATTTCCTGGCCACCGCTGGCCGCGCACGCCGCGGCGCTGGTGCAGGAGGTGCGGGCGTCGGCGTTCCTGACCGCCCAGCGGGCCATCGGCGCCACCCCCCGGTGGATCCTCACCCGGCACGTCCTGCCGTCCGTCGCCGCGCCCGTCGCCCGCCACGCCCTGCTGCGGCTGCCCGGTATCGCCCTCGCCCTGGCCTCCCTGGGGTTCCTCGGTCTCGGCGCCCAGCCGCCCGCACCGGAGTGGGGCCTGCTCCTCGACGAGTCCCGCGCCTATGTGGAGCGGGCCCCGTGGGCCGCCCTCGCCCCGGCGGTGGCGCTGGCCCTGCTGGCGGGCCTGGCGGTCTCGGGCGCGGCGTTCACGCGAGGACGTAGGAGAACCACCCGGGTCCGTGCCACCGAGGAGGCCGTCGTTGGAGTCTGAGGCACTGCTGTCGGTGCGCGACCTGCGCATCGCCTTCGACGGAAACGAGGTCGTACGCGGCCTGTCGTTCGACGTCCGTCCGCACGAAGCGCTCGCGATCGTCGGGGAGTCGGGCGCCGGGAAGTCCCTCACGGCCCGGGCGCTCCTCGGCATGCAGCCCCGGGAAGCGACGACGAGCGGGACCATACGCCCGGACCTGTCGGCCCACCGCGGCCGGCGCATCGCCCTCATCCCCCAGGACGCCCTGTCGGCCCTCTCCCCCGTGCACCCGGTCGGCGACCAACTCGCCGCTGCCGTAAGGTCGGTGGCCCGGGTCTCCCGCAGGGAAGCCAGGTCCCGCGCGGTCGCGGCCCTGGACCGCGTCGGCATCCCCGACGCCGCCCGCCGGGCACGGGCGTACCCGCACGAGTTCTCCGGCGGCATGCGGCAACGTGCGGTCATCGCCATGGCGGCCGTCAACGGGCCGGACGTCCTGGTCGCCGACGAGCCCACGACCGCGCTGGACGAGGACCACCGCGACCAGGTGCTCCAGGTCCTCGCCGAACAGCGTGCGGCGGTCGGGGCGGCACTGGTCCTCGTCACGCACGACATGGACGTCGTACGGGAGCACACGGACCGCGTACTGGTCGTGTACGCCGGGCGGCTCGCCGAACACGGCCCGACGGGCGAAGTGCTGGCCCGCCCGCGCGCCCCCTACACCGCCGGGCTCCTCGCCTCCCTCCCCCGAAACGCGTCCCCGGGCAGCCGCCTGCCCGTCCTGCGCGGCACCCCGCCGGCCCCGGGCACACTCCCGCCGGGCTGCGCGTTCGCCCCGCGCTGCCCGCTCGCGGCGGACGTCTGCCACCGGTCGGACCCTGAACCCCGACAGGCGGACGGACGGCTGGTGGCCTGCCACCGCTGGACGGAACTCCCCCACCCGGCAACCGAACTGTTCAAGGAGGAACGGCACTCCCCATGAGCGATGTCCTGCTGGACGTCCGTGATCTCGTCGTCCGTCACGGCAAGGCCACCGCCGTCGACGGCGTCTCCTTCACCCTGGCCGCCGGCGAGGTCCTCGCCCTGGACGGCCCCTCCGGCTGCGGCAAGTCCTCCACGGCCCTGGCCGTGCTCCAGCTGCGCCGCCCGGACGGCGGCGAGGTCCGCTTCGAGGGCCGGCGGCTGACGGGGCTCACGGAACGCGAACTGCGCCCGGTCCGCCCTCGTATGCAGCCCGTCTTCCAGGACCCGTACGGGTCGCTGAGCCCTCGCCACCGCATCCGCGACGCGGTGGCGGAACCGCTGAAGGCACAGGGCCGCTGGGACCCCGCCGGCGGCCCCGCCCGCGTCGCCGAGCTCCTCGACCGGGTCGGTCTGGACCCGTCGCACGGCGACCGCCACCCGCACGAACTGTCCGGAGGCCAGTGCCAGCGCGCCGGGATCGCGCGGGCACTGGCCTCCGGCCCGCGCCTGCTGGTCCTCGACGAGCCGGTCTCGTCCCTCGATCCGTCGATCCGGGCCGGCGTGCTGAACCTGCTCGCCGACCTCCGGGACGACCTCGGCCTCGGCTACCTGTTCATCTGCCACGACCGGGCGGTCGTGCGGCACTTCGCGGACCGCGTGATCGAGATGCGGGACGGGCGCGTCACCTCCGAGTGGAGTCCTCGGCCACCCGGCGCGGCCCTCCGGTGAGTTGCTCCGAGCCGGGCGCGGTCTTCGGGTCGAAGGCCCACCGCGCGCCGATGCCCCTCGTCAGGATCGTTTCGGTTCGCCGGACCGAACTGTTATCGCATATGAAAATCATTATCGTGTAATGTTGACGCCTGACCGGTGCAGTCGAGGTGTCTCCCCGACCCGCCGGTCGGCGCGTTCCGCGCCGGACAACCGTCCCGACCGAGAGGAACGACCCATGGCCGTGCCCAAGCGCAAGATGTCGCGCAGCAACACCCGTCACCGCCGGGCCCAGTGGAAGGCGGCGACGCCGAATCTGGTGCCGGTCACGGTGGACGGTGTGACCCACCGGGTTCCCCAGCACCTCGTGCCCGCCTACCGGCGCGGTCTGCTGCACCCGGAGGGCTGACGCCGATGCCCACGCAGCGCCTGCCCGTCACCGTGCTCTCGGGCTTCCTCGGCGCCGGCAAGACGACGCTCCTCAACCACGTCCTCACCAATCGCGAGGGCCTGCGCGTGGCGGTGATCGTCAACGACATGAGCGAGGTCAACATCGACGCCGCCCTCGTGCGTGGTGGCGAGGCGGCGCTCTCCCGCACCGAGGAGCGCCTGGTGGAGATGACCAACGGCTGCATCTGCTGCACGCTGCGGGACGATCTGCTGGAGGAGGTCGACCGGCTCGCCCGGGACGGACGCTTCGACTACCTGCTCATCGAGTCCAGCGGCGTCTCCGAGCCGATGCCTGTGGCCGCCACCTTCGCCTTCGCCCGCGACGACGGAGCAGTGCTGGGGGACGTGGCCCGGCTGGACACCATGGTCACCCTCGTGGACGCCGCCGACTTCCTCACCGAGCTGGGCACCGGGGACGACCTCGCCGAACGGGGTCTGGCTCCCTACGAGGACGACGAGCGCACCGTGAGCGACCTGCTGGTCGACCAGGTGGAGTTCGCCGACGTGCTCGTGCTCAACAAGCTGGATCTGGTCGACGACGCCGACGCCGATCGAGTGCGCGGGGTGCTCGCACGGCTGAACCCGACGGCCCGTCTGATCCCCGCAGTGCACGGCCGGGTCGACGCGCGCGACGTCCTGGAGACCGGCCGGTTCGACCTGGAACGTGCACAGCAGGCACCGGGCTGGGTCCGGGAGCTCAACGGCGACCACGTCCCGGAGACCGAGGAGTACGGCATCTCCTCCTTCGTCTTCCGCTCTCCCGTCCCCTTCCACCCCGAACGTCTGTGGAACTTCGTCACCGAGGGCCTGGACAGCGGAACGCACGGCCGGGTGCTGCGCTCCAAGGGGTTCTTCACACTCGCCGGCCGCGAGGGCGTGACCGGTCTGTGGTCGCAGGCCGGGGCCGTGGCCCGCTTCGAACCGTCAGGCACCCGGGACACCGACGCACCCCACGCACAGGAGCTGGTGTTCATCGGCGTCGGCCTGCGGGAACCGAGCCTGCGCGCCGCCCTCGCCGCATGCCTGATGACCGGGGGCGAGACGAGTCCGGTGAACGATCCCTTTCCCGCGTGGGACACCGGGCAGGTGTGCGATCTCGAGCACGGCCACCGGAGTCCGGCGGCGGTTGCCTGACCGGATCACGAGGGCGTCCGGATGCGACGGGAGACACACTCATGTACGGAACGGCCCGCAGCGAGTGGCGCACGACCCCGCGGCGAGCCGCGGTCCTCGGGGCCCTGCACGCCTGCGACGGTTTCGTCTCGGCGCAGACCCTGCATGCCGCTCTGGTCAGGGACGGCGTGGCGGTGGGGCTGACCACCGTCTACCGCACGCTCCGATTGCTGGAGGCGGCCGGGCACGTCGACGTGGTGCGTGACAGTGACGGTGAACGTCTTTACCGGCCCAGGCCGGACGACGGCCACCGTCACTACCTCGTCTGCCGGGAGTGCGGGCTCAGCCTGGCGGTGGACTCCGACGAGGTCGAACAGTGGGTGGTGAGGATCGCGCGCGACATCGGGTTCCACTCGGTGGATCACACCGTCGAACTCACAGGCGTGTGCGACGGCTGCCGCCCCGGGCCGGTCGACCGCTGATCGACGTCTCGCCGACCGTACCCGGGGCGGCCGGTGACGGGCCAGGTACACGGGTGGTCCGGTGAGCCGTTCGGCCGTCGGTGCGCCCCGGCCCTCTCCGGGGGTCCGGGGCGGCGCACCGGCGGGTGCTCACAGCACCTTGAGCTCCGCCGCGCCATCGGCCGCCAGCTCCTCGGTGACCCGCGCGGGGTCGAGCACGTCCGCGGCGAAGTGCACACCGGGAGTGATCGTCCCGTCGAGCATCCGGAGAGCGGCGGCGGCAGCGAGGAACCCGCTCAACTCGTAGGAGTCCGGGGCGCGCAGGACGAGCCTCGCGGTGGGCGGGCCGTCCGTCGCTCCGTCCCAGAGGTGGAACTCCTGTCCGTACCAGGCTCCGTGACGCCGCACGTCCTCGTCGGCCGCCGCGACCAGGTCAGCGGTCTCCGTGCTGTCCAGTGCCCATGCCATGGCCAGTTCCTCGGCCAGGCGCCCGCCGCCGAAGACGGTGTACCAACGCACCCTGCCGATGTCCGTGGCACGGGCCAGCCGGACGGCCTCGGTGGACAGGAAGGGGAAGGCGTCGACGGGTGCGGGGAAGGCGTCGAGTCGCACCCCCCGGCGGGGGGCCAGCGCACGCTCCCGCACCCGGCCCTCGTACCAGGCGGCCGGCGTGCCGTGCTCCGGTCCGCGGCCGAGCAGCACGTCGCCGGCGGCGGCCGGGGTGAGCGGCGCGACGCCGCCGACGTAG
>NZ_NCTE01000214.1 GCF_002114215.1 Streptomyces sp. 13-12-16 | reverse complement strand
CCCCGCCCTCCCGCCGGGCCCGCGCGGCGAGAACCGCCCCGACCCCCCGCACGAACGCCTCGGGCGCGGCGGCCACGGTGCGCCCGCCGAGGAGCACCAGGTCGATGTCGAGCAGCCCGACGAGGTTCGCCGCCCCCGCCCCCAGCACCCTGGCCGCCTCGGCGACATCGCCGCGGGCGACGGCGTCCAGGCACAGCACCTCGACGCACCCACGGGCCCCGCAGGTGCACAACCGTCCGTCCAGCTGGACGACCTGGTGCCCGAACTCGCCCGCACCGGTCCTGGCCCCCCGGTACACGCTCCCGCCCATCACCAGCCCGGCCCCCAGCCCCGTACCGAGGTGCAGATAGGCGAAGGAACCCCCTTCCCCGCCGACCGCCAGCCCCAGCGCCGCCGCGTTGGTGTCCTTGTCGACGGCCACCGGTACGCCGAGCCGCCGCGCCAGCGCGTCCCGGAGCGGAAAGCCGTCCCACTCGGGGAAACCGGTGACCCGGTGCAGCACACCCTTCTCGTGGTCGAGCGGTCCGGGCAGCGCGACCCCCACCCCGAGCGGGGCCCGGCCTCCCCGGTCCGTCCCGTCCGCCCCCGGCACCCGGAGCGCCTCGACGACCCCGGCCACCCGCGCCAGTACCGCCTCCTCCCCCGCGCCCAGGTCCAGCGGTGCCCGCCTCCGGTCCACCACCGCACCGTCCAGGTCGACCAGCACCGCCCGCATCTCGTCCCGGTCCAGGTGGACGCCCACCGCGTGTCCCGCCTCCGGGACCAGCCGCAGCACCGTGCGCGGCTTTCCGCCCGTGGACGCCCGGCGCCCCGCCTCGGCCGCCAGCCCGTCCGCCCGCAGCCGGGCCGTGATCTTGCTGACCGCCTGCGGGGTGAGCCCGGTCCGCTCGGCGAGTTCCAGCCGGCTGATCCCCTCCGCCCCCGCGGTCCGCAGCAGGTCGAGCACGAGCGCGGTGTTGTGGCTGCGCAGGGCGAGCAGGTTCGCCCCCAGCGGGGCCCCGTGCACCCCGTACGACCCCTGCGCCCCGTACGCCCCGCCGATGCCGTCGTTCGTCCTGTTCACCGGCCCATTCTCTCTCCTGCTTGCACTTTGGCAACAGCGTTGCCAAAGTAGAGCCATGACTGGCACTCCCCTCCGCGTCGGACTCGTCGGCTACGGCCTCGCGGGCTCCGTGTTCCACGCCCCGCTGATCGCCGCGACCGAGGGCCTCGCGCTCGACACGGTGGTCACCTCGAACCCCGAGCGGCAGCGGCAGGCCCGCGCCGAGTTCCCGGACGTACGCGTCGCCGCGACCCCGGACGAGCTGTTCGCCCGCGCCGGCGAACTGGACCTGATCGTCATCGCGTCCCCGAACAGGACGCACGTCCCGCTCGCCACGACCGCCCTGAAGGCCGGTCTGCCGGTCGTCGTCGACAAGCCGCTCTCCGGCACGGCGGCCGAGGCGCGCGAGCTGGCGGACCTCGCCGAGGAGCGCGGCCTGCTCCTCTCCGTCTTCCAGAACCGCCGCTGGGACAACGACTTCCTCACCCTGCGCAAGCTGATCGAGGAGGGCGAGCTCGGCGACGTCCACCGCTTCGAGTCCCGCTTCGAGCGCTGGCGCCCGCAGCTCAAGGGCGGCTGGCGGGAGTCCGGCGACCCCGCAGAGATCGGAGGTCTGCTCTACGACCTCGGCAGCCACGTCGTCGACCAGGCGCTGGTCCTCTTCGGCCCGGTGACCACCGTCCACGCCGAGGCGGACATCCGGCGCGACGGCGCGCAGACCGACGACGACACGTTCATCGCGCTGACGCACGCGAACGGCGTCCGTTCCCACCTCTACGTCTCGGCGACCACGGCCCAGCTCGGCCCCCGCTTCCGCGTCCTGGGCTCGAAGGCCGGCTACGTCAAGCACGGCCTCGACCCCCAGGAGGCCGCCCTGCGCGACGGCCTGCGCCCCGGCACCGGCTGGGGCATGGAACCCGAGGAGCTGTGGGGCCGCATCGGCGCGGGGGAGTCCCCGGTGACCGGCGGCGGACACCCCGTACCGACCCTCCCGGGCGACTACCCCGCCTACTACGCGGCCGTGGCGAAGGCCCTGTCGGCCGGCGCCCCCAACCCGGTGACCGCGCGGGAGGCGGCCGCCACCCTGGACGTACTGGAGGCCGCGCGGCGCTCGGCCCTGGAGAAGGTGACGGTGACGATTTGACCACCCCGAAGCAGACCCCGGAGCTCACCCCGAGCGTGGAGGAGCTGGAGGCGCAGGAACGCCGCCTGGTCTTCCGGCGGTTCACGTACGACGACGCGTGGGCGCTCGGCTCCCTGCTGGTGGAGATGGCGCGCGAGCGCCAGGCCCCCGTCGCCGTCGACATCCACCGCGCGGGCCAGCAGCTCTTCCACGCCGCCCTGCCCGGCTCCGCCCCCGACAACGACGCCTGGATCGCCCGCAAGCGCCGGGTCGTCGAACGCTACGGCTCCGCCTCCTACCTGGTGGGCGCCCGCCACCGCGCCAAGGGCACGACGTTCGAGGCGTCCTCCCGCCTGGACCCCGACACCTACGCGGCCCACGGCGGCTCCTTCCCCGTCACGGTGGAGGGCGTGGGCGTCATCGGCGCGGTGACGGTCTCGGGCCTCCCCCAGCTCCAGGACCACCGCTTCGTGGTGGAGGCCCTGGAGCGGTTCCTGGCCGAGCACGGGACCGCCGCGTCGGACTGAGGTCCGCCCCGCCGTGAAGGGCCCTCGCCGCGTCGCGGTGAGGGCCCGGTGCCCGCCCGGGACGGGGACGGCTCAGACGCCGGCTATCGACTGGATCCAGGAGCGGTACGCCGTCACGTTGGTGTACGCCGTGGTCGTCTGGCGGTCGCTGGTGGAGGCGACGCCCACCTGGACGCCGTTCGCCATCATCGGGCCGCCGGAGTCGCCGCCGGCGGTGATGCCGTCGCCCCGGCGGGCGCAGATGGCGGAGCCGCCGTAGGCGTCGCTGCAGCCGCCGGTGACCGTGACGTTGGCGACCTTCAGGTAGCGGGACTGGCAGTTGGCCTCCGAGCCGCACCGGGAGGTGGCGCCCCAGCCGTACACCTGCACGTTCTGTCCGACGCGCACGGTGCCCGGCTGCCCGAGGCTCGCGTAGGTCGCCGACACGGAACGGTCGAGGCGGACGAGCGCCAGGTCCGCTCCGTGGGTGTAGGTCTGGACGCCGTTGGCCACGGTGCCGCCGCTGTGCTGGTCCAGGCTGCCGATGCGGAACGACAGTCCGCCGCCGGTGACGCAGTGCTTGGCGGTGAGGATCCAGGTCGGGGCGATGATCGTGGCCGAACAGGTCTCCCTGCCGTTGGAGAACAGCCGGGCGGCCCAGGGACCGCTGGAGGCGTACCCGCCGCCGATGATGGGCTGCGGGGCCTTGGTGGTCGGGGGTGCCGGTGCCGCGGTGGCGGTCGCGGTGGGGACGAGAAGCGCGAGGACGGAGACCGCCGCTGCGGCGAGAGCGGGAACGAGCCGTGTGATGCGCAAGGTTCCTCGATTCGGGGAGTCACGTCGCCTGGACGTGTGCGTGTGGGGGTGACGGCCCCATGGGCCGTGCCCACGACGAACCGCCGCCTGCCGACGGCAAGTTCGTCATGGGCACGCCCAGAATCCCGGAGGAACCCCGAACGGGGGTACTAACACTTGGCGATAACACGGTGCTATGGCCGCGGGAAGAGGAGGCGTGGAAAGCCCGGCGCCGCCCCACTTCTCCACCGACGTGAGCCGACCGACCTCAGGGGCGCGGGGCTGTGTTCACATGCGGCTCCGCCGCGCGGGCGCGACCAGCCACGACGAACCCGCAGCCGACGACGAACCGCAGCTCCCCACCCCGTAGTCGCCCCCTCCCCCAGCGGAGCGCCTACGCGTCCTCCAACTCCTGCCGCTGCCGCCCGAGTCCGGAGATCTCCAGCTCCACCACGTCCCCCGCCCGCAGGAACGGCTTCGGCTCCGGCTGTCCCAGCGCCACCCCCGCCGGCGTCCCGGTGTTGATGACGTCACCGGGGTACAGCGTCATGAACCGACTGACATACCGCACGACTTCACCCACCGGGAAGATCTGCTCGGCGGTCGTCCCGTCCTGCTTCAGCTCCCCGTTGACCCACAGCCGCAGCGACAGGTCCTGCGGGTCCCCGACCTCGTCCGCCGTCACCAGCCACGGTCCCAGCGGGTTGAACGTCTCGCAGTTCTTCCCCTTGTCCCAGGTCCCGCCCCGCTCGATCTGGAACTCCCGCTCGGAGACGTCGTGCGCGACGGCGTACCCGGCGACGTGCGCGAGCCCGTCCTCCGCCGACTCCAGGTACCGCGCCGTACGCCCGATCACGACCGCCAGTTCGACCTCCCAGTCGGTCTTCACCGACCCGCGCGGCACCAGCACCGTGTCGTTCGGCCCGACGACCGTGTCCGCCGCCTTGAAGAAGACGACCGGCTCGGCGGGCGGCTCGGCCCCCGTCTCGCGGGCGTGGTCGTGGTAGTTCAGCCCGATGCAGACGACCTTCCCGATCCGCGCCACCGGCGGCCCGACCCGCAGCCCCTCCCCGTCCAGCGCGAGCAGCTCCCCGCCGTCGGCGGCGGCCCTGATCCGCCCGAGCGCGGCCTCGTCGGCGAGCAGCGCCCCGTCGATGTCCGCGACGAGACCCGACAGGTCACGCAGGACCCCCTCGTCGTCGAGCAGCGCGGGCCGCTCCTGTCCCGCCGTACCGACTCGCAGCAGCTTCATGATTCACGTCTCCCTCGATCGCGGGCCCGTCCGACGGGCACGGCCCGGTTGCGGCGGGGCGCAGCCATCGGAGGACTGTTCGATCCTCCAAGCCCGTGCTCCACTCCGCAAGACCCGGTTCACGTACTGGACCTCGAAGGACCGCGCCCCCAGTTCCGACAGCCCTCACTCCCCAGGGGCGCGGGAACCGCGCACCCGGCCCCCACGACCCCCGCCCACCGGCCGGCGGCACCCCCGTTCCCGGCCCGCCCCGCGCTAGCGGTACAGCACGGACCGCTCCACCACGCTCCACGTCGTGCTGGTCACCATGTACAGCGCGGCCGCCAGCGGCATGACGGCGACGGTGACGAGCGTGAGGAACGACATGAACGGCATCACCTTGGTCACCGCCCCCAGCCCCGGCACCCGCTCCCCCTCACCGGCCGCGGGCACCGCGGGGTTGGCGGCCATCGTCCGCCGGGACAGCCGGTACCCGAACCAGGCGACCACGGTGACGACCGCGAACAGCCCGACGTACACGAGTCCGGGCCCGCCGAACACCCCGCCGTCCCCGAGCGCGTCCGCCCACCGGCCGCCGAGCGGCGCCTCGAACAGCCGGTGCCCGAGCAGCTCGTTGGCCCGTCCCCCGATCGTCTCGCTGGAGAACAGGTGGTACAGCAGGAAGAACACGGGCAACTGGAGCAGGCCGGGCAGGCACCCGGACAGCGGCGACACCTTCTCCCGCGCGTGCAGCTCCAGCACCGCCCGCTGCAGCTTCTCGGGGTCGCGGCCGTGCTTGCGCCGCAGCTCGGCGATGCGCGGCTGGAGCGCCGCCCGCGCCTTCTGCCCCCGCGCGGCGGCCCGGGACAGGGGGTGGACGAGGAGTCGTACGAAGGCGGTGAACAGGACGATCGCGGCAGCCGCCGCGGAGACGCCGAACAGCGGCTGGAGCAGGTCGGCCAGGTGCTCGACCAGGCTGGCGAAGACGGACATGGGTGAGCCCTCCGAGGGGTCTCGTCGTGCCGGAAGTACGGAAAGGACGGCATGACGACCCGCGGCGGGGCGTGGTGAACGTACGGAGGAAGCGCCCTACGCGGCGGTCGCCAGGAGGGCGTGTCCCGGTGCCCGGGGTCTGGTGCGCCCCTTGGCGTCGGGGTCGCGCTGGGGCAGGAAGGCCGTACGCCGGTCACGGTCGCGTATCGCCGTACGCACCCGGGTGGGCGCCACGGCGGGCGCGCAGCGGGCGGCGAGGAGCACGCAGACGGCGAGCGCGGTACCGGCCGCGGCGGTCGCGGCGAGCGCGACGTCGGCCAGGGAGAGGCCGCCAGTGGCCGGCAGCAGGAGCAGGACGGCCTGGAACAGCGGAAGGAGCACGGCGGAGACGGAACGCGCGGTCGCCCGATGACGGATCACTCGCCGCCCCCCCTCTCGTCCCCTCGCCCCTGCCCTTACCGGAGTTATACCGGATCGACCTCGACGGGCTGAAGCAGCCGCTTCGGCTTGAGCAGCGCCCGACTGACCGGATCCGCCGGGTCCGGATTGAGTCCGGGCCCCGGCACCACCTCAACGTCCGGCACGGGCACGACGGTTCCGCAGGCCGCGCATTCGCCGTACGGGCCGATCTCGGTGCCGCAGTCGGCGTGCCGGAAGACGCGCAGTTGGATCCGCGTGAGGTGTTCGCGTCCCCACAGGCCGAGCGCCCGCAGGGTGGGCCACAACGCGATCCCGCGGTCGGTGAGGACGTACTCGTCCCGGGGCGGCGACTCCTGGTACCGGCGCTTCTCCAGGATCCCCCGTGCGGTCAGCGCCTGGAGGCGGGCGGCGAGCACCGCGCGCGGGATGCCGAGGTGGACGAGGAAGTCGTTGTAGCGCCGCACACCGTAGAACGCGTCGCGGATCACGAGCAGCGTCCAGCGTTCCCCGATGACCTCGAGGGCGCTCGCGATCGAGCACTCCTGTGCCGCGTAGTCCTTGCCCAGTGCCATGCCGTCCACTGTAACCACTTTCCCAGCCGTTGGTTCAATGACCGAACTCATGGTGCTACGGTGAGCCACCCAGCTGGGTTCAATGAACGAACCCACTCGATTCGGAAGCCCTCGTCACAGCGAGCCGATCCCGTAGAGGACCCCCGACAGACATGACCGGCACCGATTCCTCCCCCGCGACCGCGGAGACCACCGCCCCCACAGCCGTGCGGCCGGAAGCGGCCCCCCGCCAGGACCCGCCCCCGCGCCCCGGCGCCACCCTCGCGCTGACCAGCGTCGCCACCGCCGTGGCGCTGATGACGTACACCGCGCCGATCGTGACGCTCCCCGACACCGCGGCCGCCCTGCACACCCCGCTGTCCGCCCAGGCCTGGCTGCTCAACGGCACCCCGCTGGGCCTCGCCGCCCTGCTCCTGGTCGCCGGCAGCCTCGCCGACGACTACGGCCGCCGCCGGATCTTCGTCTCCGGCACGCTCGCCCTCGGCATCACCACGGCACTCGGCGCGTTGGCCACCACCACCTGGCTGTTCACCCTGGCCCGCGTCGCCCAGGGCGCCGCCAGCGCGGCCCTGCTGGCCAGCAGCCTCGGCCTGATCGTGCACGCCTTCCCGACACCGGCCGGCCGGCTGCGTGCGACGGGCGTGTGGGGCGCGTTCGTCACCGGCGGCATCGCGGTGGGCCCGCTGCTCGCCGCGGGGATACCCGACTGGCGCGCGGTGTACGGCGTCCTCGGCGCCGCCGCGCTGATCACCGCCGCCCTCGGCACCCGCGCGCTCACCGAATCACGCTCCCCGCGCGGAGGCCGCCCGGACTTCGCCGGAGCCGTCACCTTCGGACTCGCCCTCGTCGCGCTGGTCGCGGCCCTCACCCTGGGCCGGGACGGCTGGCTGCGCACACCGGTGTGGCTGCTGCTCGCGGCGGCCGTCGCGCTCCTCGCCCTGTTCGCCCTGGTGGAGCGCCGGACGGCCACCCCCATGATCGACCTGTCCCTGCTGCGCCGCCCCGGCTTCCTCGCCTCCTCCGTCGGCGGCCTGTTCACGGGCCTGTCGGTGATCGGCCTGTTCAGCTTCCTGCCGGCGGTGCTCCAGCGCAGTCTCGGCATGTCCGCGATGGACACGGCCTGGCTGACCCTGCTGTGGGCGGGCCTCGCCTTCGTCGTCGCCCTCCAGGCCCGCCGCCTGGCCGGCCGCGTCCCCACCCGGGTCCAGCTGGCGATCGCCTTCGTCCTCCACGCCGGCGGTGTCCTGACGATGCTGGGCGCGGTCGGCGCGGGCTCCACGGCCCGCTTCGTCCCCGGCATGATCATCGCCGGGGTCGGCAGCGGCCTGCTCAACGCGGCACTCCCCCTGCTCGCCGTCGAATCGGTCCCGCCGGCCCGGGCCGCGATGGGCTCCGGCGCCCAGCAGACCTTCCGCTACATCGGCTCCTGCGCCGGCGTCGCCCTGACCATCGCCGTCGCGACCTCGTCGAGCGGCGGGCCGGCCCGGGGCACGGACATCGCGATGGTCGTCTCGGCCGTCCTGGCACTGGTCGCGGCCGCGGCGGTCATGGGTCTGCGGGAACGGAAGTAGGACCGGACGGCGCGCACAGGTGCGGACGGAGCGGCGCTCGACCCGGCCGGGTCCCATGACGAGCATCACGGACTCCCGCTCGTACGTGGCCGACCGGGGCCCGGGACATCCCACGGTCGGCGGCCGTCTCACCTTTGTCACCCACCGGCAGTACGGTGTCCACCATGCGCCCCGACACGCCTGCCGAAAACGTCGACCACACCGCCGAAGCCGACCGCCTGGAGCGGACCGCCGACCTCTACCCCGAGGACGCCGAGGCCCTGCTCCTGCGGGCCGCCGCCCACCGCGAACTCTCCGGCGACCGCCCCGCCGCGACCGCCCTCTACGACCGCCTGCTGACCTCCTCCCGGGAACTGGACGACCCGTACCTGGTACGGGCCCTCAAGGCCTCGAACCTCTGGGAGTACGGCCACGAGGCGGAGGCCCGCGCGATCATCACCGGCATCCGCACCGCGGCCCCGCGCGACGCGGCCCCCTGGGTGATCGTCGCGGAGTCCCTGGAGGCGCACGACGAGCTGGAGCAGGCGCACGAGACGTTCACACAGGCGGTGCTCCTCCTCCTGACCGGCGTCGAGAAGCCCCCGCGCACCACCCACCCGCTCCTCTTCGGCCGCCACCGCGTGCGCAGGATGCTCGGCGCGGCGCACGACGAGTGGGACGCGCTCGCGGACACCGTCCACACCCTGCCGATCACCCTGGACGAACTCCACGACCCGAAGCGGGTGTGGTCGCTCGGCTCGGAGAACCCGGTGGAACTGGAGGCGGAGATCGTCCGCCTGCGCGCGGAACTGGGCGCGTACCGGGAGGCGCTGTCCCGCCCGTTCCCGGTGGCGGTGCTGCACTGGCCGGCCGGCGAGCTGACGGAACTGCTGTCGGCGTACCCGACGCTCGCGGAGGAGTACCCCACGCACGAGGGGCACCTGGCCTCGATAGAGGCGGCCCTGCGCGAACTGGCGGCGTCCGGCACCCCGAACCTGGGCATCGTGACGGGCACGGTCCCGTCGTACGAGGCCTTCGCCGCCTCGGAGCTCGCCTCCCCCACCGACCCGGCCCTGCTCCCGCAGTACGCCACGACGCTGGCGGCCCGGGGGCGGGCGGTGGCGTGGCCCCCGGAGCGGCCGGCGGCGTGCTGGTGCGGTTCGGGACGGACGTACGGGGAGTGCCACGGCGTGTGACGGCCCCTCGGGGCGGGGGCCCGCGGATCAGGCCGTCGCCCGGTCCCCGACGGTCACCCGCTCACCCGGGGCGCACCGCACCAGGCGCGCCCCGTGGCCGCGGCGCCCCGCCTCCGCGAGGAAGTCCTCCAGCGGGGAACGGAACACCGTGTAGTCGCTGTGGTGCACGGGCAGCGCGCGTCGCGGGCGCAGCAGGTCGAGCAGGTCGGCGCCCTGTCCGGCGTCCATGGTGACCACCAGGCCCCCGGGCAGGGTCGTACCGCCGAGGTGCAGGACCGCCAGGTGGATGTCCGGGTACCGTACGGCGATCTCGCGCAGCCCGTCGTACATCAGGGTGTCGCCGGACAGGTAGAGGACCAGCCGGACCTCCCCCGCGCGGTCGCCGAACTCCAGCAGGCTGCCCATCACGGGCGGCAGCAGGGCCCGCAGCGGGCCGGGCGCGTGGCGGCCCGGCAGCGAGGTGATCCGCACGGAGGAGTCCCCGTGCCGCAGGGTGCGGCTCTGCCAGGTGCGCAGCCCGGTGGCGCGGCGGAACCCGTACAGGCCCTTCAGCAGGCGGGCACCGTGCGGGGTGGTGACGAACGGCAGACCCCGGTCCAGCCCGCGCCTGGCCACCCGGTCGAAGTGGTCGCCGTGCAGGTGCGAGAGCACGACGGCGTCCAGGTCCGCGTGCGGCAGGTCCGCCACGTCGACGGCGGGCTCGGTCAGCCGGCGCGAGCGGAGCCCGTAGCCGAGGTGGGCGAACTGCCCGCGGTGCAGGAAGTTCGGATCGGTCAGCAGCGTCAGCTCCCCGTAGCGGATCAGCAGGGTGGCGTTGCCGATGAAGAGGACCTCCGCGGTGCCCTCGGGCGGATTCTGCCGCACGGCCGACTCCCTCCGTCGTACGTGAGTCCCCGTACGCCCCGGGTGCACGGAAGCGCCGGATCCACACCCGCGCCGGGCACGCCGTCCCGGCCGCCCTTCGACCGCGCGGTTCCCGGCGGGGGCGGACGCGCGGCCCGCTGGCCACGATCACACACCCGCCGAACGCGGACCGCGACGTCGGCCTCACGGGGCCGGGCGGGGCCGTCCGGCTCCGGCGGGGCCGTCCGGCTCCGGCGGGGCAGGAGGGGTCAGCCCGGTCGGCCGTGGGAGCCCGCTTCGAGGGGCGCGCGAAGGGCGGCCAGGGGCGAGGCGATGC
>NZ_NCTE01000021.1 GCF_002114215.1 Streptomyces sp. 13-12-16 | reverse complement strand
GAGGCCCCGCGCCCGGCGCGTCACCGCGAGCCGGCCCAGCGAGCCGACCGCCGGGTCGCCGCCGTTCTTCGCCGCGGCGGCCTCGCCGTGCAGCAGCCGTCCGGTGCCGAGGGGGGTGCCGTCCTCCGCGGCCGCCAGCACATGGACGGCGCCGGCGTCGTGGGCGTCGTACTCGATGTCCTCGGGGACGCCCTGCTCGGCGACGAAGACCTCCTTGCGGACCGCGAAGCACGCCTCGCGGTCGGCGGGCTCCTCCGCCACGCGGACCACGTACGGCCCGCTCATGCGTAGGTCTCCTCGCGGACCTGGTCCAGCGCCTGCTGAAGGTCGTCGGGGTAGTCGCAGGAGAACTCCACCCACTGTCCGTCACCGGGGTGCTCGAAGCCCAGGCGTACGGCGTGCAGCCACTGGCGGGTCAGGCGGAGCCGCTTGGCGAGCGTGGGGTCGGCGCCGTAGGTGAGGTCGCCGACGCAGGGGTGCCGGTGGGCGGCCATGTGGACGCGGATCTGGTGGGTGCGGCCGGTCTCCAGCTTGACGTCGAGGAGGGAGGCGGCGCGGAAGGCCTCGATGAGGTCGTAGTGCGTGACGGACGGCTTGCCCTCCGCGGTGACCGCCCACTTGTAGTCGTGCTGCGGGTGGCGGCCGATGGGGGCGTCGATGGTGCCGCTGGTCGGGTCGGGGTGGCCCTGGACGAGCGTGTGGTAGCGCTTGTCGACCGTGCGCTCCTTGAACTGGCGCTTCAGTGACGTGTACGCGTACTCCGACTTGGCGACCACCATCAGGCCGGAGGTGCCCACGTCGAGGCGGTGCACGATGCCCTGGCGCTCGGCGGCGCCGGAGGTCGAGATGCGGTACCCGGCGGCGGCGAGGCCGCCGATCACCGTCGGGCCGGTCCAGCCCGGCGAGGGGTGGGCGGCGACGCCGACGGGCTTGACGATCACGACCACGTCGTCGTCGTCGTGCACGATCTCCATGCCCTCGACCGGCTCGGCGACCACCTGCACCGGCGCGGGCGCCTGCGGCATCTCCACCTCGAGCCAGGCGCCGCCGCTGACCCGCTCGGACTTGCCGACCACCGACCCGTCGACCGTGACCTTCCCCGCGGCGGCGAGCTCGGCCGCCTTGGTGCGGGAGAAGCCGAACATGCGGGAGATGGCGGCGTCGACGCGCTCACCCTCCAGGCCGTCGGGCACGGGCAGGGTACGGATCTCGGGAATCGTGCTCACCCGTCGAGTATGCCGGACGGGTCCGACAACCCCGTACGCGCGTTCAGTCCTTGTGGACGGTGCCGTCCGGGTCGAGACCCCGGAACGACAGCAGCACGATCAGGATGCCGCCGCACACGATCGCCGAGTCCGCCAGGTTGAACACGGCGAAGTGCTTGGGCGCGATGAAGTCGACCACCGCGCCCTCGAAGACGCCCGGCGAGCGGAAGATCCGGTCGGTGAGGTTGCCGAGGGCGCCGCCGAGCAGCAGGCCCAGCGCGATCGCCCAGGGCAGGCTGTAGAGCTTGCGGGCGAGGCGGATGATCACCACGATCACGGCCGCGGCGATCACCGTGAAGATCACGGTGAAGGCCTCGCCGAAGCCGAAGGCCGCGCCCGCGTTGCGGATCGCCTCGAAGCGCAGCCAGTCCCCGACGATCTCGATGGGCTCGTGGTGCTCCAGCTTGGCGACCACGATCATCTTGCTGATCAGATCGAGGGCGTACGCGAACACGGCGACGGCGAACAGCACGGCGATCCGCCGCTTGCCGCGGGGCCGCTCGGCCTCCGTCTCCGCCGCCGTCGCCCCGGTGCCGGCCCGTTCCTGCTCCTCCCGGTCCGCGTCCGGGGTGTCCGGCGTACCGATGATGCGCTCCGCCTCTGCCACGTGAGTCCCTCAGCCTAGGTACCTGACTGAGGACGAGGGTACGGCACGCCCCGCGCGCCCGCCGATCAGTACCGTCGCTCCTGCTTCTGCTTGCACTCGACGCACAGGGTGGCCCGGGGAAAGGCCTGCATACGGGCCTTTCCGATGGGGTTGCCGCAGTTCTCGCAGAGGCCGTAGGTACCGGCGTCGAGGCGCTGGAGGGCGCGCTCGAACTGGGTGAGCATCTCGCGCGCGTTCGCGGCGAGCGCGAGTTCGTGCTCGCGCGTGATGTTCTTGGTGCCGGTGTCGGCGTCGTCGTCGCCCGCTCCGTCTCCGGAGTCCCGCATCAGGCCGGCCAGCGACTGCTCGGAGGAGTCGATCTCCTCGCGCAGCCGCAGCACCTCGGACGTCAGCTCGGCCCGCGCCTCCTCGGCCTCCTCCGGAGTCCAGGGTTCCTCCCCCGGACGCACCGCGAGGTCGCCCGGCTCCACCGCGCCGATCCGGGCCTTGGGTACGGGGCTCTTCGCCGCCGTGGCCGTGCCAGGAGTCTTCTTCGCACCCACCGTCGTCACTCCCGTCTGCGCCGCGGCATCCACCGCGCCCGCGTCATCGGCCGTGCTGTGCCCGGCCACATCCTGTACGGGCCCACCGGCCCCGCTCCCCGGGAGGCCGGCCTCCCGGGGGCCCTCGGAAGCCGCCTCCCGAGCGGCGCCCTTCCCCGGCACCTTCTTCCCCGCCGCGCCCCTGCCAGGCACCACCGCCTGGGCAGCCACCTTTTTGGCGGCCCGCTTCCCCACCCCGGCCCGCTTCTTCCCCGCGGACGCCCCCTCGACGGCCGGCTTCTTCACCGCGGCCTTCCCCGCGGACGCTCTCTCGACGGCCGGTTTCTTCACCACGGCCTTCTCCGCGGACGCCCCCTCGACGGCCCGCTTCCGCGTGGTGGTCCTTTTCGCGGGTGCCTTCCCGGCCTCGGCCTTCTTCGCCGGTGTCCCGACGGGCGGCTTCGACGCCACCGGCTCACCGTCGTGCGCCGTCTCCCCTGCCGTCACCCTGCCCGTCGCCTTCTTCGTCGCCGCCGTGGTCCGTGTGGGCGCCACCGTCCCGTCCGCCCTCCCGGCCCCGCCGCCGGCAGCGGCCCCGGACCTGCCGGACGGCGCCGGCTGCTGTACGGCGGTCTTCTTCGCCACCATGGCCGCGGCCCCTTCACATATTGTGATCTTGCGCGCGAATCGTGCTGGGACGATAAATCGACTCGAGTCCCGCGGCAACGGGGCGCACCGCCCGATTCCCTCGCCCCGCGGACGCCGCGCGGCGAGCCTGCATGCGTTGTGCCCAGCTCCCCGCCGGGTATGCCGCCGACACGGACGTACCGGGATCCGGACGGGCGCGCTTCGCCATTCGAGGTATGCCGGGTCGTACGGCGAGCGGAAATCCGGTCGGCCGCTGTCCCCGCCGCGCCGTACACTGGGCGGAGCGAAAAGCGTGGATGGGGACGAGTAGCGGCGTACGCAGCCCAGAGCGACCCGGGGACGGTGTGAGCCCGGGGGCGAGCGCGACGTGAAGATCACCCCGGAGCCGCCGGAAGAAACCCCTGCACGGGGCGGTAGAACCGGCATCGCGACCCCAATGAGGGGGCTCACCGGAGCACACGACGCACCGGGGGGCCAAGGAGGGTGGTACCGCGGGAGCGCGCCGACGGCGGCGCAGGGATCGACACAGCTCTCGTCCCTCCGGACGGAAGGCAGCAAGTCCGCCGGAGGAAGCCCGCTGATGACAACGCCGACGTACCGCCAGGTACCCGCCCAGGTCGACCTGCCCGCCCTCGAGCACGCGGTGCTCGAGTTCTGGCGCGAGCAGAAGATCTTCGCCAAGAGCCTGGAGCAGTCCGAGGGCCGCCCCGAATGGGTGTTCTACGAGGGTCCGCCCACCGCCAACGGCATGCCCGGCGCCCACCACATCGAGGCCCGCGTCTTCAAGGACGTCTTCCCCCGCTTCCGCACCATGCGCGGCTACCACGTGGCCCGCAAGGCCGGCTGGGACTGCCACGGCCTCCCGGTGGAGCTGGCCGTCGAGAAGGAGCTCGGCTTCTCCGGCAAGCAGGACATCGAGGCGTACGGCATCGCCGAGTTCAACGCCAGGTGCCGCGAGTCGGTGACCCGGCACACCGACGCCTTCACCGAGCTGACGACCCGCATGGGCTACTGGGTCGACCTCGACGACGCCTACCGCACCATGGACCCGGAGTACGTCGAGTCCGTCTGGTGGTCGCTGAAGGAGATCTTCAACAAGGGCCTGCTGGTCCAGGACCACCGCGTCGCCCCCTGGTGCCCCCGCTGCGGCACCGGCCTGTCCGACCACGAGCTGGCGCAGGGCTACGAGACGGTCGTCGACCCGTCCGTCTACGTCCGCTTCCCGCTCACCTCGGGGCCGCTGGCCGGCGAGGCCGCGCTGGTCGTCTGGACGACGACCCCGTGGACCCTGGTCTCCAACACGGCGGTCGCCGCGCACCCCGAGGTCACCTACGTCGTCGCCACGAACGGCGAGGAGAAGCTGGTCGTCGCCGAGCCGCTGGTCGCCAAGGCCCTCGGCGAGGGCTGGGAGACCACCGGCCAGTCCTTCACCGGTGCCGAGATGGAGCGCTGGACGTACCGGCGCCCGTTCGAGCTGGTGGAGTTCCCGGCCGAGGCGCACTACGTGGTCAACGCCGAGTACGTCACCACCGAGGACGGCACCGGCCTCGTCCACCAGTCCCCCGCCTTCGGTGAGGACGACCTCAAGGTCTGCCGCTCCTACGGCCTGCCCGTGGTCAACCCGGTCCGCCCCGACGGTACCTTCGAGGAGGACGTCCCGCTGGTCGGCGGCGTCTTCTTCAAGAAGGCCGACGAGAAGCTCACCGCCGACCTCGACGAGCGCGGCCTGCTCTTCAAGCACATCCCGTACGAGCACAGCTACCCGCACTGCTGGCGCTGCCACACCGCGCTGCTCTACTACGCGCAGCCGTCCTGGTACATCCGCACCACCGCCGTCAAGGACCGGCTGCTCCAGGAGAACGAGAACACCAACTGGTTCCCTGACACGGTCAAGAACGGCCGCTACGGCGACTGGCTGAACAACAACATCGACTGGGCGCTCTCCCGCAACCGCTACTGGGGCACCCCGCTGCCGATCTGGCGCTGCGAGGACGACCACCTCACGGTCGTCGGCTCCCGCGCGGAGCTCACCGAGCTGACCGGCACCGACCAGTCGGGCCTCGACCCGCACCGCCCGTACATCGACGAGGTCACCTTCGCGTGCGCGCAGGGCGGCTGCGGCAAGACGGCCACGCGCGTGCCGGAGGTCATCGACGCCTGGTACGACTCGGGTTCCATGCCGTTCGCGCAGTGGGGCTACCCGTACAAGAACAAGGAGCTGTTCGAGGCCCGCTACCCGGCGCAGTTCATCAGCGAGGCCATCGACCAGACCCGCGGCTGGTTCTACACGCTGATGGCGATCGGCACCCTGGTCTTCGACAAGTCGTCGTACGAGAACGTCGTCTGCCTCGGTCACATCCTCGCCGAGGACGGCCGCAAGATGTCCAAGCACCTGGGCAACATCCTGCAGCCGATCCCGTTGATGGACCAGCACGGCGCCGACGCGGTCCGCTGGTTCATGGCGGCCGGCGGTTCGCCGTGGGCGGCCCGCCGGGTGGGCCACGGCACCATCCAGGAGGTCGTCCGCAAGACGCTGCTGACGTACTGGAACACGGTCGCCTTCCAGGCCCTGTACGCCCGTACGTCGAACTGGGCGCCGTCGGCGGCCGACCCGGCCCCGGCCGACCGCCCGGTCCTGGACCGCTGGCTGCTCTCCGAACTGCACGCGCTCACCGACCAGGTGACCCAGTCGCTGGAGGGGTACGACACCCAGCGCGCCGGCAAGCTGCTCTCCGCGTTCGTCGACGACCTGTCCAACTGGTACGTCCGCCGCTCCCGGCGCCGCTTCTGGCAGGGCGACAAGGCCGCGCTGCGCACGCTGCACGAGGTCGTGGAGACGGTCACCAAGCTGATGGCCCCGCTGACCCCGTTCATCACCGAGCGGGTCTGGCAGGACCTGATCGCCCCGGTCACCCCGGGCGCCCCCGAGTCGGTGCACCTGTCCGCGTGGCCGGAGGCGGACCTGTCCGCCATCGACCCCGAGCTGTCGAAGCAGATGGTGCTGGTGCGCCGGCTCGTGGAGCTGGGCCGGGCCACCCGCGCGGAGTCGGGCGTGAAGACCCGCCAGCCGCTGAAGCGCGCGCTGATCGCGGCGGGCGGCTTCAGCACCCTCGACCCCGAACTGCACACGCAGATCACGGAGGAGCTGAACGTCGAGTCGCTGGCGTCGCTGTCCGAGGTGGGCGGCTCGCTGGTGGACACCACGGCGAAGGCCAACTTCCGTGCGCTGGGCAAGCGGTTCGGCAAGCGGGTCCAGGACGTGGCCAAGGCGGTCGCGAACGCGGACGCCGCCGCGCTCTCCCTGGCGCTGCGCGAGGGCACGGCCTCGGTGGAGGTCGACGGTGAGACGATCACCCTGGCCCCGGACGAGGTGATCATCACGGAGACCCCGCGCGAGGGCTGGTCGGTGGCGTCCGACGCCGGTGCCACGGTCGCCCTCGACCTGGAGATCACCGAGGAGCTGCGCCGCGCGGGGCTCGCGCGGGACGCGATCCGGCTGATCCAGGAGGCCCGCAAGAACAGCGGCCTCGACGTGGCCGACCGGATCGCCCTGCGCTGGACGGCCACGGAACCGGCGACCGTCGCCGCGCTGGCGGAGCACGCGGGACTGATCGCGGACGAGGTCCTCGCGACGGACTTCGCGCAGGGTGAGGCGGACGACACGTACGGCACGCCGTTCACCGACGAGGGCCTGTCCCTGACGTTCCGCCTGCGCAAGGCGTAAGGCGCCGGTGAGCCCCGCGCCCCGAGGGGCGCGGGGAACCGCGTGATCAGCCACACACGATCCGCGGGCGCCCGGCCGCCTTCCCCGCAGACGGGAAGGCGCGTACGCCGAAGGCCGGGGTCCACCAAGATTCTTGGTGGACCCCGGCCTTCGGCGTTGCGTACGTCGGACACCGCACCCGGGTCCGAACAAACGCCGCACATCCCCCATGGACACGCGTAGCGAAAGGGCGGGGCCCCGGGTCCGTGAACCCGGGGCCCCGCCCCTGAACGCTGCCGACCGCTACGCCGTACTCATGACCGGAGGGCCGTCAGTTGTCGTCCTCGTCGATCAGGAAGCCGCGCATCGGCGAGGGAGCCTGACCCATCGGCGACGGGCCCTGCGGACGCACCGGCGCCATCGGCTGGGTCATCGCCGGCTGCATCTGCTGCTGACCGCCACCGTAGGAGGGACCACCCTGACCACCGGGAGGGCCGCCCATCGTCTGGTTGCCGCCGTAGGACGGCGCACCGGCACCGGCGGGAGCCATCGAGGGCGCCGGGGACGGCGGCAGCGACGGCGCGGAGCCGGCGGGCTGGCGCGGCGGGGCGAGCGAGTCGTCCGCCTGGGTCTCCAGCTGGCGCAGCTGCGACTCCAGGTAGGACTTCAGCCGCGTGCGGTACTCGCGCTCGAAGCCGCGCAGGTCCTCGACCTTGCGCTCCAGCGTGGCGCGGGCGGACTCCAGGGAGCCCATCGCGACGCGGTGCTTCTCCTGCGCGTCCCGCTCCAGGGCGTCCGCCTTGGCACGGGCGTCCCGCTCGAGACCCTCGGCACGCGAACGCGCCTCGCCCACGATCTTGTTGGCCTCGG
Organism: Streptomyces sp. 13-12-16; assembly: GCF_002114215.1. Taxonomy (GTDB): domain Bacteria; phylum Actinomycetota; class Actinomycetes; order Streptomycetales; family Streptomycetaceae; genus Streptomyces. The sequence continues at coordinate 2,924 of NZ_NCTE01000021.1, read as the reverse complement.
AACGGGCCTCCGCGATCGCCTGGTCCGCGGTCTGCTGGGCCAGCGACAGGACGCGCGCGGCGCTGTCGCCACCGGGACCGCCCTGACCGGGCATACCCGGGCCGCCCTGACCGGGCATACCGGGACCGCCCATCGGACCGCCCATCGGGCCACCGGGACCCATCTGCCCCTGCATCGGGCCGCCCTGGCCCATCGGCCCGGGGCCCTGACCCATGGGGCCGGGACCCTGGCCCATCGGCCCGGGACCCTGGCCCATGGGGCCGGGACCCTGCGGGCCGCCCTGTCCGCCGGGGCCGGCGGGCAGCTGGGGAGCACCGCTCGGCAGCTGGGGCGGACCACCCATGGGGCCACCCATCTGCTGCTGCGGCGGGCCCGATATGCCGGCGGGCACCGGAGCGCCGGGACCTCGCATGCCCTGCTGGGGCATGCCCTGGGGCGGCCCCTGCTGTTGCTGCTGGTCCTGTGGCTCAGGAGGCTTGCGCATGTTCTGCTGGTTCTGGGCAGCGGCGCGCGTGGCCGCGGCCAGCTTGGCGCGCAGGTCCTCGTTCTCGCGGAGCAGGCGCGTCAGTTCGGCTTCGACCTCGTCGAGGAAGGCATCGACCTCGTCCTCGTCATAGCCTTCTCGGAGGCGGACGGTCGTGAACTGCTTGTTCCGCACGTCCTCGGGGGTCAACGGCATCTCTTCACCTCAACGTAGTCATCGGCAGTCGGCAAGACCGTATCGTCCACAGTCACCTCGCGAGATTGCCCACGATTGAGATCAGGATGTAGACGATGATCATCAGGACGAAGAAGGACAGGTCTAGCGCCACGCCCCCGAGACGCAGCGGCGGGATGAACCGCCGCAGAAGCTTCAGCGGTGGATCGGTGACAGTGTAAGTGGCCTCCAGGACGACCACCATCGCCTTGCCGGGTTGCCATGAGCGGGCGAACTGGAACACATAATCCATGACCAAACGGAAGATCAGCACGATGAGGAACACCATCAGCGCGATGTAGATCACCTGCGCGAACACGCTCATGGCCTGCTTTTCCCTCTCCCCTGTACCGCTCTTGATCCGGTCCTGCGTCTCAGCTCTGGTTGAAGAACCCGCCCTCTGCGATGCGGGCCTTGTCCTCCGCCGTGACATCGACGTTAGCAGGCGACAACAAGAACACCTTCTGCGTCACCCGCTCGATGCTGCCGTGAAGACCAAACACCAAACCGGCCGCGAAGTCGACAAGTCGCTTCGCGTCCGTGTCGTCCATCTCGGTCAAGTTCATGATCACAGGCGTGCCCTCACGGAAGTGTTCCCCGATGGTACGGGCCTCGTTGTAGGTCCGGGGGTGAAGCGTGGTGATCCGGTAAGGCTCTCGTTCGGACACGACCTTGGGCATGATCACCGGTGCGTTCTTCTCCAGGCTCGCGCGTTCTTGTGTGATGGATGCCACGGGCGCGATCCGCGCCGGGCGTGGCGATTCCGCGGGGAGCGAAGCGGATCGGGCGATCGGTTCGCGCGGCGCGGGAGGGTGGACGACTCGCACCTCTTCGTCCCTTTGGGGCTGATGTGAGACGTGGGGCTGGTGCGACGGCTCGTGCCGCCGGTGGTCCCGCTCGGGCTCCGGGTCGAGTTCGGGTTCGAAGTCGTCGTCTGGGTCGAATCCGCGGCCGTCGTACCCATCGTCCTCCACGAGGCCGAGGTAGACCGCCATCTTGCGCATCGCGCCGGCCATGCTCCTAGTCCTCCGCTCTGTGGTGGATCCGCTGACGACCGCCAAGTGCCCGCGATCCACTAGGTCTTTACGTCCGCTGTTCGGCGGAACTGACCATATTTTCTGCTGTGGTCCGACTTCTTGGCGACGTTACCCGAGGCCGGGGCGGACTCCGAGTACCGCACTGCCGACGCGCACATGTGTCGCTCCGGCGGCCACGGCCTGTTCGAGGTCCGCGCTCATCCCTGCCGAGACCATGTTCGCAGCCGGATGGGCCCTGCGCAGGTCGGTCGACAAATCCATCAACCGCTCGAAGGCCGCCCGTTCACGTCCCGCGTACTCCCCGGCGAGCGGGGCGACGGTCATCAGTCCGCCGAGCCGCAGCCCCTCGGACCTCGCGACCAGGTCGGCCAACTCCGCGACACCGGCGGGCGCCACTCCTCCGCGCTCCCCCCGGCCGCTCGCGTCGGCGTCGAGCGCCACCTGGATCAGACAGCCGATCTCACGCCCGGCCCGCACGGCCTCCCTGGAGAGGGCCGTCACCAACCGGGAACGGTCGACGGACTGCACGAAATCGGCGTAACCCACCACAGAACGCACCTTGTTGGTCTGAAGTTGACCGACGAAGTGCCAGGTAAGGGGCAGATCCGCACATTCGGCCGCCTTGGGTGCGGCGTCCTGGTCCCGGTTCTCGGCCACATGACGCACCCCGAGTCCGGACAGGATCCGCACATCGTCCGCGGGGTAGGTCTTGGTGACCACGATCAGGGTCACCTCGTCCCGCCCGCGCCCGGCGGCGGCGCACGCGGCGGCGATCCGTTCTTCCACTTTCGCCAGGTTCGCGGCGAGTTCGTCCTTACGGTCCGTCATGTCCATCAGTCCAGCCACACATAGCCCGCGAGCCGCCCGGTGGTGCGGTCGCGGCGGTACGAGAAGTGATCAGCCGATTCCAGCGTGCACACCGGTGACTGCTCCCGGTCACGCACCCCGAGCCGTCCGAGCTGCGCGTGCACGCCCGCGGCCACGTCGACCGCCGGTGTTCCCCAGCTCGTGGTGGCGTGCGCCGCCGGTTCGCCGGCGGCCACCTCGTCGCGCATGGCCTCCGGCACCTCGTAGCACCGGCCGCAGACGGCGGGTCCGGTGCGGGCGACGATCCGCGCGGGGTCGGCGCCGAGTTCCGCCATGGCCCGTACGGCGGCGGGGACGACCCCGGCGGTCATGCCGGGCCGGCC
>NZ_NCTE01000213.1 GCF_002114215.1 Streptomyces sp. 13-12-16 | reverse complement strand
CGGCCGAGACACGCGGTGCGTAGGCCGGCCGGCGTGCTCCGTCGGCGCGGGGCGTCGGTGGCGTACCCCCACAGACGGTCCGCGGGCCGCGACACCGCCGACCTGCTCCTCGCCGCCGCCGGTGACGGCCGGCACCGCTCGCCCACCTCACCGGACGGCGCATCGAACCGGCCTCCGTGCGCCTGCGCGAGGGGGCCGGCACCCTCACCCGTGCCGTCGGCTGCGGCTCCGAGAGCGCCCTCAGTACCGCGTTCAAGCGGGTGACCGGCGTCTCGCCCCGCGCGTACCGCAACCGGTACCGAAAGTTTTGAACGTGTTCAATTGCGGAGTAGTGTTGCCCTCACACGGAGGGGGAGGGCCGGATGAGGATCGTGATCCCCGGTGGGACCGGGCAGGTGGGCACCGTCCTGAAGCGTGCGCTGACCGCGGCCGGGCACGAGGTCGTGGTGCTGACCAGAAGGCCGGCGGGGCCCGGGGAGGTCCACTGGGACGGCAGGACGCCGGGGCCGTGGACCGAGGCGGTCGACGGCAGCGACGTCGTGGTCAACCTGGCCGGCCGCAGCGTGAACTGCCGTTACACCCCCGCCAACCTCCGGGCCATGATGGACTCACGGGTGCTCTCCACCCGTGCCGTGGGCGAGGCGATCGGCGCCGCGGCGCACCCTCCGCGGGTCTGGCTCCAGATGAGCACCGCCACCGTCTACGCACACCGCCTCGACGCGCCCAACGACGAGGCCACCGGCGTGATCGGCGGGACGGAGGCCGCCGTACCGGACTACTGGTCCTACAGCGTGGACATCGCCAGGGCGTGGGAGCGGGAACAGGAACGGGCCGGGACTTCGCACACCCGCAAGGTGGCCCTGCGCTCCGCCATGGTGATGAGCCCCGACCGGGGCGGCGTCTTCGACGTCCTGTCGTGGATGTCCCGCCTCGGGCTCGGCGGCCCGGTCGCGGGCGGCGCCCAGTACGTGTCGTGGATCCACGACCACGACTTCGTCCGCGCGGTCGAGTTCCTGGCCGACCGGGACGACCTCGCCGGCCCGGTGAACCTGGCCGCCCCCGACCCCCTGCCGCACCGCGCGTTCATGCGCGCCCTGCGCACCGCGTGGCGTGTACCGGTGGGTCTGCCCGCGACGCGGTGGATGGCGGAAGCGGGCGCCTTCGTCCTGCGCTCGGACACGGAACTGCTGCTCAAGAGCCGGCGGGTCGTCCCCGGCCGGCTGCTCGAGGCGGGCTTCACCTTCGCGTACCCGAGGTGGCCGGAGGCCGCCCACGACCTGGTGGGGCGCCGACGCGGCGGGCGACGGGACACGAGCGGGACCTCGCGCACCGGACACCGGGCGGATCGACAGGGGGCCCTGGAGCCGTAGTCGACGAGCTCGGTCCGCACTGCCCGCGGTCCCCGGACCGCTCGGGAGCACGGCCCACCGGACGAGCCGTCAGGCGGCTTGGTGGACGACGAGCTTGAACTCCGCCAGGACGATGTTCCGCGCCACGCTGTCGTCGTGGGTGGCGCGCACGGCGAGCGGGACGGCCGGGTCGACGAAGATGCCCCACTGCTTCGTCCAGCACTGCATGCCGGGACTGGGCGGCCGGTGCTCCGTCCCCGTGGTGTCGTCAGGTGCCGGGGTGAGGCCGAGCGGATCCCGGACGAACTGGTCCCGCAGTTCGTCGTAATTCCCGGCCTCCCACTGGATCATCGCGTACAGGACGCCCCAGCCGGCCGTGCTGGGCCATATCAGCCCGGACCGGTCGTCCGAGTCCCAGTCCGTGACCACGTACCCGTCCGGCTGGTTCACCTGGTGCATGGAGAAGCGGTCGGTGGACTCCGCGGACCCGAACGGGAACCGTACGACCGTGTAGGGGCTGTTGGCCGGGACCGACTGCGGAGTGTCCCGCTTCAGGGAACACACCTGCACTCCGGGCGACTCCGTCGCGTCGATGGACATGGTTCGAATCTGCCCGTTCCCGGACGGTTCGATGCGGCCCCGGCCGTCCGGGCGTCAGGCGGTGTGGGCGTCAGGCGGTGTGGGCGTAGGCCGGGTACGTCAGGTACCCCGCGTCGCCTCCCTGGTAGTAGGTGGCTTCGTCGACGGGCGCCACGCGGCGACCTGCTCATCGGTGTGCAGTCCCGGCGTGCCCGGATTCGACTGTCCGACCGGGCTCGGCCGCACCCCCTCGGAGACGATCGGCCCGGCCGTCGCCCGCTGGGGCGTAGTACGTCGCCATCGAGGGTGTCGCCAGTCCCTCCGGGGTGGCCCGGACACGTGTCATCGGGGCCATCACCACCCGGTTGGGAAGCCTCAGGTCACCGAGCTGACAACTGTCGAAAAGATGTGTCACGGCAGACTCCGTCGCGATCCGCCGAGCCCGTGTCCCGGGCTCGGCGGATACGCTGAAACCTCACATCGATGTGAGAGGCAAGTCCGTGCCGAGGGGCACGGCGGGGGAGGACGGCGTGCGAATCGGGGAGCTCGCGTCACGGTCAGGGGCCAGCGTCCGGTCCCTGCGCTACTACGAGGAGCAGGGGCTGCTCACCAGCACCCGCAGCACCAGCGGGCAGCGGCACTACACGGAGGACGCGGTGGAGCGGATCGCCTTCATCCAGCGGTTGTTCGCCGCGGGCCTGTCCAGCCGCACCATCCTCGAGCTGCTGCCCTGTACCGACGCGCCCAGCGAGGAGAACTCCGACGCCGCACTGGAGCGGATGGCCCAGGAGCGCGACCGGCTCTCCGAGCACATCGCCGACCTCGTACGCACCCGGGAGACGCTCGACGGACTGGTGATCGTGGCCCGGAAGTACCGGGACGGCCTGCGCACCGCGCCGGCCGCCGACGGGGCGTGACCTGCGCGGCCGACAAGCCGGCGCACCCCGCCGTGCCGCACGGTCCGGCACGGAAACGAGGTGCGGCCGGCGATGGCCGTCTCCTACCGTGCGGTCATGCGCGTCGTCTTCACCAAGGGCCCCGGCACGAGCTACGACATCGCGGTGCACCGCGACACCGGGGCGGCGCTCGCCCCGCGCAACGGGCCCGGCGGGCATCCGTACCTGCCGCACGACCTGGTGCACTTCCTGGTCGAGGCGGAGGCGGGCATCGGACTCGGGGTCTACGGGCGGCTGGCCGCCGGTGACAACGGCCTGTTCTGGCCCGCCGACCCCGCGGAACGCGCCAAGGCCGCGAGGCGCCGCAAGTCCAGGCCGGTGAAGTCGTCCCCCCGGGCTCAGGCGGACATGGCCCTGTCGGAGCACCTGGCGGGCATCGCCGTACCCGTGTGGGAGGTGCGGCGCGGCCATGCGCGGCAGCTGCCGGCGTATGTGACGGCGGGCGGGGTCCCCCCGGTGGTCGACCGGATCGTGTCCCGGTTCGACGAGTACGCCGACCGCTGGCACACCCTGCCGGTCGGCGGTTCGCTGACGCTGGTGTGGTGAGGGGTTCACCGGCGTGCGGCGCGGTTGCGGCGGACGGAGGAGCGGAACGACGCGCTGATGAGCGTGACGCCGATGAGGCCGGTGACGATGTCGTTGATCTCGTACCGGATGCTGACGAGCAGGACGAGGGCGAGCGCACCGATCGCGTAGTGGGCGCCGTGTTCGAGGTAGACGTAGTCGTCGAGGGTGCCCTGGCGGACCAGGTAGACGGTCAGGGACCGGACGTACATGGCGCCGATGCCCAGGCCGAGGGCCATCAGCACGATGTCGTTGGTGATGGCGAACGCGCCGATCACGCCGTCGAAGGAGAAGGACGCGTCCAGGACCTCCAGGTAGAGGAAGGTGAAGAAGGCGGCCCTGCCCGCCAGGGCGACCACCGGCCGCCCCGCCCCGGCGTCCTCGGACCGTCGCCCGGCGGGCTCCCCGGCGTCCTCGGCGGCCAGCCTGCCCTCGAAGAAGTCGGAGAGACCGCCCACGATCAGATAGGTGATCAGTCCCGCGATGCCCGAGACGAGGACCGTCTGCGCCTTGTCGGCATGGTCGCCACCGTGCTGGTGGGCGTGGGCGGCGAACGTCATGGCGGTGACGAGGAGGACCCCGAGGGCGACGCAGACCGACAGCATGTCGATCCGGCCGAGCCTGGCCAACGGCCGTTCGACCGGGCCGAGCCACTTGATCTCGCGGTCCTCCAGGACGAAGTCGAGGAAGATCATCAACAGGAACATCCCGCCGAACGCGGCGATCGACGGGTGTGCGTCGGTGACGAGTTCCTGATAACGGTCCTTGTCGGTGAGCGCGAGGTGGACGGCCTCGGTCGGCGCGAGCCGCGCGCTGACGGCGACGATGACGACGGGGAAGAGCAGCCGCATGCCGAAGACGGCGATCAGGATGCCGACGGTGAGGAAGATCTTCTGCCAGAAGGCGTTGAGCTTCTTGAGGATGCCGGCGTTGATCACCGCGTTGTCGAAGGACAGCGACACCTCCAGAACGGCGAGGATGGCGACCAGCCCCAGAGCCGTCCAGCCGCCGTAGAGCACCCCGGCGGCCAGGCCGAGGCCCGTGACGGCGAAGGCCCAGCGGAACGTCTTCAACAGCACGCGGCACTCCCCACTCTCTCGTCGCGCCCGTCGCCGGACGACGGGCCCCGTTCCAGTGCCCCTCCCGGGGATGTCTACTACGCCGGTGCCGCAGAAGAGTGGCCGACACCGCACCGGCGGCCCGTCGACCGCACGCGGGTCACCGCGTGACGTCCAGTACGAGCTTGCCGCGGGTGCGGTTGGTCTCGCCCCGGCGGTGTGCCTCGGCGGCCTGCTCCAGCGCGAACACGTGCTCGACCTCGACCCGGATCGTTCCCGCGTCGACCAGACCGGCGATGCCGGTCAGGGCCGTGCCGTCCGGCTCGACCAGAAGCGGGCTGGTGCGCACCCCGGCCTGCCCGGCCGCGGCGGCGAGCGCCGGGGAGACGCCGCCCGGGACGGAGACGACCAGGCCGCCGGGCCGGGTCACCGCCACCGACCGCACGTCGGTGGCGTCCAGGCCACCGATCAGGTCGATGACGACATCGATCCCGCCGGCCACGTCCTCGAACCGCTGCCGCGTGTAGTCGATCGTCTCGTCGGCGCCCAGTTCCTTGAGCCAGGCGTGCCGGGACCCACGGGCGGTCGCGACCACTTCGGCGCCCAGATGCCTGGCCATCTGCACCGCCAGATGCCCGACACCGCCGGCCGCGGCGTGCACCAGTACCCGCTGACCGGCCCGGACACCCGCGGTGTCGACCAGCGCGTGCCACGCGGTGAGCGCCGCGAGGGGCAGGGCGGCGGCCTCGGGGTGCCCGACCGAGGCGGGCTTGCGCGCGAACTGGCGCGACGGCGCCGTCACGTACTCGGCGTAACCACCGGCCGGGCGCGGGAACCAGGGCATCCCGTACACCTCGTCACCGGGCGCGAGCGTGGTGACGCCGAAGCCGACCTCCTCGACGACCCCGGAGACGTCCCAGCCGAGGACCAGCGGCAGCGTCTGCAGTCCCGCCATGCCCTGTCCCGCGCGGGTCTTCCAGTCCACCGGGTTGATCCCGGCGGCGTGCACCCGCACCAGCACCTCGGTCGGCAGCGGTTCGGGACGCGCCACCCGCCCGACGGTCAGCACCTCCGGCCCGCCGAACCCGCTGATGGTGACGGCACGCATGGTGCGCTCGCTCATGCTCTCCTCGTTTCCTGTCCGTTCCACGTGTGCGAAGACCGGGCCGGGCCCGGTGATCACCAGCCTCGCCCCACGCCTTCGGACGGAGTGAGTGGCCGGAGAGCCACCTGTCGTACCATTCGGGCCATGGCACACCGCATCGCCGTCCTCGCTCTCGAAGGCGTCCTCGCCATGGACCTCGGGATCGCCTCGCGCGTGTTCGACGCGGCGTGCGATCCGTCCGGCGCACCGCTGTACTCCGTGACGACCTGCTCGCTCGGCGGCCGGCCCGTCCGTACCCACGAGGGCTTCCGGATCGTCGTCGACGACGACGAGTCCCTCCTGGAGCGCGTGGACACCGTGGTGATCGCCCCTCAGGAGTTCGAGAGACATCTGCTCGCCACCGGCGAACTGCCCGCGGAGCTCGCCGGGGCGTTCGCCCGGATCGGTCCGCACACCCGTGTCGTCAGCCTGTGCACCTCGGCGTTCCTGCTCGCGGCGGCCGGACTGCTGGACGGCCTGCGGGCCACCACCCACTGGGTGCTCTGCGACGCGTTCGCGCGGCGCTTCCCCCGGGTCGAGGTCGATCCGGACGTGCTGTTCGTCGACAACGGACGCATCCTGACCTCGGCGGGCGGCGCCGCCGGCATCGACGTGTGCCTGCACCTCATCCGCCGGGACCACGGAGCGGCGGTGGCCGGCGCGGCGGCGCGCCGGTGCGTGGTCGCGCCGTGGCGCGAGGGCGGACAGGCACAGTTCATCGAGCACCCGGTGCCGAAGGACGCCGACCGTTCCACCTCGGCCACCCGGCAGTGGGCCCTGAACCGGCTGGCCGAACCCCTCACGCTGGAGGACCTGGCCCGGCACGCGCACATGAGCGTACGCACCTTCACCCGGCGGTTCCGCAACGAGGTGGGCACCAGCCCCCTCCAGTGGCTGCTGCAGTGCCGGCTGAACCAGGCGCGCCGGCTGCTGGAGTCCACCGATCTGACCGTCGCGCGCGTGGCCACGGCGAGCGGCTTCGGCGACGCCGTCGCCCTGCGCAAGCACTTCTCCGCCCACCTCGGCCTGTCCCCGCTGGCCTACCGCCGTGCCCACAACGCCCCGGACCTGACCGCGACGGGATGAACGCCCCCGGGTGACACCCGGGACGCCGCCCGAGGGACGTTCACGGGCGGGGACATGACGGCCTGCCACGCCCCCGTCCGGGAGGTGGACTTCAGCGGCGCCGACGGCGTACGAGGCGGCGGAACGCCCTCGGCCCGCCGGCCGGTGCGGGCAGGGTGCCCGCCACCGCGTCGGCCAGCAGGGAGCCGACGGTCTCCGCCGCGCAGGCGCGGTTGGCGCCGATGCCTCCCGACGGCCCGCGTTTGATCCAGCCGACGACGTACGTCCCGGGCCGGCCGGTCACCCGGCCGGCCCGGTGCGGCACGGTCCCGGTGGCCTCGTCGAACGGCAGCCCCGCCTGGGCCACCCCGCGGTAGCCGACCGCCCGCAGGACCAGGCCGGCCGGGACCTCCATCTCGGCGGTGCCGCCGGTGACCCGCACGGCACGCGTCTCCTCGCCCCCGCACACCGCCACGGGGGAGGAGAGGAAGCGGAACACGATACGCCGCCGCCGACCCGCCGTACCCGGCGGCAGGGACCAGTCGACGGCCTCCCGGGTCACCCCCCGCAGCACCGCCGCCTTGTCCCCCGGACCGGCGGCGTCGATCGCCGCCCCGATGCGCGGATCGTGGTCGTCGACGAGCAGCTCCACCCCGGGAAGGTGCTTCAGGGCGAGCAACTCGGGTCTGGTGTACGCCGCGTGCTCCGGCCCGCGGCGTCCGAGGAGCACGACCTCGCGCACCTTGCTGCGGCGCAGTTCCGCCAGCGCGTGGGCGGCGATCCCGGTGCCGGCCAGCGTCTCCGGATCGGAGACGAGGATCCGCGCGACGTCGAGGGCGACGTTGCCGTTGCCGACCACGACGACCCGCTCGGACGACAGGCCGACGGCGTCCGCGGCGACCTCCGGATGCGCGTTGTACCAGGCGACGAAGGTGGTCGCGGAGACGCTGCCCGGCCGGTCCTCGCCCGGGATGCCCAGCCGCCGGTCCGTGGCGGCGCCCACCGCGTAGATCACCGCGTCGTGGTGGGCGGCGAGTTCCTCCGCGGTGACGTGGGTGCCCACGTCGAGGTCCAGGTAGGTCCGCGCGCGGGGGTGGGTGAGGAAGCGGGCGAAGGTCTCGCCCACCTTCTTGGTGGCCGGGTGGTCCGGTGCCACGCCGTACCGGACGAGCCCGCCGGCGACCGGAAGCCGGTCGACGAGCGTCACCTCGGCCCGGGTGTGCAGCAGCAGGTCCTTGGCGGCGTACATGCCGGCCGGGCCGGTGCCGACGATCGCGACCCGCAGCGGCCCGAAGTCCGAGGGCAGCACCCGGTCGAAGGAGGGCTCGCCCCAGGCGTGGAAGTTCGGCCCCGAACGCTCCGGTGACTTCGTCCCCTCGGGGGAGTCCTGCTCGAAGTAGGCCGCGTTGATCCGCGCGTACTCCCGCTGCCCGCCGGTCAGCCGGTCGAGCGGGAGGACGGCGTCCACCGGGCAGGCGTCGGCGCAGGCACCGCAGTCGATGCAGCTCTTCGGGTCGATGTGCAGCATCTCCGTGCTGCCGAAGGCCCGTTCCTCGGGCGTGGGGTGAATGCAGTTGACCGGGCAGACGGACACACAGGTGGCGTCGCTGCAGCAGGTCTGGGTGATCGCGAAGGCCATGGTCGTCCACTCCGCTGAAGGCCGGGGCAGGTGCAGGGTGCGGGTCGTCAGACGAGGTGGGCGCGCTTGTAGAAGTGGAGCGCGGGCCGGGTGAGCAGTCCCACCGAGGCCAGGAACTCCATCAGGCCCGAACAGCTCGCCCGCATCATCGACTTGTGGTGCTCGTTGGCCTTCGCCTCGCGCAGGGCGCGTGCCTCGTCCAGGCCGGTGTTCGCGTAGACCTTCCGGTTCACCATGCTGGTGACGATGACGTAGGCCGCGACGGCGATCAGCAGGGCGTGGACCCGGCGGCGCAGCCGTCCGGCACGCGCGAGGTGCCTGCGTGTCTCGTCGCGGGCGAACTTCATGTGCCGGGATTCCTCGACGACATGGATGTTGTTGATGGTGCGGACGAAGGGCACGACCCGCTCGTCGCGCATCCAGTCGCGCTGCATGACGTCGAGGACCTCCTCGGCGACCAGGATCGCCGCGTACGCGGCCTCACCGAAGGCGACGGTCTTGAAGAACCGGCCGAGTTCCAGCGCGACCCGGTGCGGCCGGTAGGCCGGCGCACGGAGCTTCTTCGCCCCGCGGGCGAACATGATCGAGTGCCGGCACTCGTCGGCTATCTCGGTGAGCGCCCACTGGACGGTGTCGTCCGTCGGGTCCTTGGCGTAGACGTCCCGCAGCACCATCTGCTGCAGGATCATCTCGAACCAGATGCCGGTACTGGCGACGGACGCGGCCTCCTGGCGCGTCAGCTCCTTGCGCTGCGCATCGGTCATCTCGTCCCAGTAGGCCGTCCCGTAGAGCGTGCTCCACTCCGGGCTGGCGCCGTGGAAGTCCGTGTCGAGCGGTGTATCCCAGTCGACCTCGGTGAGCGGGTCGTAGGAGAGCTGCGCGGACGAGTCCAGCAGCCGCCGGGCCGCGCCGTCGTCGGAGGGACTGTTCCCCATGCCGAGGGCTCCTCACATCGAGTCCGATCAGTATTACCGCGGGTAACCACCCGCCTTGCTGACGAACTGTATAGCAAGAGGAGTCGCGTTCCTACCCCCAAGTAGCAAAGGGCCGCCGCTGGGACACCGGCCCGGGTCAGGTCCGGCGGGACCGGGCCACGAGGGCCGTGCCACCGGCGACGGCCAGGACCGCCGTGCCGCCGAGGGTCGCGGCCCCATTGCCCGCGCCGGTCGCGGCGAGGGCGGGACGGGAGCCGTGCGCCG
>NZ_NCTE01000212.1 GCF_002114215.1 Streptomyces sp. 13-12-16 | reverse complement strand
CCCCGGAAAGCACACGGCGTGGAATCGAGTGAATTCACGGCGTGAAATTCCCCGCCCCGGAGCGGGCGGCTCCGGACCGGGCGGTCCCCGCCGTCGCGGACCACCCGGGCGGCGCGCCGGTGATCACGGCGCCGGACGTGATGTGCGGCACGCTCCCGCCGGCCGCCGGCCGGGCGGCCGGGGGATTCCTCCAGCGCAGCGCTTGATCACCGATCGGACCGGGCGAACCGCCTGACCACAGCGCATTCCGCTCATTTGACAGTGTGCCGAGGCCACAGATAGGAAACAGCGGACAGAAGTCGAGAGGTGCACTGTGTACGAGCCGAACGTGGTCGGGGACTGGCAGGAGTACGACGAGCATGCCGGTCTGCGGGTCCGCGTCCACCGTCTGGAAGCCGGCGAACCGCCGAGGGGACGGGACGACGCCGCCGAGGGGCTGACGTACTTCAGTGTCCGCGTGACCGTGGAGAACCGTGGCGACCAGCCTTTCTCCATTCACGTCGAGGACGGTCAGATCGACGTACGGACCGGCCCCGACGGCGAGAGCGCGTTCATCGACTGGCGCAATTCGCAGTTCATCGAGGGATTCGACGTCTACCCGCTGCGCCGGGCCACCGCCGTCCTCTACGCGGCCGGTCCCGAAACGGCCCTGAGCCAGGTCGACGTCCAGGTCCAGCTGCGCGTCGACGAGGAGTGGGCCGGGCGCCGGCTGTGGGCGGGCGGCGTCGGCGTGCACGAGGGGCCCGCGGGGGCGCCCGCGGGCGCGTGCCGGGAGAGCCTCGCCCAGCAGGTGAGCGTCTTCCTGCAGGAGCAGGCGGAGGAGGGGACCGCCTGAGCGTCGCGTCAGTGCGGGATGCCGTCGATGATCTCGCGGGCTCCCTGACGCAGCAGCGCCACGGCGACCGAGGTGCCGAGCGTGGCCGGGTCGAGCCGCCCCGCCCACTCGTGCGCGTTCAGCCGGGTCTTGCCGTCCGGGGTGAAGACACACGCCCGCAGGGACAGTTCGCCGCCGCGGTCCACCCGCGCGTAGCCGGCGATCGGGCTGTTGCAGTGCCCCTGCAGTACGTGCAGGAACATGCGTTCGGCGGCGGCCTCGCGATGGGTGTCCGGATGGCCGAGGGCGCCGACCGTGTCGATCAGGCCGGTGTCGCCCTCACGGCACTGCAGCGCGAGGATGCCCGCGCCGATGGGCGGCATCATGGCCTCGGGGGAGAGCACCTCGCTGATCACGTCGGCGCGGCCGATGCGCTCCAGGCCGGAGACCGCGAGCAGCAGGGCGTCCGCCTCCCCGGCGGCGAGCTTGGCCAGCCGCCGGTTGGCGTTGCCGCGGAACGGCACGCACCGCAGATGCGGGTGGGTGGCGGCCAGTTGGGCGACCCGGCGCACCGAGGAGGTGCCGATCCGGGTGCCGGGTGCGAGTTCGTCGAGGGTGAGGCCGTCCGGGTGCACGAGGGCGTCGCGGATGTCGTCCCGCTTCAGGAACGCGGCGAACACCGTGCCCGCCGGGAGCGGCCGGTCGGCGGGCACGTCCTTGACGCAGTGCACGGCGAGGTCCGCCGCACCGGCGAGCAGCGCGGCGTCCACCTCCTTGGTGAACGCGCCCTTTCCCTCCACCTCCGACAGGTCGCCGAGCCACTTGTCCCCGGTCGTCTTCACCGGTACGACCTCGGTGCGCACACCGGGACGGGCAGCGGCCAACTCGGCCCGGACGCGCTCCACCTGGGCGAGCGCCATGGGCGAGTCGCGGGAGACGATGCGGATCAGTTCGGGGGCGGACATGCCGACACCATAGACCCTCCGGGAGTTCCGCCCGTGCGGGGACGCCGAACGGCGCCCCGGCGCCAACGGGCCGCGTAGGGTCAGACGTTCGGGTCGAAGGGGATGCCGGAGGGCTTGGCCGCGGCGAGGTGGGAGGCGAAGCTGCCGTCCTTCAGCCCGAAGTGGGCGCTGCCGAAGTCGTACGAGCTGAGCTTGTCGCGCAGTCCCGCCGGGTAGCCGTTCCAGCCGACCAGCGTCGGGTACTGCCATGCGCCCCTGTGGTTCTCCGGCGGCTCGTCGCCCGGCCCCGCGAGGCGGAAGCAGTGGGTGCCGATGCCGTCCTTGTGGTAAACGATCTTCGGATGCGTGCCGTCGAAGCGGACCGCCGACCGCGCGTGGACCGTGAAGGACCCGTGGTTGGACGTGGACACGTACTGCACGGTGTCGTTCTGCACCCAGACCACGACGTGCTCCCAGTCGTGCCGGTGCCCCCCGAGGCTGACGCCCGGCAGGGCCTGGTCCTTCTCGAAGTACAGGCCGTAGACGACGGCGCACCAGCCGTTGTTGCACGTGGAGCGGGAGTAGCCGTTGGTGTTCTCCAGGTCCGAGGCGTCACGGCAGTTGCCGTTGAGGGCGCCGGTCGGTTTGAGGCCGGGGTTGACGGAGCCGTCCGGGCCGATCGCCGCTGTCGGGTAGCAGCCGTCGGTGTCGTAGTCGTAGGCGGGCTGGTACGTCCGTTCCAGGGCGTCCGCGTTGGCCGGCAGGGCGGGAGGGGGCGCGGCGAAGGCGGTGGCGGGGAAGGCGATGACGAGCGCGGCCGCGCCGGCCAGGCCGGTCAGCCATCTCCTGCGGTGCGTTCGGAACGTGCTCGACGGCACTGCGTCCTCCTCGTGGTCCGGGCGTCGCCAACGGCTGTGGGCGGATGGGGAGTTCAGCATCCCGGATGGATGTATACATGCCAAGAGGGTGCAGGTGTACGGCTGGTGAAGCGCAGCCCGGCACGCGCGGGGCCGGGTGCCGGGTCACACCGGGGTGCCGCCTCCCCGGATACGGCCGGCCCGGCACGCCCTCCCGGGCGCGGGAACCGTGACGGACCTCGCCGGCCGGGGTGGTGGGCCCGGCCGGCGGGAGCGGTGGCCGGTGGGGGGCGACG
>NZ_NCTE01000211.1:3770-6686 GCF_002114215.1 Streptomyces sp. 13-12-16 | reverse complement strand
CGCCCCGGCGCACGGACGGCCCGTTCGTCCGCCGGCTGCCCGCCCGGCTGCGGTCGGCCGCGCAGCACCTCCCGCACGCGGTGGTGGGGGTGCTGGCGCTGATCGCCCTGTGCGCGGGCGCGGTGGGCGGTGACCTGCCCGGCGGCGACGTACCGGCCCTGCTCACCGGCGTGCTGTGCGCACTCCCGGTGCTCGCCACCCTCGTCCGGCCGGTCGGCGCGTTCTGGCTGTCCCTCGCCGCGACCCCGGTGGTCGCGATCATCAACGGCGGCGGATGGGACTGGCCGTGGATGCCCGGCGCGTTCATCTGCCACCTGGCCGTGCTGGTCGTCGTGGCGCTGCGCACCCGGCCCCGCACCGCCGCCTGGATGTGGGTCCTGACCGCCGCGTACGCCTTCCTCTCGGACGTCTTCTTCGGCGGGTCGTACTACTACACGAACAGCGGGCCCATGATGGTGACGTCCGCGTTCGCCCTGCTCGTGGTCTGTCTCTGGCACGTCAGGCGCACCGCCCAGCAGGAGGTGACCGCCCAGCAGACCGTCACCGCGCACGAACGCTCCCGGCGCACCCTGCTGGAGGAGCGCACCACCATCGCCCGCGAGCTGCACGACGTGGTCGCCCACCACATGTCGGTGGTCGCCATCCAGGCCGAGGCCGCGCCCTACCGGGTGGAGAACCCGCCGCCGGAGCTGGAGCGCGCCTTCCTCACCATCCGGGAGAACGCGGTGGCCGCCCTCACCGAGCTGCGCCGCATCCTGGGCGTGGTCCGCGCCGAGGACTACGAGGCCCCGGACGCCCCGCAGCCCACCCTCGCCGACCTGGACGCGCTGCTGGTCAACGTGCGCGACGCGGGGCTGCGGGTGGAGAAGGTGGTGACCGGCGCGGTGCGGGAGCTGCCGCAGGGGGTGGAGCTGTCGGCGTACCGGATCGTGCAGGAGGCGCTGAGCAACAGCCTGCGGCACGCGCCCGGCGCGGGCGCCCGCGTGGAGATCGGGTACGTCCTCGGCGGCCTCGGCGTGCGCGTCGTGAACGACCCGGCCCCGGAGCCGAACCTGATCAAGCCCTCGCCCGGAGCCGGCCACGGCATCACCGGCATGCGCGAGCGGGTCACCATGCTGAACGGCGAGATGACGGCCGGCCCGACGGACGACGGCGGCTACGAGGTCGCCGTGTTCCTGCCGGTCGCCACGGTGAACGAAGGTGACGCATGACGATCCGTGTCCTGATCGTGGACGACCAGATGATGGTGCGCGAGGGCTTCTCGGTCCTGCTGGGCGCGATGCCCGACATCGAGGTCGTCGGCGAGGCCGTCAACGGCCGGGAGGCGGTGGAGCGGGTCCGCGAGCTCGCCCCCGACGTCGTCCTCATGGACATCCGCATGCCCGAGCTGAACGGCATCGAGGCGACCCGGGAGATCGTCGCCGCCGACGGCACGGCGAAGGTGCTGGTGCTCACCACCTTCGACCTCGACGAGTACGTCTACCAGGCGCTGCGCGCGGGCGCCTCCGGCTTCCTCCTCAAGGACGCCTCCGCCCGCCAGCTCGCCGACGGGGTACGGGTCGTCGCGGCCGGCGAGGCGCTGCTCGCCCCGACGGTCACCAGGCGCCTGATCACCGAGTTCTCCAAGCTGTCCGAGGCCCCGCGCCTGATGCCGTCCGCGCAGGCGGCGTACGGCGACCTCACCGAGCGGGAGACGGAGGTGCTGGTGCTGATCGCGCAGGGCCTGTCCAACGCGGAGATCGCCGGACGGCTGGTGGTCGCCGAGTCCACGATCAAGACCCACGTCAGCCGCATCCTGGTGAAACTGGGCCTGCGCGACCGCACCCAGGCGGCGGTGTTCGCGTACGAGGCGCGGCTGGTCACCCCCGGCTGACCCTGGCCAGGGTGCGGGTCGCCGGGCTAACGTCCGTTCATGACAGCCCTTGACGACCTCGCGTTCGACCCGTGGGACCCCGCGTTCGTCGCCGACCCGTACCCCGCCTACGCCGAGCTGCGGGAACAGGGCCGGGTGCGGTACTTCGAGCCGACGGACCAGTGGCTGGTCGCCCATCACGCGGACGTCTCGGCACTGCTCCGCGACCGGCGTCTGGGACGGACCTACCAGCACCGCTTCACCCACGAGGAGTTCGGCCGCACCGCCCCGCCGCCGGAGCACGAGCCGTTCCACACCCTCAACGACCACGGCATGCTCGACCTCGAACCGCCGGACCACACCCGCATCCGCCGCCTGGTGTCGAAGGCGTTCACCCCGCGCACGGTGGAGCGCCTGCGGCCGTACGTCGAGCAGCTGGCCGGTGAGCTGGTCGACGGTCTGGTGGCGGCGGGCGGCGGCGACCTGCTCAAGGACGTCGCCGAGCCGCTGCCGGTCGCGGTGATCGCCGAGATGCTGGGCATCCCGGAGTCCGACCGGGCGCCGCTGCGCCCCTGGTCGGCGGAGATCTGCGGCATGTACGAGCTGAACCCGCCGGAGGAGACGGCGGCGAGGGCGGTCCGGGCGTCGGTCGAGTTCTCCGACTACCTGCGCGGCCTGATCGCCGAGCGCCGCGAGAACCCCGGCGACGACCTGATCTCGGGCCTGATCGCCGCCCACGACGAGGACGACGACCGGCTCACCGAGCAGGAGATGATCTCCACCTGCGTGCTGCTGCTGAACGCGGGCCACGAGGCCACCGTGAACTCCACGGTCAACGGCTGGTGGGCCCTGTTCCGCCACCCCGACCAGCTCGCCGCCCTGCGCGCGGACCACTCCCTGGTCCCCACGGCGGTCGAGGAGCTGATGCGCTACGACACCCCGCTCCAGCTCTTCGAACGCTGGGTCCTCGACGAGATCGAGATCGACGGCCAGGTGATCCCGAGGGGCACGGAGATCGCGATGCTCTTCGGCTCCGCCAACCACGACCCGGCCGTCTTCACCGA
>NZ_NCTE01000211.1:0-3395 GCF_002114215.1 Streptomyces sp. 13-12-16 | reverse complement strand
CCCGCCGACGGAAGCCCGCCAGTCCCAGCCACACCAGGCCGGCAGCGACGAGGGTCAGCAGGAACAGCGGCGTCCAGTCCATGTCCGCCGCGGGCAGCCGCGGGACGTGGCCGAAGGGGGAGAGGTTGTTCATCCAGTCCGGGAACTGGAGGAGCTGGCCGAGGTAGCCGATGACGAAGGCGTACACCGGCACGATCCAGGCCGCCGCGCTCGCGCGCGGGAACCAGCCGAAGAGGACCACGGCGACACCGACGGTCACCCACAGGGCGGGGGCGTAGGCCAGAGCCGCGCCGACCAGCTTCGGGAACAGTGCGCCGTCGCCGGCCGAGGCCGCCCCCGAGACACCGAAGCCGAGCCCGGCGAGGAGCAGGACGAGCGTGCCGCCGCTCATCGCCACGGCCAGGTGGCTGCCGACCCAGCGGGTGCGCGAGAGGCCGGTGGACAGCAGGGGCTCCGCGCGGCCCGCGGTCTCCTCCGAGCGTGGCCGCAGCGCGGCCATCACCCCGTACACCGCCGCCACCACCGTGATGACCACCATGACCATCGAAGCGAACGACTCGGCGACACTGGCGCCGCCGATGCGGTCCAGGGCCTCCTGGAACTGGTCGATGTCCTTCAGCATGTCCTCGGCGTCCCCGAGGATGGAGCCGTACATCGCGCCCATCACGAACAGGCCCGCGCCGAAGCCGGCCAGCATGCCGCGGTGCAGCCGCAGCGCGAAGCCGATCGGCGTGCCCAGCGCCTCGGAGGCGACCGGGCGGCCCAGCTTCTCCGGGCGCAGACCCGCGCCCACGTCCCGCCGGGTGGAGAGGACGAAGCCCGTCGCGGCGCAGGCCACCGCGAGCGCGGCGCACAGCAGCAGCGGCCACCAGCGGTTGTCGACGAAGACGTAGGTGCGCTGCACCCAGCCGATCGGGGACAGCCAGGACAGGGCGCCGCTGGAGCCGCTGTCGCCGGCGGCGCGCAGCACGAACGCCACGCCGATGACCGCGAGGGCCATCCCGCTCGCGCCGCGCGTGTGTGCGGTGACCTGCGCGGTGATCGCGGCGACGGCGGCGAAGACGATGCCGACGGCCGCGTGGGTGAGGCCGTACAGCAGCGACCCGGCGGTGTCGACGCCCTCCAGACCCATGCCGGACAGTCCGAAGGCCAGGAGCAGGGCCAGGACCAGGTTGGCGAGGACCGCGACCGACAGGGCGGCGGCGAGGTGGGCGTGGCGGCCCACGACCGTCGAGCGCACCAGTTCGGCGCGGCCCGTCTCCTCCTCGGCGCGGGTGTGCCGAGTGATGATCAGTACGCTCATCAGCCCGACGAGGACGGCCATGAAGCCGATCATCTGGTGGCCCAGCATGGAGCCGAAGTTGTAGTCGTCGAGGTAGTGGCGTGGGCCCGACATGGCGAGACCGGCCGGACTGTCCATGGTGCTGACGACGTTGGCGCGGTCCTCGGGGTCGGCGTACAGGGTCTTGTAGCTGTTCGCCGTCGAGAGCGTGCCGAGGAACAGCGCCAGGATCCACACGGGGAGCCGGATCCGGTCCCTGCGCAGGGCGAAGCGCATCAGGGTGCGGGTCCCGGCCAGGGTGTTGCCGACGGTGGCGGGGGCGGTGGGCGCGGGGGCCTCGGCGGTGGTGGCGGTCATTTCACGGCTCCGTCGCCGTTGCCGGGGTGGCCGTTGGCGGTCAGCTCGTCGCCGTAGTGGCGGAGCATGAGCTCCTCCAGGGTCGGCGGGTGGCTGACCAGGCTGCGGATGCCGAACTCGGTGAGCTTGCGGACCGCGCCGTCGACCCGGGCGCCGTCGACCGCGAAGTGGACGCGGCCGTCGGCGGTGCGCAGGTCGTGGATGCCGGGCAGCGCGTCCAGGCCGGTGGCCGGACGCTCGGTCTCGGCCTCGATCGTCGTACGCGTCAGATGCCGCATCTCGGCGAGCGTGCCGGACTGCACGATCCGCCCGAGCCGGATGATGCTCACCCGGTCGGCGAGCTTCTCCACCTGGGCCAGGATGTGACTGGAGAGCAGCACGGTCTTTCCCGCGGCCTTGGCCTCGACGATGACGTCCTGGAAGACGACCTCCATGAGCGGGTCCAGGCCCGCGGTCGGTTCGTCGAGGAGCAGCAGTTCGGCGTCGGAGGCGAGCGCGGCGACGATGGCGACCTTCTGCCGGTTGCCCTTGGAGTAGGCCCGGCCCTTCTTGGTCGGGTCCAGGTCGAAGCGCTCGACGAGGTCGGCGCGGCGCCGCTTGTCGATGCCGCCGCGCAACCGCGCGAGCAGGTCGATGGCCTCACCGCCGGTGAGGCCGGGCCACAGCTCGACGTCGCCGGGGACGTAGGCGAGACGGTGATGCAGCTCGACCGCGTCCGCCCACGGATCGTGCCCGAGCACCTGGGCGGCGCCCGAGTCGGCGCGCAGCAGGCCGAGCAGGACGCGGATGGTGGTCGACTTGCCGGCGCCGTTGGGGCCGAGGAAGCCGTGGACCTCGCCGGTCCCGACGCTCAGGTCGAGACCGTCCAGTGCGTGGGTCCGGCCGAACGACTTGTGCAGTCCGGACACGGTGATGGCCTTCGTCATGTTTCGGAACGTACGCTTCTTTCAGAAATTTGTGAAGTTAAGGAAGCGTATAAATCAACGGCTAGACTTGATCCACGGCATCCACGGCGCCTGAGCAGGGGAGATGATCGGAGCATGGCGGAACCGAGCGGGACGGCCCGGGACCCGGAGGCGGTCTCGCGGTTCGTGGAGCACTTCGCGGCGCAGATGGTGGAGGCCGGCATGTCGCGCATGCCCGCCCGCGTCTTCGGCGCCCTGCTCGCCTCCGACGCCGGGGTCATGACCTCCGCCGAGCTGGGCGAACAGCTCAAGGTCTCACCGGCCGCGGTGTCCGGCGCGGTGCGCTACCTGTCCCAGGTGCACATGGTGTCGCGCGAACGCGAGCCCGGCTCGCGCCGTGAGCGGTACCGGGTCCACGGCGACCAGTGGTACGAGGCCCTCACCAACCGCGAGGCCGTCCTCAAGCGCTGGGAGGACGCCCTCCGCGAGGGCGTCACCAGCCTGGGCGCGGACACCCCGGCGGGGCGGCGGCTGGCGGAGACGCTGGCCTTCTTCGAGTTCGTGGAGAAGGAGATCGAGACGATGATGGAGCGCTGGCGGGTGCACCGGGAGGAGCGGTTCGGGCGGGCATGACCGGTCCGGTACGCCCCTGGCGCGGCCGCTAACGTACCGGCACCGTCAGCCCCCAGGCCCCCTCCCGCACCACCCACGTCCGCGTCCGCACCGGTCCCGACACCGCCGCGTCCGCCCGGTAGCGGAAGTGCGCGCCCGACACGGTCACCGTGCGGCCCTCGGCCGACAGCGGGGACGCGTCCGCCCCCGCCGACGCCGGACGCACCTCCACCCGCGCC
>NZ_NCTE01000210.1 GCF_002114215.1 Streptomyces sp. 13-12-16 | reverse complement strand
CCCGCCACAGCCGCAGTCCGATGTCGACCATGCGGACGCGGACCAGGTCAGGGACGGCGTCCAGGGGCTGCCAGGCGGCGAGGTCCGTGGAGCCGCCGATCTCACTGCGCAGTTCACCACCGGTGATCCGGCCCTCGTAGACCAGCCGTACGCCGTGGTGGTCGACGGAGCGGCCGAAGCGGGCGGGGAAGGTGCGGCGGGTGGAGTTCACACCGAGCAGTCCGGTGACCTCGATGCGGTAGCCGGTCTCCTCCTCGACCTCCCGCCGCACGGTGTCGTAGGGATCCTCGCCGTGCTCCATGCCGCCGCCCGGCAGCACCCACTCGGGCACGCCGCCGGGGCCCGGTGACCGGGCGAGCAGGAACTGTCCGTCGCGCACCACCACGGCGTAGGCCGCCACCCTCAGGTTCCGTCGCATCCAGGGACGTTAACCCGGCGGCCCGTACCACGTGGGCCGCATGGGCGACTTGTCGCCTTCGGCACCTCATCTCCCCATAAGGACATCGGGGGTTTTCCCCATACATCCATTTCGGCTCGGCCAACTCTCGCCAAACACCCACCCCTTGCGTAAGGCTCAACGATCGTCCGGAATCGCGTTCCGGACCGTCGCGACCAGGGCCGATCGGCCTCGGCCGCTCCACGATCGTTCCTTTACTTACAAGGGATGCCGATGACCCACTCCCCACAGCGCGAACCGATACCGGGCGCCAGACGCGTGGCCCGTATCGCCGTGGCCGCCGGTCTCGTCGCCGCACTCTCCGCGGCCGGGCCGATCCCCCTGGCCATGGCCGCCGACACCCCGCCCGCCGCCCCGGCCGACGCCGACGTCAAGTCCGCGCACGACAAGCTCGGTACGGACGACGCGGACCTGCTCGCCGAGGCCAAGGCCGACGGTGCCAAGAACGTCACGATGATGATCGCCACCGCTCCCGGCCGGACCGAGCAGGTCACCGAGCAGCTCGACGCGGTCAAGGGCGGTTCGGTCGGCCGGACCCACGACAAGCTCGGCTACGTCCGGGCCACCGTCCCCACCGGCAAGGCGGACGCGGCGATCGCCGCCGCCACCAAGCTCGCCTCCGTGCACGGCGTCGACCTGCGCGAGGAGATCCCGCTGGACGACCCGACGCCGAGCGCGGACACCGCGAAGCAGGCCGGGGGCAAGGACCGCGGGCACGGCGACCGCACCTACCCGGCTCCCGGGAAGCGGACGCCCGCGGAGAACCCGTACAACCCGTCCTTCGAGACCGGTGCCGTCGAGTTCGTCGAGGACAACCCGAAGGCGGACGGGCGCGGGGTCACCATCGGCATCCTCGACTCCGGCGTCGACCTCGGCCACCCGGCGCTGCAGAGGACCACCACCGGCGAGCGCAAGATCGTCGACTGGGTGACGGCGACCGACCCGATCGTGGACAACGACCGGACCTGGCGCCCGATGGTCTCCTCCGTCTCCGGACCGACCTTCACCCACGGCGGCAGGACCTGGACGGCCCCGGCGGGTTCGTACCGGATCAGCACGTTCCTGGAGTCGTACACCACCGGCGGTGACGCGGCCGGTGACGCCAACCGCGACGGCGACACCACCGACTCCTGGGGCGTCCTCTACGACGCCGCCGCCGGCACGGTCCGGGTCGACCTGAACAACAACTCCGACTTCACCGACGACACGCCCATGAAGCCGTACAAGGACGGCTTCCAGATCGGGTACTTCGGCACCGACGACCCGAAGACCGACATCGCCGAACGCCAGCCGTTCGTCGTGGAGATCCGCGAGGACGTCCCGATGGACCCCTACGGCGGCGACTGGACCGGCAAGACGGCCGACTTCGTCAACATCGGTGTCATCGAGTCCGAGCACGGCACGCACGTCGCCGGCATCACCGCCGCCAACGGCCTGTTCGGCGGGCGGATGGACGGTGCCGCCCCCGGCGCGAAGATCGTCTCCTCGCGCGCCTGCACCTGGTCCGGCGGCTGCACCAACGTGGCGCTCACCGAGGGCATGATCGACCTCGTCACCGAGCGCGGCGTCGACATCGTCAACATGTCCATCGGCGGTCTGCCGGCGCTCAACGACGGCAACAACGCCCGCGCCGAGCTCTACACCCGCCTGATCGACACCTACGGCGTCCAGCTGGTGATCTCCGCGGGCAACTCCGGCCCCGGCGCCAACACCATCGGCGACCCCGGTCTGGCCGACAAGGTCATCTCCGTCGGCGCGTCCGTCTCCCGGGAGACCTGGGCCGCCAACTACGGCTCCGTGGTGAGGACCAAGTACGCCATGATGCCGTTCTCCTCGCGCGGTCCGCGTGAGGACGGCGGTTTCACGCCGACGCTGGTCGCGCCCGGCGCGGCGATCAACACCATCCAGACCTGGATGCCGGGCGCCCCGGTCGCCGAGGCCGGCTACGACCTCCCGGCCGGCTACGGCATGCTCCAGGGCACCTCGATGGCCTCCCCGCAGGCAGCCGGCGCCTCCGCGCTGCTGCTGTCCGCCGCGAAGCAGAAGCGCATCGACCTCACGCCCGCCGGGCTGCGCACCGCCCTCACCTCCACCGCCGAGCACATCAAGGGTGTGCAGGCCTACGAGGAGGGCGCCGGTCTCATCGACATCGAGGACGCCTGGGACGCCATCCGTGACGGCGCCACGGCCCACGAGTACACGGTGAAGGCGCCGGTCGACACCGCGATCGACCAGTTCCTGGAGACGCCCGGCTTCGGCACGGGCCTCTACGACCGTGAGGGCGGCCTGGAGGCCGGGCAGAAGAAGACGTACGACATCACGATCACCCGTACGTCCGGTCCCGACCGCGCGATCCGGCACGAGCTCGACATCGAGAACGACGAGGGCGGCGCCTTCCGCATCGCCGGCGACGACGACGTCCGGCTGCCGCTGAACGAGCCGGTCACCGTCAAGGTCCGGGCCGCGCCGCGCTCGGCCGGCATCAAGAGCGCGATCCTGGAGGCCGACGACCCGCGCACCGAGGGCGTCGACCAGCAGATCCTCACCACCGTGGTCGTCTCCGAGCCGCTGGAGCACACCTTCTCCACGTCCGGCACGGCCCAGCGCAACAGCACCACCTCCTACTTCGTCACCGTGCCCGAGGGCGCGAAGACGCTGGAGGTCGCGATGAGCGGGCTGGAGGACGGGAGCCAGACCCGGTTCATCGCCATCCACCCGTACGGTGTCCCGGCCGACCCGACGTCGACGGTCAACTGCTACCCGAACTACACCAACCCGGCCAACACCTGCCGCCCCGACGTGCGGTCGTACGCGGACCCGCAGCCGGGCGTGTGGGAGATCGAGGTCGAGGCCCGGCGCACCTCGCCGCTGCTCGACAACCCGTACGAGCTGGACGTCGCCGTCCTCGGCGCGGCCTTCGACCCGGAGACCGTGACCGTGCCCGAGGCGAAGGTCGGCACCCCGGCCGCCGTCTCGTGGACGGTGGCGAACGAGTTCGCCGCGCTGGAGGGCGAGCTGGTGGGCGGCCCGCTCGGCTCGTCGAAGACGGCCCGTCCGGCCATCGGGACCGGTGACACGCACACGACCACGGTCGAGGTGCCCGAGGGCGCCACGTCCCTCGACGTGGCCGTCGGCAACGTCTCGGACACCTCCGCCGACCTGGACCTGACGGTCTACGACGCCGACGGCGACCAGGTCGCCCAGTCCGCCGACGGCGACTCGGAGGAGTCGGTCTCCATCGCCTCCCCGGCGGCCGGTACGTACACCGTGAAGGTCGTGGGCTACTCCGTCCCGGCCGGTTCCACGGACTACGACTACCTGGACGTGTTCTTCTCCGCCTCGCTCGGCTCCGTCACCGTCGACGGCTCCGCGCCGGTGGAGCTCGGCACGGGCGACTCGGCCACCGTCTCCGGTGACGTCACCGTCGCCGCGGCGGCCCCCGAGGGGCGTGCGTTCTTCGGGCGCGTACAGCTGGTGAACGCGCGCGGCACGGTCGCGGGCGTCGGCAGCGTGGCGATCGAGAAGGTCGTTCCGTAAGGAACCGGCCGGCTCGGTGAGGGGCGGGCGCCCGTTGCGGGCGCCCGCCCCTTCGTCGTGCTCAGTCGCAGGTGAGGGTGCGCGACTCGGGGAGCGAGGCGGTGATCCGGACCCGTTCGGGTGCGATGTCCGCCTCCCCGACGACCACCGTGTCCGGGTGGACGCCCTCGGCGGGCATGCCGACCAGCACCCGGTCCCCCTCGTGCAGCGGGACGTCACCGGCGGGGTCCCGGAGGAAGGTGACCTCGCCCTCGCCCTTGTAGTAGCGGCTCGCCCTCAGCGTGACGCGTTCCGCCCCGGCCCCCGGCACCGGGTCCACCGTCAGCACGGTGCCCTCGGCGACGAGGCGGGCGCAGGCGAGGTAGCGGGGGCTGCCGAAGGCGGCCCCGCCCGCGTCCTTCCCTCCCGCCTCCCTGGAGTCGGCCTGCGCGGCGGAACTGCCCGCGTCCGAGTCGGCCGCTCCCCCGGTCTGCGTCACGAGCCACCCCATGCCGACGACGACGGTGGCGGCAGCGGCGGCCACGAGGGCGCCGAGGGCGGCCTTGAGGGGCCGGCGCCGGCCGCGGTGCG
>NZ_NCTE01000209.1 GCF_002114215.1 Streptomyces sp. 13-12-16 | reverse complement strand
GCCCCCCCCCCCCCCCGCCCCCCGCCGGTGACACCTCCGTCCCGCACCGCAGCCGCCGGTCCGGGCCGACCTCGCGCACCGGGCCCGTGAGGCGCAGCCGGGCCGTGTGGCGGACGTCCGTGCTGGAGGCCGCCAGCCGCAGCTCCAGCGCGCCCGGTTCGACGATCCGGCGCCCGGAGCCGTCGGTGAACGCCGACAGGTCCGGGTGGAAGCGGAACGTCACCCGGGACGCCTCGCCGGGCGCCAGCTCGACCCGCCGGTAGCCGATCAGGCGGACGTCCGGGCGGGTCACCGACGCCACCGGGTCGTGCAGGTAGAGCTGGACGACCTCGGCGCCGGACCGGTCACCGGTGTTGCGGACGGTCAGCGAGACGTCGTACGAGCCGTCCGTGCCGGTCTCCGCGTTCTCGTCCCGCGTGTCGGGAACCCACTCGAACGTCGTGTACGAGCCGCCGTGGCCGAAGGCGTACAGCGGGGTCGGGTCGAGGTTGCTGACCTCGCCGGCCAGGCCCAGCGGGGGCTGGAGGTAGGTCCAGGGCTGGCCGCCGGGCAGGCGCGGAACGCTGACCGGCAGGCGGCCGGAGGGGTTGACGCGGCCCGACAGCGCTCCCGCCACCGCCGGGCCGCCCTCCTCCCCCGGGAAGAAGGCCTGGACGACGGCGCCCAGGCGGCCGTGCCAGCGGCCGAGCGCGTACGGGCGGCCGGTGAGCAGCACCAGGACGACCGGTACGCCGGTCGCCACGAGCGCGTCCAGCAGCTCCGCCTGGACGCCGGGCAGGTTCAGGTCCGTCGCGTCGCAGCCCTCGCCGGAGGTGCCGCGGCCGAACAGGCCCGCCCGGTCGCCGAGCACCGCCACGCACACGTCCGCCTCGGCCGTCCGCGCGACCGCCTCCGCGAAGCCCCCGGTGTCCGGGTCGGAGGTGTCGCAGCCCGGCGCGAACGTCACCTTGGCGTCGGGGAGTTCGGCGCGCAGCGACTCCAGCACGGTCGGGATCCCGATCCCGGCCGGGACGCCGGGGTGGTGGGGGAGGACGTGGGACGGGAAGGAGTAGCAGCCCAGCATGGCGAGGGCGTCGTCCGCGCGGGGGCCGACGACCGCGATCCGGGTGCCGGGGGCGAGGGGGAGCAGGCCGTCGGGGTTGTCGAGGAGGACCACGGACTCCTCGGCCAGGCGGCGGGCCAGGGCGCGGTTCCCGGTGGAGTCGAGGTCGACCGGTGCGGTCGGCTCCGGGGCCCAGTCCTCGTCGAGGAGGCCCAGTTCGCACTTCTGGAGCAGGACCCGGCGGGCCGCGCGGTCGACCAGTTCCTCCGGGACCTCGCCGGCGCGGACCGCGTCCCGGAGCGGTTCGCCGTAGCACTTGAGCGTGGGCAGTTCGACGTCGACGCCGGCCAGCAGCGCCGCGTGCGCCGCCTGTGCCGGGGTGCCCGCCACCCGGTGCAGGCTCTCCAGGAAGCCGATGCCGAAGTAGTCGGCGACGACCGTGCCGGTGAAGCCCCACTCCTCGCGCAGGAGCCGGGTCAGCAGCGCCGGGTCGGCCGACGAGGGCACGCCGTCGGTCTCGGTGTACGCGGCCATCACCGAGCGGGCCCCGCCCTCGCGCAGCGCCATCTCGAACGGCGGCAGGGTGACGTCCGCGAACTCCCGCGCCCCGGCCCGCACCGGCGCGAGGTTGCGCGCCCCGGCGGAGGCGGCGTACCCGGCGAAGTGCTTGAGCGTGGCGACGACCCCGGCGGACTCCAGGCCGCGTACGTAGGCGGCACCGATCGTGCCGACCAGGTACGGGTCCTCCCCGATGGTCTCCTCCACCCGGCCCCAGCGCAGATCGCGTACGACGTCCAGGACGGGCGCGAGTCCCTGGTGGACGCCCGCCGCGCGCAGGTCGTGGCCGATGCGGCGGGCCATGTCCTCGACCAGCTCGGGGTCGAAGCTCGCGCCCCAGGCCAGGGGGACGGGGTAGGCGGTGGCCTGCCAGGCGGTGAATCCGGCCAGGCACTCCTCGTGCGCGACCGCCGGGATGCCGAAGCGGCCGGCCGCGGCGATCTGCCGCTGGGCGCGGGCCAGCGCCTGCGCGCCGAGGCCGGGGTCGACGGGGGCGGTGCCGTAGGAGCGGGTGATCTGGCCGAGGCCGAGGGTGATCAGCTCGTCCCAGTCGTGGTCGGCGGTCATGTCGTGCTGGTGCGGGGCGACGCCCCCGCCGTCGGTGTCCGCGCCCACCCACACGCCGTACAACTGGGCGGTCTTCTCCTCCAGGGTCATCCGGGAGAGCAGGTCGTCGACGCGGGCGGCGGCGGGCAGGGCGGGGTCACGCCAGGGCGCGGTGGTCATGGAGCTCCTGTCGGGTGGACGGACGGCCCTCACACGTACGATTCTCGGCGAATGTTTCGGCTTGCAGCTCGAATGTTCCGGGAACCTATGGCTCCCGGAAGGCTTCGTCAAGAGGGCCCGCAGGGTTACGATCGCGGCCATGACTTCCCCGCAGCCCGCTGAAACCCGGACGCAAGGGCGCAGAGCCCAGACGGCGACGCTCGCCGAGATCGCCCGTGAGGCCGGCGTCTCCGCCCCGACTGTTTCGAAGGTCCTCAACGGTCGTGCCGACGTCGCCCCCGGCACCCGGAGCCGGGTCGAGGGACTGCTGCGCGCCCACGGCTACCGGCGCCGCCGCGCCGAGGCCTCCCGCTCGCCCCTGATCGACCTGGTCTTCCACGAACTGGAGAGCGCCTGGGCGATGGAGGTCATCCGGGGCGTGGAGAACGTGGCCCGGGACGAGGGCCTGAGCGTCGTCCTCTCCGAGAGCGCGGGCCGGCTCACCCCCGGACGCACCTGGGCCGACCAGGTCGCCGCGCGCCGCCCGCACGGCGTGATCCTCGTGCTGTCCGGCCTCGACGAGTCCGGGCGGGCCCTGCTGACCAGCCGCTCCATCCCGTTCGTGGTGATGGACCCGGCCGGTGACCCGGGCACCGACGTGCCCTCCATCGGCGCGACCAACTGGCAGGGCGGGCTCGCCGCGACCCGGCACCTGGTGGACCTGGGCCACACCCGGATCGGCGCGATCAGCGGACCCACGCAGATGATGTGCAGCCGCGCCCGCGTCGACGGCTACCGGGCCGCCCTGGAGACCGCCGGGCTGCCGGTCGACCCCGGGCTGATCATGACCGGGGACTTCCACCACGAGGCCGGCTACCGGCAGGGTCTGGCCCTGCTGCGCCGCGAGGACCGGCCCACCGCGGTCTTCGCCGGCAACGACCTCCAGGCCCTCGGACTGTACGAGGCCGCGCGCGAGCTGGGGCTGCGCATCCCGGAGGACCTGAGCGTGGTCGGGTTCGACGATCTGCCGGTGGCCCGCTGGGTGGGGCCGCCGCTGACGACCGTACGGCAGCCGCTGACGGAGATGGCCGAGGCGGCGGCCAAGCTGGTCCTCGATCTGGGCAGGGACGAGGACTCGGCGGCGGCGACCCGGGTGGAGCTGGCGACGAGCCTGGTGGTGCGGAGCAGTACGGCGGCGCCGGCGGGGGCGTGAACCGGACCGAAAGTTTCGGACCGTCGGGCGGCGTACGGGAAGTCTGAGAATTTCACAAGAAAACTCTCCGGGAGGCGCCGCTCGTCATAATTCGGACTTATGTTCCTGCCTGTGAGGGGACATGAGAAGAGCGGCGGGACCGGGGACGACGGGGACGAGGCCGGGGGCGGGACCGAGGACGGGGCCGAGGACTCGGGCATACGAACGGGCCGGCGGGCGAAAGCACTGAAGATCACGGGGCTGGCGCTGGCCGGCCTGCTGGTCCTGGGCGCCGGAGCGGCCGGCTGGGCGTACTGGCAGCTCAACGACAACATCGACAGCGTCGACATCGACAGCGCCCTGGGCGACGACCGCCCCGCCAGGGCCGTGACCGCGCCGTCCCCGGACGCGTCCGCCACGGCCGCGCCCCTGCCGACCGGGTCCCTGAACATCCTCGTGCTCGGCTCCGACTCGCGCAGCGGCGAGGAGAACCGGGCGCTCGGCGGCGGAGACGACGGCGGCGCCCGTTCCGACACCGCCATGGTCGTCCACCTCGACGCCGGCCGGACCGCCGCGACGGTGGTCAGCATCCCCCGCGACACCCTCGTCGACCGGCCCTCCTGCCCGCTGGAGGACGGGGAATCGACCCGTCCGGCCTCCGGGGTGATGTTCAACACCGCGTACGAGGTGGGCGGTCCTGTGTGCGCCGTGAAGACCGTCGAGTCGCTCACGGACGTCCGCATGGACCACTACGTCGAGATCGACTTCTCCGGCTTCGCCCGCCTGGTCGACGCGCTCGGCGGGGTCACCGTCACCACCGAGGAGGACATCGACGACGACCGCAGCCACCTCACCCTGGACGCCGGCACCCACCACCTCGACGGTACGGACGCCCTCGCCCTGGCCCGCACCCGGTACGACATCGGCGACGGCAGCGACCTCGGCCGCATAGGGCTCCAGCACCAGCTGGTGAAGGCGCTGCTGGAGCAGGTCGCGCAGGAGGACCTGCTGGCCGGCCCCACCCGGCTGTACCGGCTCGCCGACACCGTCACCGGCAGCCTCACCACCGACACCGGCCTGGACTCGCTCGGCGAACTCACCCGCCTCGCCCAGAGTCTGCGGGACCTCCCGTCCGACGACGTCACGACCCTCACCATGCCGGTCGTCCCGGCCCCCTGGGACCGCAACCGCGTGATCGCGGACGAGCCGGAGGCGGAGGAGCTGTGGGCGTCCCTGAGGTGAACGTCCCGGCGGGCCTCACCGCACCGGGTGCCCCAGCAGCATCGTCGGGGCACCGGCGACGCGGGTCAGGAAGACCGTGACGGACTCGGGGCCGTGCGGCTTGGGCAGGACCTTGCGGCGGAGCTCCTCCGGTTCCACCGCCGAGCCGCGCTTCTTGACGGTCAGGACACCGACCCGGCGCTCGCGCAGCAGCGCCTTCAGCTTCTTGACGTTGAACGGGAGCCGGTCGGTGATCTCGTAGGCGGTGGCGTACGGCGTGCGGTGCGCTTCGTCGGCGGTGACGTAGGCGATGGTCGGGTCGATCAGCCCGCCCCCCACCTCCTCGGCCACCTCGGCGACCAGGTGGGCGCGGATGACGGCGCCGTCCGGCTCGTACAGGTACCGCCCGACCGGCCGGACCCCGGGGTCCGGGAGCATGGTCTCAGACGTCACGTAGATGCCGGCTCCGGCGGGCAGCAGCATCGCCCGCCGCGCCCCCGGCGTCACGTCCCGGCCGAACCACAGCACGGCCTCCTTGACGTCCCCGCCGTCCGAGACCCACTCGGCCGTCGCCTCCGGGGGGATCGCCTCGTGCGGAATGCCGGGTGCGATCTTCAGCAGGCCGAGCGGTGCCCCGAGCGCGGCGGACACCGCCCAGGACAGGGGAGGGGAGTAGGCCT
Organism: Streptomyces sp. 13-12-16; assembly: GCF_002114215.1. Classification (GTDB taxonomy): domain Bacteria; phylum Actinomycetota; class Actinomycetes; order Streptomycetales; family Streptomycetaceae; genus Streptomyces. The sequence continues at coordinate 1,690 of NZ_NCTE01000209.1, read as the reverse complement.
CCGGATCGAAGATCCGGCCGCGCTTGGAGGAACGCCGGGCGGGGTCGACGAACACGGCGTCGTACCCGGCCGTGTCCACCTCCGTCACATCGGCCTCGCGCACCTCGATCAGCTCGGCGAGACCGAGCGCGTCGGCGTTGGCGCGGGCCGCCTCGCAGGTCAGCGGGTCACGGTCGACGGCCAGCACCCGGATCCCGGCGCGGGCGAAGGCGATCGCGTCGCCGCCGATCCCGCAGCACAGGTCGGCGACGGACCGCACCCCGGTCGCCTGGAGGCACTCGGCCCGGTACGTCGCCACGCTCGCCCGCGTCGACTGCTCCGCCCCGTCGGGCGTGAAGAACATCCGCCGCGCGTCCTCCGACCCGAACTTGGCCACCGCCCGCTGCCGCAGCCGCGCCTGGCCGAGCGCCGCCGACACCAGTTCGGCGGGGTGCTCGCGGCGCAGCCGGGTCGCGACGGCGAGTTCGTGCGCCGGGTCGGTGTCGCGCACCTCGTCGAGGAGGGCGCGGCCTTCGGGGGTGAGGAGGGGGGTGAGGACGTTCACCGGGTCATTGTGGGCCAGTCGGTGGACCGTGTGCCTCCGGCCGCGGTGTCGGGTCGGGTTCCCGGGGGCGGACTGCGAGGATCCGGCACCATGCGAGCAGTAGGACAAAACGATAAAAGGTGGCCGTTCGGCGGTGTGCGGATCGGCCTCGCGGTACTCGCTCTCGCCTCCATCGCCTCGGGCTGCGGACAGGGCGGCGACGGCGCCCGGGCCGAACCGGCGGGCGGCCAGCAGCCCCTGCAGGCACCCCCGGCCCGCGCGCTCGACGCCTACGCCACCCGACTGCGCGCGGCGCACACCGCGAGGGTCGCCGCCGCGAAACACTGGGGACTGAAGAAGGTGCCCCTGACCGCCCCGCCGCCCCCGGCGAAGAAGCCCAGGATCACCACCCGCGACGGCTTCGAGGTCGACGGCCACCGCCGCCTGGAACTCCCCCCGGTCTTCACCACCGTCCCCACCGACGAGAAGATCCTCTTCCTCACCATCGACGACGGCGCCGAGAAGGACCCGGCGTTCCTGCGGATGATGAGCGAACTGAAGATCCCGTACAGCGCCTTCCTCAGCGACTACCTCGTCAAGGAGGACTACGGCTACTTCAAGGAGATGCAGGGCCGGGGCGTCGCCCTGCACAACCACACCCTCCGCCACCCCTACCTGCCGGCCCTGTCCTACGCCCGCCAGAAGCGCGAGATCTGCGGCATGCAGGAGGTCATCGAGGAGCGGTACGGCGAGCGCCCGGTCCTCTTCCGCCCGCCCTACGGCAACTACGACAAGGCCACCCTGCGCGCCGCGAAGGCCTGCGGGATCACCCACGTCCCCCTGTGGAACGAGGAGGTCTTCGTCGACCACTGGGAGTACCGCGAGTGGGACCGGGACCTGCACCCCGGAGACATCGTCCTCACCCACTTCCGGGGCCGCGAGGACTGGAAGGGCACCATGCCGGACATGATCCGCCGCTTCATGGACAAGGTCACGGCGGAGGGGTACGCGGTGGCCCGCCTGGAGGACTACCTGTGAGGGTCCGTCTCCTGGCCGGCGCCGCCGCCCTGCTGGCCGTGATCGCCGGATGCGGTCCGGCGGGCGGGGCGGGGGACAGGGCGGGGGCCGGTGCGGGCCGGTCCCCCGGAGCCGGACCGGCGCCGCAGG
>NZ_NCTE01000208.1 GCF_002114215.1 Streptomyces sp. 13-12-16 | reverse complement strand
GCGTACCGGCACCGCCAACCCGCCCGAGCGGTGGGACGATTCGGGCAATCGGGTGATCTCGGCCCGGTGTGCGGGAACACCGGAGGGCCGCTGCCCCCGAGCGGCAGCGGCCCTCCGGCCCATGACGGGGCGCGGCTCAGAGCACGCGCACGGCACCCGACGCGGGGTAGCCGGAAAGGTCCTGGATGACGACGCCCTTGGAGGGGTTGGCCGCGTCCAGGTACTGGCCGCCGCCGATGTAGACACCCACGTGGTACGCGGAACCCTTGCCGCCCCAGTAGAGGATGTCGCCGACCTGGAGGTTGGACAGCGAGACATCGGTGCCGGCCATCGACTGGTCCTGCGAGACGCGCGGCAGGTCGACGCCGACCTGCTTGAACGCGGCCTGGACCAGGCTGGAGCAGTCCCAGGCGTTGGGGCCCGAGGCGCCCATGACGTAGGCGTCGCCCACCTGCGCCTTGAGGAAGGCGATGACCGTCGCGACGCTGCCGCTGGCCGGCGCGGAGGCGGTCGTGGTGGTGGCGGTGGCGGTGGCGGTGAGGGTGGTGCGCTCGGCGCTGCGGGCGGCGCGCTCCGCGGCGGCCTTGCGGGCCTCCTCCGCGGCCTTCTTCTTCGCCTCGGCCTTCTTCTTGGCCACCGCGAGGTCGGCCTTGGCCTCCTTGGCGGCCTGCTCCGCGGCCGCGTCACGCTCGGCCCGCAGCTGGTAGTTCGCGGCGGCCTGCTGGGTGGCGTCCGCGGACTGGGCGACCTGGGCGGCCAGGTCGGCCGTCAGGGTGGGCAGTTCGAGGGTCTGCGTCACCGGCTCGGCAGCGTTCGCCGAACCCGACGCCCCGGCCACTGCCAGGGTGCTGAGGACGCCACCGGCAACTCCGGCCCGCATCGCCATCGTGGACTGGGCGGTGCGGCGGGGTTTCCGGTGGCTGCGTATGTGAGCGGTGTGGGACATGGGAACAACCGGTACCAGGCGCTGCTTCATATCTTCAAGAAACGTGGGCTGCGCCACAGTTGTTCAATCGGGACTCCGAATCCCGGGCGTGTCGCTTTTTATTGACGCCCTAACGGACATTGCGGACGCCCGTGATCGGCCCGTGATCACGTACTTTCATCGTTACGTCCGAATTGCCCCGTGCTTACCACCGGTTGGACTGGTTGGCCAATCCCTCCTCTCGTGCGCCTCTCATGGATGTGACGGAGGTCACGGAACGATTACCCGTGCCGTCGCGTCCGGGAGCGCCGACCGCGCCTCGGCCGGCCGCCGGGATCGACGCGGGGATCGATCCGGGGATCGGCGCGGGGGCGACGCGGGGATGGGCACGGGGGCGATGCGGGGATGGGCACGGGGGTGATGCGGGGATCGGTGCGGGGGCGATGCGGGGATCGGTGCGGGGATCGGTGCGGGTGTCGCCGACCGGAGCGGCGGCCGGAGTGGGGGTCGGATCGGCGGCGAGACGGCGGTCGGGGTGGCGACCGGGGTGATGGCCGGGGCGATGGCCGGATCGTGTCGCCGGGACTTCGTGAACGCGTGCACACGTCCACATCCCGCTTCCGGTCCCCCCTGATGTGTGAACGTGCCTCTATCAAGAGATCGAGTCCAGCGCCAATTTGCATGCGCGGGAAGCCTCTTGATATGGAGACGGCCGCTCTGAGCTGCACTGACGAGGCGAAATGTCACCTTTGGTGATCGCCTGAATGCTTGGCGTGTGAAGATCACCGCTCATCCGACTTCATGATCGTTCGTCAGGTGGTGGAGATCACAAAGCTTGTGCGATACCCCGTGTCGCAGATCACAGACTCACGGGCATAGGATGCGGAGCGGTTGGGCTTGTGACCTGCTTCACATGTTCTCGATCTTCGCCGGGGCGGGCGTGGTTCGTGGGGCTGTTGAGGCGGGGCGGGTCCGATGCACGACCTCCCCCAGGGGCTCGGTTTCGCTCGCCCCCGGGGGGACCCCATTGCAGTCAATGCCGACTGAGAGGAGCGAGGAGCGGTGAACGCGTATGCGCCCATCCTCGTACTGGGAGCCCTCGGGGCAGGCTTTGCGATCTTCTCCGTGGTCATGGCCACGCTGATCGGTCCGAAGCGGTACAACCGCGCCAAGCTCGAGGCCTACGAGTGCGGTATCGAACCGACCCCCACGCCGGCCGGCGGCGGGCGCTTCCCCATCAAGTACTACCTGACGGCGATGCTCTTCATCATTTTCGATATCGAGATCGTCTTCCTCTACCCCTGGGCCGTCACCTTCGACGCCCTGGGGATCTTCGGGCTCGTGGAGATGCTGCTCTTCGTGCTCACCGTCTTCGTCGCGTACGCGTACGTATGGCGGCGCGGCGGCCTGGAATGGGACTGAGGGGCCACAAGTCATGGGACTCGAAGAAAAGCTGCCGAGCGGATTCCTGCTGACCACCGTCGAGCAGGCCGCGGGCTGGGTGCGCAAGTCGTCCGTCTTCCCCGCCACGTTCGGCCTCGCCTGCTGTGCCATCGAGATGATGACCACCGGCGCCGGCCGCTACGACCTGGCGCGCTTCGGCATGGAGGTCTTCCGCGGCTCGCCGCGGCAGGCGGACCTCATGATCGTCGCCGGGCGGGTCAGCCAGAAGATGGCGCCGGTGCTGCGGCAGGTCTACGACCAGATGCCGAACCCCAAGTGGGTGATCTCCATGGGGGTCTGCGCCTCCTCGGGCGGCATGTTCAACAACTACGCGATCGTGCAGGGCGTCGACCACATCGTCCCGGTCGACATCTATCTCCCCGGCTGCCCGCCCCGCCCCGAGATGCTGATGGACGCCATCCTCAAGCTCCACCAGAAGATCCAGACCTCCAAGCTCGGCGTGAACGCCGAGGAGGCCGCCCGCGAGGCGGAGGAGGCGGCACTCAAGGCCCTGCCCACGATCGAGATGAAGGGGCTGCTGCGATGAGCGGCGCGAACGGCAACGGCGGGCCGAACGGGACGGACGGGGCCAACCCCGAGAAGGACCTCTCCGCCGAGAACCTCCCCGGCCAGCGCGGACAGGGCGGCGAGGAGATCCGCGTCCAGCGCGGCATGTTCGGCGCCAACAACGGCGGTGACACCTCCGGCTACGGCGGACTCGTCCGCTCTGTCCGGCTCCCGGGACCGGCGTCCCGCCCCTACGGCGGCTGGTTCGACGAGGTCGCCGACGAACTGGAGGGAGCCCTGGAGGAGCAGGGCCTGCTCCCGGAGAACGCCATCGAGAAGACGGTCGTCGACCGCGGCGAACTCACCTTCCACATCGAGCGCGAGCACCTGGTCCGGGTCGCGAGGACCCTGCGCGACGACCCCGCCCTGCGCTTCGAGCTGTGCACCGGCGTCAGCGGCGTGCACTACCCGAACGACAAGGGCCGCGAGCTGCACGCCGTCTACCACCTGCGCTCGATCACCCACAACCGGCTGATCCGCCTCGAAGTCAGCGCCCCCGACAGCGACCCGCACATCCCGTCGCTGTTCTCCGTCTACCCGACGAACGACTGGCACGAGCGCGAGACGTACGACTTCTACGGCATCGTCTTCGACGGTCACCCGGCCCTCACGCGGATCATGATGCCGGACGACTGGCAGGGCCATCCGCAGCGCAAGGACTATCCCCTCGGCGGCATCCCCGTCGAGTACAAGGGCGCCCAGATCCCGGCTCCGGACCAGCGGAGGTCGTACTCATGAGCACTCCCAACCCGTCGCCCGGCCACCACCCCTCGTCGAGTCCCTCAGGGGCCACCTCCTCGGTGGCCTCCCCCCGGGAGACCACCGAGGGCACCGTGTACACGGTCACCGGCGGAGACTGGGACGAGGTCGTCGAGACCGCGGCCCGCGCCGACGACGAACGCATCGTCGTCAACATGGGCCCGCAGCACCCGTCCACCCACGGAGTGCTCCGTCTGATCCTGGAGATCGACGGCGAGACGGTCACCGAGGCCCGCTGCGGCATCGGCTACCTCCACACCGGCATCGAGAAGAACCTCGAGTACCGCACGTGGACCCAGGGCACCACGTTCGTGACGCGCATGGACTACCTGACGTCGTTCTTCAACGAGACGGCGTACTGCCTGGGCGTCGAGAAGCTCCTCGGCATCGAGGACCAGATCCCGGACCGGGCCACCGTCATCCGGGTGCTCCTGATGGAGCTGAACCGGCTCTCCTCCCACCTGGTGTGCATCGCCACCGGCGGCATGGAACTCGGCGCCACCACGATCATGATCTACGGATTCCGTGATCGTGAACTCATTCTCGACCTCTACGAGCTCATCACCGGGCTGAGGATGAACCACGCGTACATCCGTCCCGGCGGACTCGCCCAGGACCTGCCGCCCGGCGCGGTGGACCGGATCCGCGAGTTCGTGAAGACGATGAGGAAGAACCTCCCGGAGTACGACAAGCTCGCCACCGGGAACCCCATCTTCAAGGCCCGCATGCAGGACGTCGGCTACCTCGACCTGGCCGGCTGCATGGCCCTCGGCGCCACCGGCCCGATCCTGCGCTCCACCGGCCTGCCGCACGACCTGCGCAAGGCACAGCCGTACTGCGGATACGAGACCTACGACTTCGAGATCCCGACCGCCGACACCTGTGACTCCTACGGCCGCTTCCTGATCCGGCTGGAGGAGATGCGCCAGTCGCTGCGCATCGTCGAGCAGTGCCTGGACCGGCTCCAGCCCGGACCGGTCATGGTCGCCGACAAGAAGATCGCCTGGCCCGCCCAGCTCGCCCTGGGGCCGGACGGACTGGGCAACTCCCTCGACCACATCAAGAAGATCATGGGCACCTCCATGGAGGCCCTGATCCACCACTTCAAGCTGGTCACCGAGGGCTTCCGCGTCCCGCCGGGACAGGCGTACGCGGCGGTCGAGTCGCCCAAGGGCGAGCTCGGGGCGCACGTCGTCTCCGACGGCGGCACCCGCCCCTACCGGGTCCACTTCCGCGACCCGTCCTTCACCAACCTGCAGGCCATGGCGGCGATGTGCGAGGGCGGCCAGGTCGCCGACGTCATCGTCGCCGTCGCGTCCATCGACCCCGTGATGGGAGGCGTCGACCGGTGACCACCTCTTCTTCGGAGCGGTCCGAGCGGGGCGTCAGCCTGGGCATGCCCGAACTGCCCGCACCCGCCTACCCGGACGACGTCCGGGCCCGGCTGGAGGCCGACGCGCGCGAGGTCATCGCCCGCTACCCGGACTCCCGGTCCGCCCTCCTGCCGCTGCTGCACCTCGTGCAGTCGGAGGAGGGTCACGTCACGCGCACCGGGATGCGGTTCTGCGCGGAGATGCTGGACCTGACCACGGCCGAGGTGACCGCGGTCGCCACCTTCTACACCATGTACCGGCGCCGGCCGAGCGGTGACTACCAGGTCGGGGTGTGCACCAACACCCTGTGCGCCGTCATGGGCGGCGACGCGATCTTCGAGGAGCTCCAGGAGCACCTGGGCGTCGGCAACGGCCAGACCACCGACGACGGCAAGGTCACCCTGGAGCACATCGAGTGCAACGCGGCCTGCGACTTCGCGCCCGTGGTGATGGTGAACTGGGAGTTCTTCGACAACCAGACCCCCGAGAGCGCCAAGCGCATGGTCGACGACCTGCGCGCCGGCCGTCCGGTCGAGCCCACGCGCGGGGCGCCCCTGTGCACCTTCAAGGAGACCGCCCGCATCCTGGCCGGCTTCCCCGACACGCGCGAGGGAGCCGTCGAGGCCACCGGCAGCGCGGGCCCCGCCTCCCTGATCGGCCTGAAGCTGGCCAAGGGGGAGGCCGCACCCGCGCGCGTGGTGCACCCGCGCGGTGAGGCGCCCCGGGACACCCCGCCGCACGAGCCGTCACCGACGGAGCACCTCAGCTCGCACGACGCGCCGCAGGACACGTCGGCCTCCGATCCCTCCCACCCGTCACCCGCCACCACCCGTGATGGAGAGGCTTCGCCCCGCCCCTCCAACCCGTCGGGTCCCGTCGCCGAGGAGGGGGAGTGATGACCTTGGCACCCGAACTCAAGGACATGAGCCCGGAGAAGCTGCTCGCACCCGTGCTGTCGGCCTTCTGGGACGAGGACGAGTCCTGGACGCTGGACGTCTACAAGAGGCACGAGGGGTACGAGGGGCTCCGCAAGGCGCTCGCCATGTCACCGGACGACGTCATCGCGTACGTCAAGGAGTCCGGTCTGCGCGGGCGCGGCGGCGCCGGCTTCCCGACGGGAATGAAATGGCAGTTCATTCCCCAGGGGGACGGAAAACCCCACTATCTGGTTGTCAACGCCGACGAGTCGGAGCCCGGAACGTGCAAGGACATTCCGCTCCTCTTCGCGAACCCGCACAGCCTCATCGAGGGCATCGTCATCGCCTGTTACGCCATCAGGTCGTCCCACGCCTTCATCTACCTGCGTGGTGAGGTCGTCCCGGTGCTGCGGCGGTTGCACGAGGCCGTGCGCGAGGCCTACGCGGCCGGCTTCCTCGGCGAGAACATCCTGGGCAGTGGCCTCGATCTCGAACTCACCGTGCACGCGGGCGCGGGCGCGTACATCTGCGGTGAGGAGACCGCACTGCTCGACTCGCTCGAAGGCCGCCGGGGTCAACCGCGGCTCCGTCCCCCCTTCCCTGCCGTCGCGGGCCTCTACGCGTGCCCGACTGTGGTGAACAACGTCGAGTCGATCGCGTCGGTTCCCGCCATCATGAACCGGGGCAAGGAATGGTTCCGCTCGATGGGCAGCGAGAAGTCCCCCGGCTTCACGCTCTACTCCCTCAGCGGCCACGTCGCCAACCCCGGACAGTACGAGGCGCCCCTCGGCATCACGCTGCGCCAGCTGCTGGAGATGAGCGGCGGGATGCGCCCGGGCCACCGGCTGAAGTTCTGGACGCCGGGCGGCTCCTCGACGCCGATGTTCACCGACGAGCACCTCGACGTCCCCCTCGACTACGAGGGAGTGGGCGCCGCGGGTTCCATGCTCGGCACGAAAGCCCTGCAGTGCTTCGACGAGACGACCTGCGTCGTCCGCGCCGTCACCCGCTGGACCGAGTTCTACGCCCACGAGTCCTGCGGCAAGTGCACGCCCTGCCGCGAGGGGACGTACTGGCTGGTCCAGCTGATGCGGGACATCGAGGCCGGCAAGGGACGGATGGCCGACCTCGACAAGCTGAACGACATCGCCGACAACATCAACGGCAAGTCCTTCTGCGCACTCGGCGACGGCGCCGCCTCACCGATCTTCTCCTCGCTCAAGTACTTCCGCGAGGAGTACGAGCAGCACATCACGGGCCGCGGCTGCCCCTTCGACCCGGCCAGGTCGACGGCCTGGGCCGACCACCGTACGGAGGTGAACGCATGACCGTACAGCAATCCGACAGCGGCTCCGCCGCGGGCCAGCGCTCCTCCGGAGGCGGAGAGGCGGCTGTCCCGCCCGAGGACCTCGTGACGCTGACCATCGACGGCGCCGAGATCAGCGTGCCCAAGGGCACCCTGGTCATCCGGGCCGCCGAGCAGCTCGGCATCGAGATCCCCCGGTTCTGCGACCACCCGCTCCTCGACCCGGCGGGCGCCTGCCGCCAGTGCATCGTCGAGGTCGAGGGCCAGCGCAAGCCCATGGCGTCCTGCACCATCACCTGCACCGACGGGATGGTGGTGAAGACCCAGCTCTCCTCGCCGGTCGCGGAGAAGGCCCAGAAGGGTGTGATGGAGCTGCTGCTCATCAACCACCCGCTGGACTGCCCGGTCTGCGACAAGGGCGGCGAGTGCCCGCTGCAGAACCAGGCCATGTCGCACGGCCAGGCCGAGTCCCGCTTCGAGGGCAAGAAGCGCACCTACGAGAAGCCCGTCCCGATCTCCACGCAGGTGCTGCTCGACCGCGAGCGGTGCGTGCTGTGCGCCCGCTGCACCCGGTTCTCCAACCAGGTCGCCGGCGACCCGATGATCGAACTGATCGAGCGGGGCGCGCTCCAGCAGGTCGGCACCGGCGAGGGCGACCCCTTCGAGTCGTACTTCTCCGGCAACACCATCCAGATCTGCCCGGTCGGCGCGCTCACCTCGGCGGCGTACCGGTTCCGCTCCCGCCCCTTCGACCTGATCTCGTCGCCGTCGGTGTGCGAGCACTGCTCCGGCGGCTGCGCCACCCGCACCGACCACCGGCGCGGCAAGGTCATGCGGCGGCTCGCCGCCCACGACCCCGAGGTTAACGAGGAGTGGATCTGCGACAAGGGGCGCTTCGCGTTCCGGTACGCGCAGCTGCGGGACCGTCTCGACACGCCGCTGGTGCGCAACCCCGAGGGTGAGCTGGAGCGGGCGTCCTGGCCGGACGCGCTGCGGATCGCGGCGCAGGGACTGCTGGCCTCGCGCGGTCGCACCGGTGTCCTGACCGGCGGCCGGCTCACCGTCGAGGACGCCTACGCGTACAGCAAGTTCGCGCGGGTGGCGCTCGCCACCAACGACATCGACTTCCGCGCGCGCGTGCACAGCGCCGAGGAGGCCGACTTCCTCGCCGCGCGGGTGGCGGGCCGCGGCCGTGACCTCGACGGCACGGGCGTCACGTACGCGCACCTGGAGAAGGCGCCCGCGGTCCTGCTGGTCGGGTTCGAGTCCGAGGAGGAGGCGCCCGGCGTCTTCCTGCGGCTGCGCAAGGCCTGGCGCAAGCACGGACAGAAGACCTTCGCCCTGGCCACGCACGCCACGCGCGGGCTGGAGAAGGCCGGCGGCACGCTGCTGCCGGCCGCTCCCGGCACCGAGACCGAGTGGCTGGACGCCCTGGCCGGCGGCGTCGGCCTGCAGGGTGACGGGGCCGGGGCCGCCGAGGCGCTGCGGGGCGAGGGCGCG
>NZ_NCTE01000207.1 GCF_002114215.1 Streptomyces sp. 13-12-16 | reverse complement strand
CTCCCAGAAGGTGCCGCCGGCCTCGACGACGCGCTCGGGCTCGCCCTCCAGCTCGAAGCGGACGGCGCCCTTGACGACGTAGCCGAACGCCGGGCCGGAATGGCGGTGCGGCGGGGTGCCCGGGTCCCCGGGCTCCCACTGGACGCGGATGGTCATCGCCGAGGCACCTTCGGGAACGGTGATCGGCGCGGCGTCCTGGAGCAGCTTCGCCGCCCGGGTCCAGCCGGGGCCGTCCTCGCCACCGGTTCCGTGGCCGTGCCCGTGGTGGCCGTGGTGGGCATGCGCTGAGTTTTCCGACACTGACTCGCACCTTCCGTGATGACACCGTTGTCCGGGCGGGGGCCCGGCCGCCGTCGCGTGGTCGTTCCGGTCGCGGGGACCGCTCTGCCCTCCTGACCGGGTGAGCGCCGGATCTGTGACGGGCGACGCCCGGTGGAGTCGTCGGCCGCCGGCGTGCGGTCCGAGGACTCCCGGCGCGTACACCGCCCCTCCACGGTCAGGACCCGTGCCCGCCGCCTATCCGCTCGTACTCGTCCTCCGTGGGTTTGGGGACCTGTGCGCCGGGGCCGTGGAGGGCCCGGCTGAGCCCGGCGCGCAGCCGCCGGGTGCGTCCGGTGACGGACGCGGCCGGCAGCGGCCGGTACTGCTCGTGCGCGGTCAGGGTGTGCAGCCGCGCCCGGCTCAGGGGTTCGTGGACCTCGACGTACTCGCCGTGCGGAAGGCGCTTGACGACGCCGGTCTCCCGGCCGTGCAGCACCTTCTCCCGGTCGCGGCGCTGCAGGCCCAGTGCCAGGCGCACGGTGACGGCGTAGGCCAGCACCGGGACGACGAACAGGCCGATGCGCACCGCCCAGGTCACGGCGTTGACGGAGACGTGCAGCCGGAGGGCGATCAGGTCGTTGGCGGCACCGGTCAGCGCCACCGCGTGGACGCTGAGCCAGGCCACGCCCAGGCCGGTGCGCACCGGCCGGTTGCGGGGCCGGTCGAGGAGGTGGTGCTCCCGGTCGTCGCCGGTCGCCCACGCCTCGACGAACGGGTAGACGGCCATGGCGAGGAAGAGCAGCACACCGAAGAGCAGGGGCAGGAAGTTGTCCAGGGCCAGGGTGTGGCCCCAGAGGTCGGTCTCCCAGCCCGGCATCACCCGCAGGAGCCCGTCCGCGACACCCATGTACCAGTCGGGCTGGGAGCCGGCCGAGACCTGGTCGGGGCGGAAGGGCCCGTACTCCCACACGGGATTGATCTGCGCGACGGCGGCCATGAGGAAGATCACGCCGGACACCAGGAAGAAGAAGCCGACGGCCTTGACCGCGTACACCCGCGGCGGCAGGCCGACCACGTTGTCCTCGGTACGGCCCGGACCGGGGAACTGCGCGGGCCGGTGCCGGACGGCCAGTACCGCGTACACCACGAACAGCACGGCCATCAGCCCCGGAACGACAAGGGTGTGGAGGGTGTTGAAGCGCGCGATCAGATCGTCACCGGGGAACTCCCCGCCGAAGAGGAGGAACGACAGGTAGGTGCCGACGACCGGGACCGACAAGAGGGTTCCGTGGACCACCCGCAGCCCCGTCCCCGACAGCAGGTCGTCGGGCAGGTCGTAGCCGGTCAGGCCCCCGAACATGGCCAGGACCAGCAGCAGGAAGCCCAGGACCCAGTTCAGTTCCCGCGGTTTGCGGAACGCGCCCGTGAAGAACACCCGCAGCACGTGCGTGAACAGCGCGGCGACGAACACCAGCGCCGCCCAGTGATGGGCCTGGCGGATCAGCAGACCGCCGCGGACGTCGAAGGAGAGGTGCAGCGTCGAGTCGAACGCCTCCGACACCGGTCGGCCCCGCAGGGGCGGGTAACCGCCGTCGTAGACCACCGGGTTCGAGGAGGGATGGAAGTAGAAGCTCAAGTAGACGCCCGTGACCAGCAGGATCACGAAGCTGTAGAGCGCGATCTCGCCCAGCAGGACGGACCAGTGGTCCGGAAGGACCAGGCGCCGGAGGGAACGGGCCGGGCCCCGGTGGCCGAGCCGCACCGCCGTCCACCGGGCCAGCCGCTCCCCGGTACGCCCCTGTCCCGGCCCGACCGGCCGGCTGTCGTTGCCCATCTCTTCACCACTCATCTCGGCGTCTCCCGAAGCCCACGACGCGACACGGTGGTGCGCAGGACGCGTCGGGGTTCTCGTCACTGAGACCACCCGTGCCGCTCTGTTGTGACACCGGCCGGGGGCGACCCGTGTCACAACGCACGACGCCGTCCGGTCACATGGTCATGACCGACCGCACCCCCGCACCCCTGCGCCCGATGCCGGACGACTGGCGACGGGCCCTGGCCGTGGTGGCCCACCCCGACGACCTGGAGTACGGCTGCTCTGCCGCCGTGGCCTCCTGGTCGGCCGACGGCCGACAGATCACCTACGTACTCGCCACCCGCGGTGAGGCGGGGATCGACACCCTGCCGCCCGAACGGGCCGGGACGCTGCGCGAGTCGGAGCAGCGGGCGGCCGCCGCGGCGGTCGGCGTCCCCACCGTGGAGTTCCTCGACCACCGGGACGGTGTGATCGAGTACGGCGTGGCCCTGCGCCGCGACATCGCCGCGGCCGTCCGGCGGCACCGGCCCGAGCTGGTGATCACCCTGAACCACCGGGACACCTGGGGGCACGGCGCCTGGAACACCCCGGACCACGTGGCCGTGGGACGTGCCGTGCTGGACGCGGTGGCGGACGCGGGCAACCGCTGGATCTTCCCCGGACTCACCCGGCAGGGGCTGCGGCCCTGGAACGGCGTCCGGTGGGCGGCGGTCGCCAACTCACCGGCGCCGACGCACGCGGTCCCCGCCGGGCCCGGCTTCGAACAGGCGGTCCGGTCCCTGCTGCACCACCGCGCCTACCTCGAGGCACTGACCGACGAGGACCCCGAGACGTACGCGCGCCGTTTCCTGGCCGACAGCACCCACGCCCACGCCCCGCGGTTCGGCGGGCGGCCCGCCGTCGCCTTCGAGCTGTTCGGCCGGTGACCGGGCGCCGCCCGATCCCCTGATCCCCCACGTTCGAGAGAGAACCCTCCATGAGGCACGAGTCCCCCGCCGTCCTGGACGCCGGACCGTTCGACGGCGTCGATCCGGACGAGTTCGTACGCGCGGCCATGCGCTGGCACTTCGGTCCGTCGACCGGCTCCCGCTACTGGCTCGACCGGGCCGGCCGGCTCGGTTTCTGTCCGCGCCACGACGTCAGGGGCGTGGACGACCTCGCGCTCTTCCCCGACCTGACCGACGAACTGCGCGACGTCCCCGTGGCGGACCTGGTCCCCCGGGGCTACGGGAGCGACGCCCGGCTGGTCAACGTCTTCGACAGCGGCGGAACGACCGGGGCGCCCAAGCGGGTCGTCCAGCTCGACGACTGGGCGCGGCACAGCACGGAGCAGGTCGACAGGCGGCTGCGGGAGCACGGCCTGCCCGTCGGCGCCCAGTGGCTGACCGTGGCACCGACCGGCCCGCACCTGGTGGGGGACGTGCTGCGACGGGCGGCGGCCTCCCTCGGCGGCCCGGCACTGGGCGTCGACATGGACCCCCGCTGGGTGCGGAAGCTGGCCGCCGCGGGCCGGGACGACGAGGTCGAGGCCTACACCGGCCATCTCGTCGAACAGTGCCGGCGGATCCTGCTCACCCAGGACATCGGGGTGCTCGCCGCCACCACCCCGTTGCTGGAACGCCTCGCCCGCGAGGACGACCTCCTGGAGCGGATCAACGGCTCCGTCCGGGCGATCCTCTGGGGCGGCACCCACATGGACCCCGACACCCGCCACCTGCTGGCCACCGAGGTCTTCCCCGAGGTGCCTCTCATCGGCATGTACGGCAACACCATGATGCTCACCGCACTGCTCGAACGGGCCGGTGGCGACGCGTCGGGGCCCTGCGTGTTCGACCCGGTGTCGCCGTACGTGTTCCTGTCGGTCGTCGACGCCGGCACCGGGGCGCCGGCCGGGGTCGGTGAACGGGGCCGGGTGATCGTCAGCCACGTCAGCAAGTCGATGCTCATCCCCCACAACGCCGAGCGCGACACGGCCGTGCGCGTCCGGCCGGCCGGCGGTCGGGCGGGCGACGCCGTCGCGGACGTGGCGCCGGTGCCGACGGTGCGGGGCGAGACGGTCATCGAGGGCGTGTACTGATGCCGGCCACCGGGACCACCGGACCGGTCCACCTGGACGCGCTGGGCCCCCGAGGGCCCTACCGGACGCGGGTGCCCGAGGCGGTGACGGATGTGTCGGGCGCCGAGGTGGCACGGCTGAGCCTGGTGCCGCCGGTGTACGTCGACCGGGCGCTGTCCGCGCTGCGCAAGGCCGAACCCGTGCCGACGGACGGCCTGGACGCGCTGCTGGGGGCGGCCGGCGAGGAGTTCGCCACCGGCACCGTCGGCG
>NZ_NCTE01000206.1 GCF_002114215.1 Streptomyces sp. 13-12-16 | reverse complement strand
CCACGGGCGGCGGAGAGGCCGGCGGCACCGACAGCCTCGCCGGTGCCCCCGCCGGCCGGCCGGTCGCCGCCGACGGCTCCGGCGCGCAGCCGGACCCGTCCACCACCCCCGCCGCACAGTCCCCGGAGAACGTCGTCTGATGGCATCCCGCTCCCCCCGTCACAGGCCTCCCCGCCAGGCCCGTGGCGGTGCCCTGCGTCGCCGCGTACCTTTGCGCCTGCTGCTCCCGGTGCTCGTCCTCGTCGCCCTGGCGGCCATGCTCATGCTGCGCGGATACGTGCACAGCGAGATCCTCGCCGACCACCGCGTCCAGAAGCCCGCACCCACCACCCAGGTGCCGGAGGAGATACTGGAGGGCGGCCCGGTCATCGACGCCCGCGCCGGCAAGGTCCAGAGCCTGAGCGTGCCCGACCACCGCCTCGTCCTCACCTTCGACGACGGCCCGGACCCGACCTGGACCCCGAAGGTGCTCGACGTACTGAAGAAGCACGACGCGCACGCGGTCTTCTTCGTCACCGGCACCATGGCCTCCCGCTACCCGGACCTCGTCCAGCGCATGGTCGACGAGGGCCACGAGGTCGGCCTGCACACCTTCAACCACCCCGACCTCGCCCTCCAGTCCAAGAAGCGCATCGACTGGGAGCTGTCGCAGAACCAGCTCGCGATCACCGGCGCGGCCGGCATCCGCACCTCCCTCTTCCGCCCGCCGTACTCCTCCTACGCCGAGGCCATGGACAACGAGTCCTGGCCGGTCACCGAGTACATCGGCAGCCGCGGCTACCTCACCGTCGTCAACAACACCGACAGCGAGGACTGGAAGCGGCCCGGCGTCGACGAGATCATCCGCCGCGCCACGCCCGAGGGCGGCAAGGGCGCCATCGTCCTGATGCACGACTCCGGCGGCGACCGCAGCCAGACCGTCGCGGCGCTCGACAGGTTCCTGCCCGACCTCAAGGACGAGGGCTACGAGTTCGACAACCTCACCGAGGCCCTGGACGCGCCCAGCGCGCACAGCCCGGTCAGCGGCGCCGAACTCTGGAAGGGCAAGGCGTGGATCTTCCTGGTCCAGGCCTCCGAGCACATCACCGACGTCCTGGTGGTCGGCCTCGCGATCATCGGCACCCTGGTCATCGGCCGCTTCGTGCTGATGCTGCTCCTCTCCGGCTTCCACGCCCGCCGCGTCCGCCGGAAGAACTTCCGCTGGGGCCCGCCGGTCACCGAACCGGTGACGGTGCTGGTCCCGGCGTACAACGAGGCCAAGTGCATCGAGAACACCGTCAACTCCCTGATGGCGAGCGAGCACCCGATCGAGGTCCTCGTCATCGACGACGGTTCCACCGACGGCACCGCCCGCATCGTCGAGGCGATGGGCCTGCCCAACGTACGGGTGATCCGCCAGCTCAACGCGGGCAAGCCGGCCGCGCTCAACCGGGGCCTGGCCAACGCCCGTTACGACATCGTCGTGATGATGGACGGCGACACCGTCTTCGAACCGTCCACGGTCCGCGAACTCGTCCAGCCCTTCGGCGACCCGAGGGTCGGCGCGGTGGCGGGCAACGCCAAGGTCGGCAACAAGGACAGCCTCATCGGCGCCTGGCAGCACATCGAGTACGTGATGGGCTTCAACCTGGACCGCCGGATGTACGACATCCTCGGCTGCATGCCGACCATCCCCGGCGCGGTCGGCGCCTTCCGCCGCTCCGCCCTGGAGCCCATCGGCGGCATGAGCGACGACACCCTCGCCGAGGACACCGACGTCACCATGGCGCTGCACCGTGCCGGCTGGCGCGTGGTCTACGCCGAGAACGCCCGCGCCTGGACCGAGGCCCCGGAGTCCGTCCAGCAGCTGTGGTCACAGCGCTACCGCTGGTCGTACGGCACCATGCAGGCCATCTGGAAGCACCGCCGCGCGGTGATCGACAAGGGGCCCTCCGGCCGCTTCGGCCGCATCGGGCTGCCCTTCGTCTCCCTGTTCATGATCGTGGCCCCGCTGCTGGCCCCGCTGATCGACGTCTTCCTGCTCTACGGCCTCGTCTTCGGCCCGACGGAGAAGACGATCACGGCGTGGCTGGGCGTCCTCGCCATCCAGGCGGTCTGCGCGGCCTTCGCCTTCCGCCTCGACCGCGAACGCATGACCCACCTGATCTCGCTGCCGCTGCAGCAGATCCTCTACCGCCAGCTCATGTACGTCGTGCTGCTCCAGTCCTGGATCACCGCACTCACCGGCGGCCGCCTGCGCTGGCAGAAGCTGCGGCGCACCGGCGTCGTCGAGGCGCCCGTCGGCGGAGCGGTGCCGGGCCAGAACCGGCGCGGCGATGATCGGAGGCCCGTGGCATGACCCACGGATACACGACCGGCACGGGCGTGAGCCCGGAACCGGCGGGCCCGTACGGAACGCCGTACGCCGACGTCCCGCGGCAGCGCACGACCGAGCCCGTGCCCGCCCCGGAGCCCGAGAAGCCGGGCCGCGACCGGTACCTGGACCTGCTGCGCTCCATCGCCCTGGTCCGCGTCGTGGTGTACCACCTCTTCGGGTGGGCCTGGCTGTCGGTGCTGTTCCCGTCGATGGGCGTGATGTTCGCGCTGGCGGGCTCGCTGATGGCGCGGTCGCTGAAGCGTCCGGCGTGGAGCGTGATCCGCGGGCGGGTCCGCCGGCTGCTGCCGCCGTTGTGGGCGTTCGCGGCGGTCGTGCTGACGCTGTTGTTCGTGGTCGACTGGAGCCCCTCGAAGGACCCGGACCAGGACGGGGTCTGGGGTCTGGTCAACCTGGTCAACTACGTCGTCCCGATCGGCGCCCCGCCCTACCCGGTGGAGGCCGGGGTCATAGGTCCGCTGGAGAGCACCTGGGCGGACGACACCGTGGGGCCGCTGTGGTACCTGCGCGCCTACCTGTGGTTCGTCATCGCGTCGCCGCTGCTGCTGTGGCTGTTCCGCAAGGCTCCCTGGCCGACGTTGCTCGCGCCGCTCGGTCTGACGGCGATCGTCGGCACCGGCCTGGTGACCATCCCCGGCGAGCTGGGCAACGCGGTCACCGACTTCGCGGTCTACGGCGGCTGCTGGGTCCTCGGCTTCGCCCATCACGACGGCATGCTGAAGCGGATCCCGCGGTACGTCTCCGTCTCCTGCGCGTCCCTGGTGATGGCCTTCGGCCTGTGGTGGGCTTCGGGCCACCTCGGTTCCTCGGGCTGGGACCTCAACGACATCCCGCTGGCCGATGCCGCCTGGTCGTTCGGTTTCGTGGTGATCCTGCTCCAGTACTCCCCGTCGTGGCGGGAGCTCCCCGGACGCCTGGCCAACTGGGACAGGCTGGTGACCCTCTCCAACAACCGGGCGGTCACCATCTACCTGTGGCACAACATGATGATCATGGCGACGTTCCCGATCATCGACCTGCTGTACGAGCTCCCGTTCATGCAGAGCGAGCGGGCGACGGCCGCTCTCGACAGCACGTACACGGTCTGGACGTTCGCCCTGGTCTGGCCGCTCATCGGCCTGATGATCCTCGCGGTCGGCTGGGTCGAGGACCTCGGGGCGAAGCGGAAGCCGCGCCTGTGGCCGAACGGCAGCAGGAGCAAGCGCCCCCAGCCGGGCGCCGGGGCGCACCGGGGCTGACGTCACGGCGCTGACGCGCGGAACGGGCGAGGGCCGTCGGACGACACTTCCGACGGCCCTCGCCCGTTCCACTTGCGGCCGAGCGGCTCAGCCGATGGCGATGCGGGTCTTCCAGTAGCTCGCCGTTCCGATGATCTCGGTGCCGGATCCGGACAGGACGGTCCTGCCGCCGGCGTAGAAGCGTACGGTTCCGTCGGTGCGCGCGGTCCAGATGTCGGGGATGGCGTCGCCGTTGGCGTCCGGCGTGCCGATGAGCAGGTAGATGTTGGAACTGCCCCAGCCGGAGGCGCCGTAGACGGCGTCGGCGCCGTCGGCGGAGTTGGCGGCGGAGGCCAGGGAGGTGAGGTCGGTTCCGCCGCCGGCGGCCTTGATGCCCTTGCGCAGGAGCAGCCGGCCGGAGGCGTCGTTGCGGTAGACCAGGTCGGTCACCCCGTCGCCGCTGATGTCGGCCGCGGTGACGATGTCGCGGTCGGCCCAGGGGGTGGAGGACAGTCGGATCGCCTTGTCGACGGTGGCGCCGTGGTAGCCGGTGAAGGCCCAGATCTCCTCGCCCACGGTGGCGAAGAAGTCCGTGCGGCCGTCCCCGGTGGCGTCGCCCGCCGAGACGATCTGGGTGAGGGAGGCGGGGCTGGGCGCGTTGGACGGCAGGAGGATCTCCACCCGTCGGTCGATGTCGACCGCGCCGTACCCGTCACCGGGGTAGACCCAGAGTTTGCCGCCGACGCGGACGACCAGGTCCTGGAGGCCGTCACCGCCGTAGATGTCGCCGTTGTGGGTGATCAGCGCGCCCTTGAAGTGGCCGGAGGGCGCGGCGACGTACGGGGGCAGGTCGTCGCCGCCCGGGTCCTTGTCGGGGTTGGAGCGGTAGGCGCCGGACATGGAGTAGTCCAGGTCGCCCGAGCCCTTGGCCAGGTCGTTGGTGGCCTGGGAGGGGTACAGCGCCAGGTTGCCGCCCTCGGTGACGACCATCAGGTCCGGCAGTTTGTCGCCGGTGAAGTCGCCGGGGGCGTCGGCCTGGTCGCGTGGGGTGACGTAGAAGAAGTACTTCGTCGCCTGGGAGGGGTTGCCCGCGGCGTCCACGGTCCGTACGTACAGCACGTTGGGTCCGGCGGTCGGCGGTTTCGCGTTCGCCAGCGTCGCGCTGACGCTCGTGGCCGTCCCGGACGTGCGGTTCACGGAGAACGGGTAGCTCGCCGAGTTGAAGCCGTACTCGTAGCGGACCACGTCCGTGTTCAGTGCGCGCACGGTGAACGAACCGGGCGTGCCGAACTTCTTCGTGGACCAGTTGGCGTCCTCGGCGTCGTTGCCGAAGCCGTTCTCACTGCCGTCGGCGTTGGGGAAGTCGGTGGAGCTGACCTTGGGCGGCTTGGGCGCGGTGGTGTCCAGGACGAAGCGGCACGGAGTCTTGGCGGGGGCGTAGGCGGAGGTGGAGTTGGCGTCGTCGATCGCGCGCACCCGCCAGGAGTAGAGGGTGCCGTTGGTGAGCTTGCTGGTGGCGAACCCGCCGGTGGTGCGCAGCGCGGTGTCCTTGTCGCCGCCGACGGAGACGTTCCCGGTGGTCTTCAGGAGGTCACCGGTGGTGTCCCACTTGCCCGTCGGCCAGAGGTCGAAGTCCAGGCGGTCGAGGTTGTTGTCCTTGTCGGACGCCCGCGCGGTGAAGGTCAGGTTGCCCGAGCCCATGCGGACGTACGGCTCGGTGGTGGTGCACTTGGCGTCCGGGCCGAGGTCGAGGGACTTGGAGTCGACGACCGGCTTGCGGTTGTAGACGAGTTCCAGCACGGGCGCGTTGTCGCCGTTCGCCCGGAACTTCTTCCACGCGTACTGCGATTTCTCGTCCCGGGCCCGCAGCCCGAACGTGATGCTGTCCTTGCCCTGGTCGGCCCGCTGCTGCGCGGCCTTCTTCACGTCGAAGGTCTCGTAGGCGTCCCGGCAGCCGGACTTGTAGCCGTGCGCGAAGCTCTTGGTCGCGAACTTGTTGCCGTCGGTCAGCTTCGGCGCGTTCTTCCAGTTGGTGTGCCCGTTGACGGCGCCGGTGAGGTGCACGCTCATCGAACGGGCGCTGCACGACCAGGAGTACGTCTCCAGCATCCGCAGCTTCGCACTGGTGATCTTCGTACCCTTGAGACCCTTGTCGAAGGCGATGTTGAAGTACGAACGCGAGGTGCCCCAGGTGTCCGACTCGAAGCCGACCCGCGCCTCGTGCGTACCGCCCTTGTTGAAGCCCTTGCCGTTGTAGAACGTGGCGTTGGGGTGGCGGCTGTAGGCGGTGGTCCAGTTCTGGGTGTGCTTCTTCACCGACGGGTCGACGAACACCGGGTAGGTGGTCGCCGGGTCGTCGAGGAAGGAGGGCTCGGGGGTGAGGACCCAGTTCGCCCCGGACAGCTCCGCCTCCACCAGCTCACCGCGGGAGTCGGGCGAGGGCCCGTCGAGCCCGGCCAGGCCGAGGGTGGCCGCCGGGCCGGTCGGGGTGGGCGCGGGTGTCGGCTCCGCCGGGACGGACGGCAACGGCGACTCCGACACCGTCACCTCGGGACCGTCGCTGGCCGCCGGCAGGGTCTCCGGATGGGTGTCGGCCTGCTCGTCGGTCTCGATCAGCTCCTCGGTGGGACCGGGGCTGTCGCTCGGCAGGTCGGTGGCCGACTCGGTGGGGCCGGGGGTCTCCGAAGCGGTCGGCTGCGCGGTCGCGCCGACGCCGCCGTCCGTCACCGCCGGCGCTCCGCTGCTGTCCCACATCAGCGGGGTCGGCGAGACCGCGATCTCCTGGGAGTAGACGTTCTCGGCGGACAGGACACCCGTGATCGGGTCCAGCCGGAAGGTCAGGTCGTCAGAGGTGATGCCGTACGACAGCCGCCGGGCGAGCGGATCGGCCGCAGCCGCCCGGTTCTTCAGGACGAGCAGCTGGGCGAAGCCCTCGTCGTCGGCCGTGAGCACCAGATCGGCGCCCGGGAAGATCTCCGGGTACAGGGCCCGCGAACCGTCGATGACGGGGGCGGGGACGGCACCCGGCCAGGTGAGCTGGATGTCGTAGCCGTCGACGGTCAGGGTGACGAGCGGGCTCGCGGTCTCGTCCGAAGCGGCCCCGGCCCCGTTGAGCAGGGAGACGCGGCGCACGGTCGAGCGCGAGGCCCGCCGGTCCTCCCGCGCCGGCGAGCCCTTCTCGGAGCCGGCCGAGAAGACCATCCGCGCGTTGGTCGCCTTCGGTTCCCAGCCGTCCTCGGTGCGGTGGAGGTCGTAGTCGATGTCCTTCCACTCGCCGCCCACCTTGGCCCGGACCGGCGAGGAGTGCAGGTTCTTGACCATCAGGCCGTCGGGTCGCGCCCACGTGGTGGAGCGTGCCGTACGCGATGCGGTGACCTCGACGAGCTCGCCGGTCTTCCGCGCCCGCGACACAGCGGCGGCTTCGGTCACCGGCTTCGCGCTCCGGTCACGGTGCGGTTCCCCGCGGGAGCCGGAGTCGTCCAGGCCGAGGCCGACGAAGGTGACGCCGGTGGCGGCGAGAGCCGCGGTCAGTACGGCGGCGGTGGTCCGATTTCCGGGCAGCCCCCGGCGCCGGGTGCGCTCTGTGCGCGTCATCGGGCGAGTTCCCCTTCCCCCCTTGGAACCGGCGCGGAAACAGGCGCGGCCGGGCGAGCCGATGATGACCCATGAGCGCGCCGACGTCACGCTTCGCGTCGAGCCCGCGGGATGAGCGGATCGGGCACCGGGGCCGTACCTCCGGGGGGCGCGAATTGCCATCAACTTCCTGGTGGAACGAGCGAGCTGACGTCAATTCAGTTCCAAGCCGGACAAAAATTCCCCGCGCCGACGAGTGTTTGCGGCTGAATCCGGTGAATCGCGCGTTACCTCAGGGAAATGCGGGTGTCGGCGTTACCTCGGATAGGTGAGAACTGTGCATTACGGAGCGTTGTGAAGCATTACGTACCGTGACTGCGATCACATCCACGCGGTCGATCTGGCGGAACTTCACAGACGCTGCACAAAATCAGCTCATCTGATACGCCATCACGCGTGGTCCGAACCCGGTCCCGCCTCACTGGTCCGGGGGGACCCGTCGTGTTCGGTCGCTACTCACCTGCCCGCCGTGGCCGCACGCGCCGTGTGCGCGCGGCCGTCGTGCCCACCATCGGGGCGGCCCTGCTGGTGGGCCTCCTGCCCACGCAGTCACTGGCCCTTCCACCCGATCCGTCCGTGGCCGAGAAGGGCCGCGAAACCCTCGACCTCGAGGCGCTCGACCAGGACAAGCCGCTCTCGGGCGAGGCCTTCGAGCGGGACCTGGAAACCCTGAAGGTCGACGTTCCCGCAGACCTGGAACAAGCCCCGGCCGGCACGGCGACGGCGCCCGCCGCCGGCTCCGGGCTCGTCAGCTTCGGCTCCGCCGCGACGGCCGACCAGGCCACCGTGCGCGCGGGCACGGACGCCCAGCAGGTCGACCTCACCCCGGTCGAGGACCTTCCCGTCAGCCTCGGGCAGGCCGCGGACCAGCCCGCGCCCACCGGCACCTGGCAGGTGTCCGTCGCCGCCCGTACCGCACCCGTCGCCCAGGGAGTCGACGGCGCGCTCATCACCGTCCAGGCACCCGCCACCGGCTCCGTGCCCGTCTCGGTCGAGCTCGACTACGCGGAGTTCAAGAACCTCTACGGCGCGGACTGGGCCTCCCGGCTGCGCTTCGTCCAGTTCCCGGAGTGCTACCTGACCACGCCCGATGTCGAGGCGTGCCAGACGTACGAGGAACTGGAGACGACCAACGACACCGGGACCCAGACGATCACCGCGACGGTCGACCCGGCGGCGGACGGCACCGTCACACCGGCCGTGACGAAGACCCCCGGGGCCACCGGACCCTCCGTCGCCCGGGCCGCGTACCGCACCTCGGTCACGCCGGCCGCGGCGAGCGGCGACACGGCTGTCGTCGGCGCGGTCGATTCCGGCGGAGGCGCGGGAGGGACCTTCAAGGCCACGCCGCTGGCCTCCAGCGGCTCCTGGCAGGCCGGCGGCTCCTCGGGAGCGTTCACCTGGTCGTACCCGCTTACGGTTCCCGCCGCTCCGGCAGGCCCCGCTCCGCAGATCGCCTTCACCTACAACTCCCAGTCGGTGGACGGCCGCGTCGCGGTCTCCTCGCCCCAGTCCTCCTGGATCGGCGAGGGCTGGGGCTACGACCCCGGCCACATCGAGCGCCGCTACCGCTCCTGCCAGGACGACCGCAAGACCCTGGACGCGGGCACCCCCAACAACACGGCCAAGGCGGACAAGACCTCCGACCTGTGCTGGGTGTCGTACAACGCGGTGATGTCCCTGGGCGGCAGGAACGTCGAGCTCGTGCGGGACGCCCCCGCGGGCAGCGACCCGGAGACCGACACCGAGGTCTACCGTGCCCAGACCGACGACGGCACCCGCGTCGAGCGCAGGACGGGCGGGACCAACGGCGACGACAACGGCGAGTACTGGATCGTCACCACCACGGACGGCACCAAGTACTACTTCGGCCTCAACCAGGTCGGCGGTGGCCACGCCGACGCCGACTCCGTCTCCACCGTCCCCGTCTTCGGCAACCACCCGGGGGAACCCTGCCACGCCACCACGTTCGCCGACTCCCGCTGCGGGGCCGGACGGCAGCAGGCCTGGCGCTGGGGCCTCGACAAGGTCGTCGACGTGCACGGCAACGTGATGGTCGTCAACTGGAAGCAGGAGACGAACCACTACGCGGTCAAGAAGAAGTTCACCTCCCCCGAGCAGTACGAGCGTGCCGCCTACCCGACGACCATCGAGTACGGCATGCGCTCCTCCGACCTCACCAAGCCGTCCGCGACGGTCGAGTTCGGCGCCGCGCAGCGCTGCCTGAAGTCGGAGACGGCCTGCGACGCGGCGAACTTCGCCAAGACCGACGACCCCGGCGCCTACCGCCCCTGGTGGGACACCCCCGGCAACCTCAACTGCAAGTCGACGTCGAAGCTGTGTCCCGCCTTCCCGTCCTTCTGGACGCAGATGCGTCTGGACACGGTGACGACGAAGGCCGCCCGCGCCGGCCGGACCGGCCTGGGCAAGGTCGACACCTACCAGCTCCACCAGTCCTTCCCGGAGGACTGGTACGACACGGCCCCCGGCCTGTGGCTGAACTCGATCACCCGCCGGGGCTTCGCCCCCGGTGACACCACCGGCACCCTCCAGCACAAGGACGGCGTCAGCTTCGCCGAGTACTCGGTCGGCTCCACGTCGCCCCTGCGCGCGAGACTGAAGGACCGCCAGCTTCCCAACCTCGTGCCCAGTGGCCCGAACGACCAGCGTCCCGCCTTCACCCGGCCCCGCATCGGCACGGTCGCGACGGAGCACGGCGGTGACATCGAGGTCGAGTACAAGGGCGGCTGCGCCGGTGAGCCGGCCGAGGACAAGGGCAAGGACAACGGCACCTGTTACCCGGTCCGCTGGTCGCCGGACGGCGATGAGAAGACGCCGGCGAAGTCGTGGTTCAACAAGTACGTCGTCCACTCCGTCACCCAGACCGACAAGGTCACCTCGCACGGCAGGCCCGTCCACACGACGTACAAGTACACCGGCCCCGCCTGGGCCAAGAGCGACGACGAGTTCACCCGCCCGTCCCTGCGGACGTTCAGCGTCTGGCAGGGCTACCGCCAGGTCGCGGTCACCAAGGGGAGCAAGACCACCTCCCAGTCGGGCGAGCCACAGGGGCAGTCGTACTCCGAGACCCGGTACTTCCAGGGCACGGGCGGACAGGTCAAGGACTCCACGGGCAAGTACACGCTGGTCACCGACGACGCACCGCAGTACGCGGGCATGACGGCGGAGAGCATCACCTACCTGGACTCCGACAAGCGGGTGCAGAAGCGTGTCCTGAGCTTCCCCTGGTCGAGGCAGACCGCCTCCCGCTCCCGCGAGGCCGAGAACGGCACCGCCCTCACCCCGCTCCTCGCCCACCGCACCGGCGTCAAACGGTCCGACGACATCCAGACCGTCGACACGAGCTGGCGGGCGGTACGGACCCTGACGACCGTCGACGACACCTACGGTCTGCCGGTCCAGGTCGAGACGTCCGTGGTCAAGCCGAACGGCACCGGCGAGACCCTGTCCGACCAGAGCTGTACCAGGACGTCGTACGCGCACAACACCACGGCGTGGCTGATCGGCCTGACGAAGGAACAGCGGACCACGGGCACCCCGTGCGCGGGGTACGACACCGCGGACCCGGCGACCAAGCTCGTCAAGGCGGTCCGCAACAGCTATGACGGCCTGGCGTACGGCGCGACCCCGACCAAGGGCCTGGTCACCTCCCAGGCCGGTGTCGACGGCACCGGAACCTCGTACCCGGTCGTCACCAGTACGACGTACGACCCGCTGGGCCGTGTCCGCACGGTCACCAGT
The DNA here is from genome assembly GCF_002114215.1 of Streptomyces sp. 13-12-16. Classification (GTDB taxonomy): domain Bacteria; phylum Actinomycetota; class Actinomycetes; order Streptomycetales; family Streptomycetaceae; genus Streptomyces. Next base: position 7,389 of record NZ_NCTE01000206.1, on the reverse strand, counting down.
CCGGGGGTCGGCACGACCGAGACGCAGTACACCCCCGCGGACGCCGGCGGGCCGGTCACCGCCACCAAGGTGATCAACGCCAAGGGCCATGCCGTCACGACGACCTTCGACCCCGGCCGGAGCCTGGCGCTGACGGTCACCGACGCCAACGGCCGGGTCACGCGCAACGAGTACGACGCCCTCGGACGCCTGGTGAAGGGCTGGTCGCCGTCCCGCTCCTCCGGCGGCAAGTCGCCCGACGTGGAGATCTCGTACCAGGCGGCGATCGCCACCGCCGAGACGACCCGCCCCGCCGCGGTCACCACCAGGAGTCTCAAGGACGACGGGACGTACAGCCGTCAGGTGGCGATCTACGACGGCCTGATGCGCCCCGTGCAGACGCAGTCCGAAGCCCACGGCCCCGGCCGTGTCGTCACCGACACCACCTACAACGACCACGGCCTGGTCGACGAGCAGACCAGCGGGTACCTCGCGAAGGGCGAGCCGGCCGCCGAGCTCTTCGCCCCCAGGTCCCGGTCCCTGATCCCGAGCTGGATCAAGTACCGCTACGACGGCCTGGAGCGCAGGCAGCGCGAGTCGACGTACCACGACGGCGACTTCGCGTACGCGACCTACACCTACTACAGCGACACCAGCACGTACGTCGACCCCGCCGGTTCCACGGTCCCGCGGACCCGCACCTTCACCGACGCCCTCGGCAGGGTCACCTCCGTCCGCCACTACAAGGACGACGGGAGCACCAGCGAGGGGCGCGCCACCTCGTACGAGTACGACGCGCGCGGCTACCGCACCAAGGTCACCGACCCGGCCGGCAACGCGTGGACGTACACGTACGACGCACGGGGACGGGTGACTTCCACCAACGACCCCGACACGGGCGAGACGAAGACGTGGTACGACGAGGCCGACCGGCCCCAGAAGGTGACGGACGCCGAGTCCAGGACGACGTACACCGAGTACGACGAGCTGGGCCGGGTGGAGTCCGTCCGTGAGGGCTCCGCGACGGCCGTCCCGGTCAAGGAGTTCACGTACGACAGCCTGCCGGGCGCGCTCGGGCAGCCGGTCGCCTCGATCCGGCACACCCTGAACGGGGACTACATCGAGCGCGTCACCGGTTACGACACCGAGTACCGGCCCACCGGCACGGAGACGGTGATCCCGCCCAGCTCGCTGACGACGGGCGTCGCCGGGACCTACACCTACGCGTACACCTACACACCCGTCACCGGACAGGTCCAGTCGGTCACGCTGCCCGCCGTGGGCGGGCTGGCGCAGGAGAAGGTCGTCACCCGCTACAACGCGGACGGCCTCCCCGAGTCGACGTCCGGCCTGGCCTGGTACACGTCCGACGTGACCTACTCGCCCTACGGCGAGGCCCTGCGCACGGTGTCCGGCGCGCAGCCGTACCGGGTGTGGTCGACGAACTTCGTCGACCCGCACACCGGCCGGCTCCAGCGCACGGTCGCGGACCGTGAGACCTCCGGCCCGCACCGCATCGCCGACGGCTACTACGCGTACGACAAGTCCGGCACCGTCACCTCCCACGCACGACGGCTGACGGACGCCTCGGGCTCGTCGTGGGACACCCAGTGCTTCACCTACGACGTGATGGGCGAGCTGCTCAACGCCTGGACGTCGAACATCGCCCCGACGGGCGCCGGTAACGGCTGCAAGGCGTCGAACGGCGCGACCTGGGGCCACCGCACGGACTACATGGCCTCGTCAGGACCGGTGGCCGACGCCCCCGACGCGTCGACGGACGTGTCGAGCCCGGACACCTCGCTGGCCTCCACCCGGGCGGCCACCGCCCCCGACGCGGCCACGGTCTCCACGGGAGGCACCGCCTACCACCAGTCCTTCACCTTCGACTGGCTCGGCAACCGCGCCGCCATGACCGAGCACGACCCGGCGGACGCCACGAAGAACGTCGGCTTCACGTACGGCTACGGAACGACCCAGCCGCACACGCTGAAGTGGGCCGGCTCCGACCCGGCCGGCAAGGGCAGCAGCTACACGTACGACGCGACGGGCAACACCGAGGTCCGCGACCTGCCCACCACCACGCAGAACCTCACCTGGACGCAGGAGAACAAGCTCGACACGATCACGGACGACGGCAAGAAGACGACGTACGTCTACGACACCGCCGGAAACCGCATCCTGGAGAACTCCCCGTCGGGCTCGACGCTCTACCTGGGCGAGACCGAGGTGACGGCCGACGCCGCCGGGGCGACCGTCCGGGCCTCCCGTACCTACGGGCAGGCCGGCGCGCCGTCGGTGACCCGCACGACGAGCAACGGCGCGACGACCGGTCACCAGCTCAGCGTGCTGCTCACCGACCACCTCGGCACGGCGGACACGGCGGTCTCCCTGTCGAGCGGCCAGGCGGTCACCCGCCGGGCCTTCAAGCCCTACGGCGAGACCCGCGGGGCCAAGCCGTCGGTCTGGCCGAACAAGCGCGGCTACCTGGGCGTCGGCATCGACGACGCGGCCACCGGGCTGACCCACATCGGCGCCCGCGAGTACGACCAGGACTCCGGCCGCTTCCTCTCGGCGGACCCGGTCATCGACATCGCGGACCCGCTCCAGATGAACGGCTACGCGTACAGCGGCAACAGCCCGGTCAGCCACAGCGACCCGAGCGGACTCTGGTGCGACAGCTGCAACGACGGCAAGGGCTGGACCCGTCCCGACGGCGGCACCCAGGGCGACCCGGACGGCGGGCTGGACTCCGACGGCACGGTGCGGGGCACACCGCACGGTGGCGGCGGCAGCGGGGGTGGCGGAGGCGGCTGGGAGAGCCCCGCCAAGTGGAACGCCAGCCAGACGCCCCGGACGAACGACATCGACGAACTGCTCAAGCACTTCCTGATGAACAGTCCGAACGGCGACTCACCCGAGACCGACTACTGGGTGACGCCCATCTACGAGAACGACGGGCCGGGCAACGCGTGCTTCGGCCGGGAGGCATGCCGCCAGGCGTACAAGTACCTGCTGCACCACGACGACGTGGCGGAAGCCAAGCGCATCGCCGCCAATTACTGCGTCGCGAACTTCAACGAGTGCGTGGCGGACGCCAAGGCGTTCGAGCGCGGCAAGCTGGTCGAGGGATTCGTCGCGGCGCTGGTCACCGGGGGAAGGGGCTCAGTGGCGGCCGGGGCCGTCGGAAAGCGGGCGAGGGGACTGATCGGCTGCAAGTGTTTCCTGGCCGGCACGGACGTCCTCATGGCCGACGGGACCACCAAGGACATCGAGGACGTCGAACTCGGGAACGAGGTCCTGGCCACCGACCCCGAAACCGGCGAGACGGGGCTCCGCAAGGTCACCCGCCTCATCGTCACCGAGGACGACAAGCACTTCAACGAGCTGTCGATAGCCACGGCCGACGGCATCGAGAAGCTCACCGCGACCCACGAGCACCCCTTTTGGTCCCCGTCTGAACGGGACTGGATCGAAGCGGGCGAACTCACCGCCGGCATGCACCTGCGCACCGACACCGGCGACACGGTCGTCGTCACCGGGAACCGCGCCTTCACCAGGCATGCTCGTACCTACAACCTCACGGTTGGTGATCTGCATACGTACTATGTGCTGGCAGGGAACACGCCGGTACTGGTTCACAATGCTGGAAATGATCCGGCAACGCCGAACATTATTCGGCGTGGACTGCAGCAGATTCAAGATGGAACGTTGCAGCAGCGCAGAAACCCTGACGGCACATTGGATCACTTCCAAAACCGTGAGGGAAATAGGAGGAATGCCTGGTGGGAGGGTGCCAAGATTTATGCGCCGGATCCCAACAATAATGACTACCGAATCCTTGAGAAGGACGGCCAGTTCAAGTGGGTGGGCCCGAAAGGAAACGTAAAGGGGGCAGGGCATTTCTATGGGAAGCTCATGAATATCACGGGATGCGGCTGAGGGGTGGGGTGGCAAGTGGTCGTGAATACTGAAATCCTGGCACAGGGGATGAAGGATTGCGGTCTCAGGTTTCTGGGGTTCAGGCGCGGCACGGGAATCCCTCCCTATATTGCGGGCATGATTACGTCCTGCCATCCCGACCAGGGCCGCCGGGATCGGACTGTCGCGCTCGATGACCCTGCCAGGGTTCCGAAGGCGAACGCCGGCTGGCTCGAATTGGCGACAGAACTCGGCCTGCTCTCCGCCGCCCGTCAGTTCCTGCTCTCCATCAGCGTGCCGTCCCCCGGTGCGGTTGACGATACGGATGTCGAGGGAGTCTGGGGGCTTGTTGAGCTGCTGGAGGACTGGGACATCATGGGTGCAGGCTGTGCGGTCGGTATCACCGGGAGCCGGTATGGCTGTCCCGCGTTCGTCATGTCCGCCCTTGACGGATCGGTCTTCGTGCAAGGCACGGTGTGGCAGGACGCTATCGGGACTGTCGCCCTCCCCGACCCACACCGTGTGCGGTCCCTCCGGGATGTTGCCCGACTGAACGTCGGGAAGCCGTACCGAACAGCCGCGGAGAACGAGGACACGCTGACTTGGCTTGCCAGGCAGGACGAGAGTTGAAGCGGCATGCGTCAACCGAGGGGTGATCGACATCCGATCGTGAAGGGAGGGCCGCTTGGTGTCTCTCCGCCGGCGACTGGATCCTTTGTCCCACCCGTCCGCCCTCTGTCCGGCGCAGGTCCCGTGCCGCGATGGACATTCGCTCCCATCATCGCCAGGAACCACGGAGCTCGGGCCGCCTCCGCACGCACCGCAAGCCGCTGAGCCATGGTGGCGTGCGGGCGAGGCACGAGTGCATGCCGCGCTCTCTCCTGTGCTGGAGCGCGACACTGACAAAGAAGAGAATGGCCCGACGGTCACTTGGCGACGTAGGCGAGGAAGTCGGCCCACGTGGTGGGGGAGAGGTCGAGTTTGGGCCCAGATGTCCTCTTCGAGTCGCGTATGAGGACGGCGGCAGGGGTGGTGGCTATTTCCACGCAGTTCGAACTGTCCCCACTGTGGGACGACTTGCGCCAGCGGATGGTGTGCACGGTGTTCCTTCTCAGGCTTCTCGGATGAGGCTGTGGATGAAGTCGCGGGACTCGACGGGATCGAGTGCGCAGGACGTCATGTGGTCCAGTACGGCTCGGTACTTGGTCAACTGTGCCTCCGCGTCCAGGAATCCGCAGCCGCCGTGGTGCGTGTCCAGTTGGACCGTGTCGAGCTGCGGTACAGCGCCCGTGAGGTAGTCGAAGGACTGGCCGGTGCTCGGGAAGTAGGCTGTGCCGAACGGGATCACTCGGATGGTGACGTTGGGCAGCTCGCCCATGTCGAGCAGGTGCGTGAGCTGGCCGTGCGACACGGAGGGGCCGCCGAAGCCCATGCGGAGGGCCGACTCGTGAATGATCGCCGAGTAGGACGGCGGGTCCTCTCGGTGCAGGATGCCCTGCCGTTTGATGCGGTACGTGAGACGGTGCTCGATCTCGTACTGGCGCATGGGCGGCACCACGGTCCGGAAGAGGGCGCGGGCGTGATCGGTGGTCTGCAACAGCGCCGGAATGTGGATCACCAGCGCGACGCGTAGCGCGGTCGTGTGGTGTTCCAGCTCCGCCAGGTCGACCAGTGCGGCGGGCAGGTGTTCGCGGTACTCCTCCCACCAGCCCCGGCGCCGGCGCCCGGTCATGGCGGTCAGTGCGTCGACCAGGGCCTGGTCGGAGCAGTCGTAGGCGGACGCCATCCCGCGTACGAGGTCGGCGCTCACAGGGCTGCGACCGGTCTCGATCATGCTTACGCGCCCTTGGTTGACGCCCAGGTGCTCGGCGGCCCGGGTCACCGTGAACCCCGCCTTCTCACGGAGTTTGCGCAGCTCGGCGCCCAGTCTCCGTTGCCGCAGCGTCGGATTGTTCGTGGGCGGCAAAGCGTGTCCTTCCTGGCCGCGAAGCGGCTCTCATGTCCCTCACGCGAGCTAATCAGAGATGAATCTCCCATAGTTGGGAGATTTATCTTCCAAGCCGGTTCTACCGTAGCGGTATCGCTCACCAGCCGCGCTCGTAAGCCGGAAGCGCACCGTCCAAGGCACTGCCACCGCCCGGCGCGGCCGTGAGTGCGAAACCCAAGTCCCCCTCTGATCCCCGGAGACAACCATGGTCACCGTAGCCCCGCCCCACCCCTGGGTGTACGCCCTTCGCCTCCCCCATGACCCCCGCGCGGTACGCGTCGCACGCATGACGGTGCGGGCCGCGCTCGACGGGCACGGCCGGCAGGACGCTCTCGATGTCGTGGAGTTGCTGACGTCGGAGCTGGTCACCAACGCCTACCTGCACACCAGGGGGCCCGCCTCCCTGCGGCTCACGGGGCTGGGCGACGGCCGGCTGCGGGTCGGGGTGTGGGACAGCGACCCGTACATCCCCGCTCCGTTCGGCGGGTCCGGCGAGGACTTCGTTCCGCTCGCTTTGACCGACGCCGGTTCCGGGCGCGGACTGCGCCTCGTGCAGGAGTACGCCGACTCGTGGGGCGGCTGGGCTCTCGATGGCGGTGAGCCGGGGCGAGGGGCCGGGAAGCTGCTCTGGTTCGAGGTGGGCGGGCGTGCCACACTTCCCCTGTTGCGGAAGTGAACGGTGTGGCCAGGGGGCGAGGGCGGATGAGCAGGCGGCAGACGCGGAAGATGCTGCAACTGATGGCGAGCGGGGAGCCGGTCGAACTCACCAGTGCGATGGCGTCCGTGAAGAAGCTCGCCCGACTCGCCTTCGTCGCCCAGCAGTTCGGGTACGAGTACGCGGACGTACGACAGGGTGGCGGGAACAACAGCCAGCTGAAGATGCTGATCGTGCCCGATCACAGTCCGCAGGCCCGCACCCGCGCCGCGCAGAACCGGGCGCAGTACCCGAACGCCCACGACGGGGTGTCCCTGCCGCCGCTCGTGCCGGACGCCTTCGAACTCCTCAAGGCCCGCATCAACTTCGACCTCACCGGCAAGAGCGCCGAGAAGCGGATGGGGTACGGCGCCCTCGGTGTCTCCATCGGCTGCGTGGTCGTCGCCTTCCGGATGGGCGGCGCGTCCTCCGACTTCGTCGTCGCGGCCGTCATCTGGCTCGCCCTCATGGCCGTCTTCGGCGTCGGCCTCGTCGTCACCCGCAAGCGCAACGCCAAGTTCGCGGCCCGGTTGCGGGCGGCCGGCTTCGTCCCGGTGGCGGACGAGACGGGCCGCGTGCGCCACCTGCCCCCGGGCGGGCAGATGCCGGGGCAGCACGGCAACCCCTTCGGGGGCGGCCCGTACGGGACCCAGGGCCCCGGGATGCCGGGCGCAGCGCCCGGAACGCCCGCACCCGGTTACGGCCACCAGCCCCCGTACGCCCAGCCCGCCGCCGCCCCGGGCCCTTACGCCCAGCAGCCGCCGGCCGCCTACGGTGCCCCGCCCCAGGTCCCCGGCCCCCACCCCCA
>NZ_NCTE01000205.1 GCF_002114215.1 Streptomyces sp. 13-12-16 | reverse complement strand
CGCGGCCGGCCTGACCGCGCTGACCGCCGCCTCCTACGCGGTCGGCCGGCGTGCCGAACGCCACACCCACGGCCCCCTCACCCGGATGACCGGCGGCCGGATCTGACACCGGGGCGGCGGGGCGGGGCGGCGCGGAGCCGGGCCCCACTCGCGCGGTGCGGCCCCGAAGAGGAAAGATGTCTCCGCAAGCGAAGAATCAACCCCTGCGGAGGAGTGGGCACATGCAGCACGAGCGAGCGGGCGGCCCGGCCGGCCCCGAGGATCTCGTCGACGTCGCTCGGCTGGTCACGGCGTACTACGCACTGCACCCCGACCCCGAGGATCCCGGGCAGCGCGTCGCCTTCGGGACGTCGGGACACCGCGGCTCGTCCCTGGCGGCCGCGTTCAACGAGGACCACATCGCCGCGACCAGCCAGGCCATCTGCGAGTACCGCGCCGGCCAGGGCACCGACGGGCCGCTCTTCCTCGGCGCCGACACCCACGCGCTGTCCGAGCCCGCGCGCGTCACCGCCCTGGAGGTGTTCGCGGCCAACGGGGTCACGGTGCTCATCGACAGCGCCGACGGCTACACCCCGACCCCGGCGGTCTCGCACGCGATCCTCACCCACAACCGGGGCCGCGCCACGGGTCTCGCGGACGGCGTCGTCGTCACCCCGTCCCACAACCCGCCCGCCGACGGCGGGTTCAAGTACAACCCGCCCAGCGGCGGCCCCGCCGGTTCGGACGCCACCGGCTGGATCCAGGACCGGGCCAACGACATCATCCGCGGCGGCCTCAAGGACGTCCGCCGCATCCCGTACGCCCGTGCCCTGGCCGCCCCCGGAACCGGCCGGTACGACTTCCTCGGCACCTATGTCGCGGACCTGCCGAACGTGCTGGACCTGGACGCGATCCGCGCGGCCGGCGTAAGGATCGGCGCCGACCCGCTGGGCGGGGCGTCCGTCGCGTACTGGGGCCGGATCGCCGAACAGCACCGGCTCGACCTCACCGTGGTCAACCCGCTCACCGACCCGACCTGGCGGTTCATGACGCTGGACTGGGACGGGAAGATCCGGATGGACTGCTCCTCGCCGCACGCGATGGCGTCCCTCATCCAGCAGCGCGACCGCTTCGACATCGCCACCGGCAACGACGCGGACGCCGACCGGCACGGCATCGTCACCCCGGACGCCGGGCTGATGAACCCCAACCACTACCTCGCCACGGCGATCGGCTACCTCTACGCGCACCGCGAGCAGTGGCCGTCCGCGGCCGGTGTCGGCAAGACCCTGGTGTCCTCCGCGATGATCGACCGGGTCGCCGCCGACCTGAAGCGCGAACTCGTCGAGGTGCCCGTCGGTTTCAAGTGGTTCGTGGACGGACTGGCCGGCGGCACCCTCGGCTTCGGCGGTGAGGAGTCGGCGGGGGCCTCCTTCCTGCGCCGGGACGGCTCGGTGTGGACCACCGACAAGGACGGCATCATCCTGGCGCTGCTCGCGTCCGAGATCACGGCCGTCACCGGGAAGACGCCCTCCGCGCACTACGCCGCGCTCACCTCCCGCTTCGGCGAGCCCGCCTACGAGCGGATCGACGCCCCGGCGACCCGTGAGGAGAAGGCCCGCCTGGCGAAGCTGTCTCCCGCCCAGGTCACCGCGGACACCCTGGCGGGGGAGGCGGTCACCGCGGTGCTCACCGAGGCGCCGGGCAACGGCGCGTCCATCGGGGGCATCAAGGTGGCCACGGACAGCGCCTGGTTCGCCGCCCGCCCCTCCGGCACCGAGGACGTGTACAAGATCTACGCCGAGTCGTTCCAGGGGTCCGAGCACCTCCGCCGGGTGCAGGAGGAGGCCAAGGCCGTGGTCCTCGCGGCACTGAGCGACTGAGCCGCACCCCGGACGGGCACGCCCCGGTCACCCGCCACGGTGGCCGGGGTGCGTCAGCCGGTCCGGACGCCGGGGGCGGACGGGGCCGGGGAGGTGAGTTCCGGT
>NZ_NCTE01000204.1 GCF_002114215.1 Streptomyces sp. 13-12-16 | reverse complement strand
CGCGGACACCACGGCGGCGGTGGCCGGCGCCCTGGCGGGCGCGACCCGGGGCGCCGCGGCGATCCCGCCGGCCTGGTCGTCCGCCATCACCCCGGCCCGCGGCACCTGCCTCCCGACCATGGCGGGCCACCACGTCCTGGACATCGCGGACCTGCTGACGCCGGAGGCGCTCAGATGACCCCTCTGACCGAGACCCAACCCGCCGACACGGAGAGCACCCCACCGGCCCCACCCGCAGCCGCCGACGGCGGGACGCCCCCACAGGGGCCACCCGCACCCGGCGACGAACACCGCACGGGTGGTACGGGTGGGAACATCCGGGCCGAAGGCGAGACCGAGGCCGAAAGCCCCACCCGACCACCGCAGGCACAGAGCGAGGCCGAGGCCGAAAGCCCCACCCGACTGCCGCAGGCACACCCCGAGGCCGTCGAGACCGCACCCCCCGCGAGAATCGAGGGCCTCCTCCTCGGCCTCGCCGCGGGCGACGCCGCCGGCTGGCCCGCCGCCCGCCACCGGGCGGCAAGGATGCCCGAGTGGACAAGACGCCTCACCCGCGAACTGGACACCTTCGCCGAACAGAACGCGACGACCACCCTCCCCGTCCCCATCGCCCTCAACCAGCCCTCCGAACCCCTGCGCCTGGGCCCCTCCGACGACGCCGAATGGGCGGCCTTCGCCGCGGAAGCCGTCCTCCGCGCCGGGGACGACACCGCCTTCGGCGACCTGAGCCGGGAACGCCGCACCCGCGCGGCGATCGACCTGACCTGGAACACCGTCGCCGGCGAGATCGCCGCGGCGGCGAACCGCGCCCCCGAGACGGAGTCCGCCGTACTCCCCCTGCGCGCCCGCATCTCCGTCCGCGCCGGCCTCGGCAACCTCGCCACCGGCCTGCGCCCGCCCGCCACCGGCCACGACAATCCCCACTACTTCGACGACGCCGCCTGCGTACGCGCCTGCGTGCTGGCCGTGGCCCACCCCGGCGACCCACGGGCCGCCGCCGACCTCGCGGAGTTCGACGCCCGCTACACCCAGGACGGCGACGGCGTGCACGGCGCCCGCGCCATGGCCGCCGCGGTCTCCCTGGCCCTCGCCGG
>NZ_NCTE01000020.1 GCF_002114215.1 Streptomyces sp. 13-12-16 | reverse complement strand
GCCGCCTTCGCCCAGCGCCGCAAGACGCTGCGGGCCGCGCTCGCCGGGTGGGCGGGTTCGGCGGCCGAGGCCGAGGCCGCCCTGGTCGCGGCGGGGGTCTCGCCGCAGGCGCGCGGGGAGTCCCTGACCGTCGAGGAGTTCGCGCGCATCGCCGAGAACAAGGAGCAGGGCCAGCAGTGAGCGTCACCGTCCGCGTCCCCGCCAAGGTCAACGTCCAGCTCGCGGTGGGCGCGGCCCGCCCCGACGGCTTCCACGACCTGGCCAACGTCTTCCTCGCGGTGGGCCTGTACGACGAGGTCACCGTCACGGCGGCCGACGGGCTGCGGGTGACCTGCGCCGGCCCCGACGCCGACCAGGTCCCCCTCGACCGTACGAACCTCGCCGCCCGCGCGGCCCTGGTGCTCGCCGAGCGGTACGGCCGGGACGCGGACGTCCACATCCACATCGCCAAGGACATCCCCGTCGCCGGCGGCATGGCGGGCGGCAGCGCGGACGGCGCGGGCGCCCTGCTGGCGTGCGACGCGCTGTGGGGCACGGGCGCCTCGCGCGACGAACTCCTCGACATCTGCGCCGAGCTGGGCAGCGACGTGCCGTTCAGCCTGGTGGGAGGGGCGGCGCTCGGCACCGGACGGGGCGAGAAGCTGACGGAGCTGGAGGTCGGGGGAAGCTTCCACTGGGTGTTCGCGATGGCCTCGCGGGGGCTGTCGACACCGGCGGTGTTCCGGGAGTTCGACCGGCTGGGGGAGGGGCGGGAGATCCCCGGGCCCGTGGCCTCGCAGGAGCTGCTCGATGCCCTGGCCGAGGGCGACGTCGACGCCCTCGCCGCCGCCGTCTCCGGCTCCAACGACCTCCAGCCGGCGGCGCTGTCGCTCTTCCCCGAGCTGGCGGACACGCTCGCGGCGGGGCGGGCCGCGGGGGCACTGGCCACGCTGGTCTCGGGCTCGGGACCGACCACGGCGTTCCTCGCCCGGGACGCGGAGGCCGCCGACGTCATCGCGGGAGCCCTGAGGGCCTCCGGCACCTGCCGCACGGTGCGCAGGGCGGCGGGGCCGGCGCCGGGGGCGACGGTCGTCTGAGGACCGGGACCGCGTTCTCCGGCCGTGCCTCGCAAGGGTCCGCCGGTCCGGGAGCGGCCGTCCTCTCACGTCCCGGGCGCGTTCCGTCAGGGCCTACGCTTGAAAGCTGATCGATCCACCGGGCAGGAGAGAAATGGCCGTCAACCTGGTCAATGTCGAGAACGTCAGCAAGGTGTACGGGACGCGTGCGCTGCTCGACGGGATTTCCCTCGGCGTCTCCGAGGGGGACCGGATCGGGGTCGTGGGGAGGAACGGGGACGGCAAGACCACGCTCATCCGGATGCTGGCCCGGCTGGAGGAGGCCGACACCGGGCGGGTGACGCACTCCGGCGGACTGCGGCTGGGGGTGCTGACCCAGCACGACTCGCTCGACCCGGCCGCCACCGTGCGGCACGAGGTCATCGGTGACATGGCCGACCACGAGTGGGCCGGGAACGCCAAGGTCAGGGACGTACTGACCGGACTGTTCGGCGGACTGGACCTGCCGGGGTTCCCCAAAGGACTGGACACGGTCATCGGGCCGCTGTCCGGTGGCGAGCGGCGCCGGATCGCGCTCGCCAAGCTGCTCATCGAGGAGCAGGACCTGATCGTCCTCGACGAGCCGACCAACCACCTCGACGTCGAGGGCATCGCCTGGCTCGCCCAGCACCTGCGGACGCGGCGGTCCGCGCTCGTGTGCGTCACCCACGACCGCTGGTTCCTGGACCAGGTCTGCACCCGCATGTGGGACGTGCAGCGCGGTGACGTGTACGAGTACGAGGGCGGCTACTCCGACTACGTCTTCGCCCGCGCGGAGCGTGAGCGGATCGCCGCCACCGAGGAGGTCAAGCGGCAGAACCTGGTCCGCAAGGAGCTGGCCTGGCTGCGGCGCGGCGCCCCCGCGCGGACGTCCAAGCCGCGGTTCCGGGTCGAGGCCGCGAACGAGCTGATCAAGGACGTTCCGCCGCCCCGCGACAGCAGCGAGCTGATGAAGTTCGCCTCCTCGCGGCTCGGCAAGACGGTGTTCGACCTGGAGGACGTCACCGTCCAGGCCGGGCCCAAGGTGCTGCTCGAACACGTCACCTGGCAGCTCGGGCCCGGGGACCGCATCGGCCTGGTGGGGGTCAACGGCGCGGGCAAGACGTCCCTGCTGCGGGCGCTCGCCCAGGCCGCCCGGAGCGAGGGGGAGGTGCAGCCCGCGGGCGGTCGGGTCCGGGTCGGCAAGACGGTCAAGCTCGCCTATCTCTCCCAGGAGGTCGCCGAGCTCGACCCCACCTGGCGGGTGCTCCAGGCCGTGCAGCAGGTGCGGGAGCGCGTCGACCTCGGCAAGGGGCGCGAGATGACCGCCGGGCAGCTCTGCGAGACGTTCGGGTTCAACAAGGAGAAGCAGTGGACGCCGGTCGGCGACCTGTCGGGCGGTGAGCGGCGGCGGCTGCAGCTGCTGCGGCTGCTGATGGACGAGCCCAACGTCCTCTTCCTCGACGAGCCCACCAACGACCTCGACATCGAGACCCTCACCCAGCTCGAGGACGTCCTCGACGGCTGGCCCGGCTCGATGATCGTCATCTCCCACGACCGGTTCTTCGTCGAGCGCACCACCGACCGCGTGTTCGCCCTCCTCGGCGACGGCACCCTGCGGATGCTGCCGCGCGGGATCGACGAGTACCTGGAGCGCCGCAAGCGCATGGAGGAGGCCGCGGCCGCGGCGGCCTCCGCACCGGCCGCGGTGCCGCAGGGCGCCGCGCCGGAGAGGAGCGCCGCCGACCAGCGCGCCGCCAAGAAGGAACTGCAGAAGATCGAGCGGCAGCTCGACAAGGTCTCCGAGAAGGAGACCAAGCTGCACGCCGCCATCGCCGAGCACGCCACCGACTTCGCGAAGGTCGCCGAACTCGACGCCGAGTTGCGGGAACTGGCCGGACAGCGGGACGAGCTGGAGCTGCGCTGGCTGGAACTGGCGGAGGACGCCTGAGCCGTCCCGCCCGTCCACGCGCGCCCCGGGCAGGGGCGCGCGTGGTGTGAAGAGGGAGTGAGGGCGCGTAACAGGGGCATCACGGGCCGGTTCTCCCTTGGGAACAGGGGAGGACGCGGCCCGGTGGCGTGTCCGTACCGGGTGATAGAAAGGGCCCAGTCTGAGAAACGTCTGAATACGGCTCTGGGTTCATCGCGCACCTCAGGGCGTGGCTAAAAGTCAGTGAGCAAGGGGGAACGCGCTGATGACGCAGCCGCCGAACCAGCCGCCGCAGGGAGGCTTCGGAGCGCCGCAGGATCCGCCGCCGGGGGGTGGCTTCGGGGCTCCGCAGACGCCCCCTCCGCCTCCGCAGGGTGCGCCGCAGCCCGGATACGGGTATCCGCAGCAGCAGCCTCCGCAGCAGCCGGGGCCGTACAACTCCGGGCCGTACGCATCCGGACCGTACGGGCAGCCGCAGCAGCCGGGGCCGTACGGGCAGCAGCCCGGGTACGGATACCCGCCGCAGCCGCAGTTCCCCGGGGCGCCCGGCACGCCGCCGCCCGGCGGGACCGGCTCCCGGAGCCCCTTCAAGGGCAAGCCCGCCATGGTCATCGGTGCCGCGGTGGCCGCGTTGCTGGCGATCGGCGGCACCGTGTGGGCCGTCTCCGGTGACGACGGCGAGAAGGACAAGAAGCCCGTCGCCAAGCAGACCGAAGACCCGAAGCCGGGTGGCTCCTCCGGTGCCCCGGTCAACCCGGGCGACGGCAGTGGCGACGGCGGCGAGGACCCGGAGGACCTCAACGAGGGCCGCCAGGCCGGTGAGTCCAAGGTGCTCTGGTACAAGGAGGCGCCCGACGCGCCCGGTTCCGGCGCCGACGCCCCCGGCATGTGGGTCACCGACAGGACGGCCGTGAAGGCCGCCTACAAGGAGCTCGTCGCCTACAACGTCGGTGACGGCAAGCCCACCTGGGACACCATCGCCTTCCCGGAGGAGATCTGCGCGGTCACGCAGGCGAAGACGTCCGACGAGAAGGTCGTCATCGCCTACATGAGCGGCAGCAGCGACCGCGCCAAGTGCAACCAGCTCCAGCTCGTCGACCTCAACACCGGCGAGAAGGGCTGGAAGCAGGAGGTCGCCGACGGCGCGCTGTTCGACTCCGCGCTCTCCATCGAGATGTCCCTCACCGGCAACACGCTGATGGTGGGCCGCTCGCAGTCCGGCACGGCGTACGACGTGACCAGCGGCAAGAAGCTGTTCGACGCGAAGAAGTACGGCGACGCCCCCTGCTTCCCCGCCGGCTTCGCGGGCGGTGAGCGCCTCCTCCAGGTCGCGTCCTGCGGCGCCGGCGGCACCAACGAGCACGACGAGCTCCGGGAGCTCGACCCGAAGACCGGCAAGGTGAAGTGGACCCAGAAGTTCGACAAGGGGTGGCGCGTCGAGCGCGCCTACTCCGTCGACCCGGTGGTCGTCTACAGCACCAACGAGGAGAAGAAGGCCTGGAACATATCCGTCTTCACCGGCGGCAGCGGCAAGTTCCGCTCCGAGGTCACCGTCGACGAGGACTTCGCCCCCGGCTGCGGCTGGGCCATCCTCGCGCGCGACCTCCAGGGCTGTGAGGGCGTCGTCGTCGACGGGAACACCCTCTACCTGCCCACCGAGGCGACCACCGGGGCCAACGAGATCGTCGCCATCAGCCTCGACAACGGCAAGGAGCGGTGGCGGGTCAAGTCCCCCGCCGAGGAGTCCATGCAGCCCATGAAGATCGAGGGCGGCAAGCTCATCGCCTACGTCGAGCCGTCGTACGACGCGGGCGGGCAGGTCGTGGCCATCCCCGTCGGCGGCAGCGACCACAAGCCGACCGGACTGATGCAGAACCCGCAGGGCGTCGCGGACATCGAGAACAGCTTCTTCAGCAAGTCGATCGACTGGGTCGACGGGCGCTTCTACATCTCGACCACACGGCTGACCGGCAATGACGACTCGAAGGAGAAGTTGATGCTCGCCTACGGCAAGTGAGAGTCGCGGTTCGTCCTCTTCTCGCCGTCCGCCGTCCGTCGTCCCCTTCTTCTCCGAGGTATTCACGTCATGACCCAGCCGCCTCCGCCGCCCAACCAGCCCCCGCAGCAGCCGGGGTTCGGGCCGCCGCAGCCGCCGTCCACTCCTGGTGGGCCCGATCTCAACAAGGCTCCGGAGCCTGGATACGGCTATCCGCAGGCTCCGGCCGCTCCGCAGTCTCCTCCGGCCGCCCCGCAGACTCCGGCTACTCCTCCGGCCGCCCCGCAGACTCCGGCGGCTCCTCCGGCCGCTCCGCAGGGGCCCGGCTACGGGTATCCGCAGCAGCCGCCGGCCGCCGGGTACGGGTATCCGGGGCAGCAGCAGCCGGGGCCGTACGGGCAGCCGCAGCAGCCCGGGGCGTACGGACAGCCGGGGCCGTACGGGCAGCAGCCCGGGTACGGATATCCGCAGCCGCCGACCATGCCGATGCAGCCGCAGCCGGGGGGTGGCGGGAAGAAGTTCAACGCGCAGGCCGCCATCATCGTCTCGGCGGTCGTGGCCATCGCCCTGATCGTCGGTGGCGGTGTCTGGTACGCGTCCTCGTCCGGCAAGGGCGACGACAAGAAGAACACCGCCAATTCCGGCGACGGCAAGAACAAGACGAACGGCGGCGGTGGGGAAGGAGGGGGCGGCTCCTCCGAAGCGAAGGAGAAGGCACCGGCCGACACCAAGTCCAAGGTGCTGTTCCAGGTGCCCGCGCCCAAGACCCCCAAGGACGTCACGACCATCTCCACCTCCGGTTCCTGGCTGACCGACACGGTCTACGCCAAGAGCGGCATCGCCGAGATCGTCGGCTACGACCGCGCCAAGGGCACCGAGAAGTGGACGATCGAACTGCCCGGACCGGTGTGCGAGGCCACCCACCGCGTCACCGAGGACAACAAGACGGCGATCACCTTCAAGCCCGCCATGCCGACCAAGGGGAACCCGCAGTCCTGCACGCAGGTCGCGGTGATCGACCTGGAGGCGGGCAAGGAGCTGTGGACCAAGACCGCCAAGTCCGGCACCACGCCGATCAGCTTCAACAACGTCACGATCAGCGGCGGTACCGTCGCGGCGGGCAGCACCAGCGGCGGCGCCGCCTGGGAGATCGCCTCCGGTGAGCAGCTGTGGGCGCCCAAGACGTCCGACTCCTGCTACGACTCCGGGTACGGCGGCGGCGAGAAGCTCGTCGCGGTGCGCAAGTGCGGCTCGTACGACCAGCGGCAGCTGCACATCCAGAACATCGACCCGAAGAGCGGGAAGGTGATCTCCGAGTACAAGATGGACGAGGGCATCGAGTACGCCGCCGTCGTCTCCACCGACCCGCTGGTCGTGGCGGCCGACGTCAACGAATCCGCGGGTGACGGCAGCGGGATCTCGGACTTCTTCTCCATCGACGGCAAGACCGGCAAGCTGCGTGCGCGCATCTCCGCGCCGGGCGACGAGTTCGGGGCCCGCTGCGACGGCATCTACAAGCTCGAGAAGTGCAGCGGGCTGGCGGTCGGCGACGACAGGCTGTACATCGCCACCGAGGAGCACGAGGCCGGCGGGGAGTCGTACAGCCAGACCAACGAGATCGTCGCCTTCGACCTGGCGACCGGCAAGCAGACCGGTCAGCGGGCCGACGCGGGTGAGGACTACACGATCGTTCCGCTGCGGATGGACGGTGGCAACCTCCTGGCGTACAAGCGTCCGCCGTACGACAAGGGCGGGCAGATCGTCAGCATCGACGGGGGGACCTTCAAGCAGACGACGCTGATGGAGAACCCGGCGACGGAGACCGTGCGGGACGTGGAGACGCGGATGTCCCCGGAATACTCGGAGATCCTGTTCTCGCAGGGCGGCCTGTACATGTCCGATATATACGCCAGTGATTTCTCGTCGGCTTCGGACGAGAAGGAGTATCTCGTGATCGCTTTCGGTACGAGCTGATCGTTCGGATTCTTGCTTTTCGCGGCCCCGTCCCTGGTCAGGGACGGGGCCGCGGGCGTATCGCTCCTCATGTGCTCATCACCGTCGAATGCGAGAATTTCGACGATCCGGGGCGATTCTCGCCGGTAGGGGGAGCGCGATGTCGAACAAGCGTGTAGCTTCCGGGGGCATCCGGGGGTGCGTTGTTATGGGGGGTTGGTTGTTCGATGGGAGTGCGGCTGATGGTGGTCGACGACCACCGGTTGCTCGCCGAGGCGCTGGCCTCGGCGTTGAAGCTGCGGGGGCACCGGGTGCTGGCGGCTGCGGCGCCGGCTTCCGGGGCGGCGGATCTGGTGATCAGCAGGGCGCCCGAGGTGTGTCTGCTGGGGACGGCGGCGCCGGCGGGAGCGGGGGCCTTCGATCCGGTGGTGAAGATCAAGCGGGAGCGGCCGCAGGTGGCGGTGGTCGTGCTGGGGCCGGTGCCGTCACCGCGGGGTATCGCGGCGGCGTTCGCGGCGGGGGCGTCGGGATACGTGCGGCACGACGAGCGCATCGAGGGGGTCGAGCGGGCGATCATGAAGGCGCGGGCGGGGGAGGCGGCGGTGGCGCCGCAGTTGTTGCAGGGGGCGTTCGGGGAGCTGCTGAATCCTGCGGCGCAGCCGGATGACGAGGGTGCGCGGTTGTTGCAGATGCTGACGCCCCGGGAGGTGGAGGTGCTGGTGCGGGTCGCCGACGGGGAGGACACCCGGCTGATCGCGGCGGGCATGGGCATCGCACCCTCCACGGCCCGGACGCATGTCCAGCGGGTCCTGATGAAACTGGGCGTGGGCTCCCGCCTGGAGGCGGCGGCCCTGGCCGCCCGAACGGGCCTACTGGACCGTGCGGGGCCGGTGGGGGGCAACGCTTAGACCCTGCGGCGCGGCGTTCGGTCCGGTGGGGGTGCGGGTCCCATGCCTGCGGCGCCTGTGCGGCTTCGGTGGGCGCGGGGGGTACCCCCTCCGGGGGAGGCACCCCGTAAGCGCCGGGCTGCGCGAACACCCCCCGGCCCACACCGGTACGGGGCACCCCGTACCGCGCCGGGGCCGCAGCCCCACCCCGGTCACAGCAGCGCGGGGCACCCCGTGCCGCACGACCCCGTACGGCGTGCCCCTACTCCTCCCGTTCCCCCGGAACGACATCCGGTGGCGGCGGAGCCGTCGGCCTCAGTTTCAGCCAGAGGAGGAACAGCAGGCCCAGGATCAGCATCCCCAACCCCGTCCAGAGGTTGATGTTGACCCCCTCGGCCTTGTCGATGTCCGCATCGGACGCGGTGAACCCCGCGATCGTGACGATCACGCCGTACACGACGAACAGCCCACCGATGATCCGCCGGATGTCGAACAACCGTGCGGCCGTCGCGGACTTGGTCTCCAGCTCGGAGACCTCCTGCTGAAGATCACGCTCGGAATAGTGCTCGGACATGTTCTCTCCATCCTCCCGCGATCAGAACGAGAACGGGATGTAGCAGGCGGCAGCCAGGATCACCGCACCCCAGCCCAGCAACGCCGGCTTCCGGTACCACGCGTCGTCGCCCTCCGCGGGCGGCTCCGCCATGCCCGGGGAGCGCGTCCCGTAGACCAGGCCCTGGAGTTCCTCCGTCGGCTTGGGCGCGGTGAAGAGCGACACGGCGACCATGACCACCGCGCCCGCGACGAAGCCGGCGATCGCGGAGACGAAGTTGGCGCCCTGGTCGGAGGGGATGCCGATGATGCCCTGCTTGTAGATGACGAAGTAGTTGATCATCGCGGCGGTGGTGCCGGCGATCAGGCCCCAGAAGCCGGACTTCATGGACGCCCGCTTCCAGAACATGCCGATGATGAAGACCACGAACATCGGCACGTTGAAGAAGGAGAACAGCGTCTGGAGGTAGCTCATGATGTTGGAGAAGGAGCTGGCCAGGAACGCCGTGCCGATGGAGGCGAGGACGCCGATCGCGGTGATCAGGCGGCCGAAGCGGACGTAGTACTCGTCCTCGCGGTGCTTCACCACGTACTTCGCCCAGATGTCGGTGGTGAAGACGGTGTTGAAGGAGGAGATGTTGGCCGCCATGCCGGCCATGAACGCGGCCAGCAGGCCGGTGACGGCGATGCCCAGGACGCCGTTGGGCAGGAGCTGCTGCATCAGGTACGGGATCGCGTCGTTGTACTGCAGGTCCGAGTCGGCCGTGCCGATCTGCGGGACCATCACGGCGGCGACCAGGCCCGGGATCATCACCAGGAACACGATGAAGATCTTCGGGAACGCGGCGATGAGCGGGGTGCGCTGGGCCGCCGAGAGGTTCTTGGCGGACAGGGCGCGCTGCACCTCGGCGAAGTTCGTCGTCCAGTAGCCGAAGGAGAGGACGAAGCCGAGGCCGAGGACGATGGTCAGCCAGTTGGCGCCGAGCGGGTTGTCGCTGCCGATGCCGGTGCCGCCCCAGGCGGTCATGAAGTTGTCGCCGTGCGACTCGGTCAGGGAGTCGGACAGTCCGTCCCAGCCGCCGACGCTCTTCAGGCCGAGCACGGTGATGGGGATGAGCGCGGCGAGGATGACGAAGAACTGCAGTACCTCGTTGTAGATCGCCGAGGACAGACCGCCGAGGGTGATGTAGGCCAGGACGAAGAAGCCGGCGACGACGATCGCCACCCACTGCGGCCAGCCGAGGAGGGCCTCGACGACGATCGCGAGAGCGTACAGGTTCACGCCGGCGATCAGGATGGCCGCCGCCGCGAAGAGGATCGAGCTGAGCAGGTGGGCCGCCTTGTCGAAGCGCAGCAGCAGGAACTCGGGGACCGAGCGGACCTTGCTGCCGTAGTAGAACGGCATCATCACCAGGCCCAGGAAGACCATCGCGGGGATGGCGCCGATCCAGTACCAGTGGGTCGTGTAGACGCCGTACTGGGCGCTGTTGGCCGCCATGCCGAGGATCTCGGTGGCGCCGAGGTTGGCCGCGATGAAGGCCAGGCCGGTGACCCAGGCGGGCAGGGAGCGGCCGGAGAGGAAGAAGTCGAGGCTGGTCTTGACCGAGCGGCGGGCGGCGAGGCCGATGCCCAGCACGACGACGAAGTAGATCCCGAGGATCGTGTAGTCCAGCCAGTTGGTGGGGAGTCGAAGCTCTGCGGCCAGGTATGTGGGGGTTTGCATACACACTCGCTTCGTTCGCGAACTGATCCGGTGCGGAACCTATGCCTCCGTGTTCAGTAACTGAACACTTCCCATGATGTTCTTTGTTTGATCGTGATGGGTGCGGCTCGCTGGTGGGTTGTGATGTGTTATGTTCGATTGTGTTGAGTGATTGGCGGGTGCAGAGGAGTACGGCAGTGAAGAAGACCTCGACCCGGCTGGCCGACGGCCGCGAGCTCATCTACTACGACCTGGCCGACGACACCGTCCGCGACGCCCCCGACCGCCGTCCGCTGGACGCCACCGTCACCACGTCCGAGATCCGTCGCGACGCGCTGCTGGGTGACGCCGTCGCCGTCGCCTCGCACCGCCAGGGGCGTACGTACCACCCGCCGGCCGACGAGTGCCCGCTGTGTCCCTCCGAGGGCGGCCGGCTGAGCGAGATCCCGGACTCCTCGTACGACGTGGTCGTCTTCGAGAACCGTTTCCCCTCGCTGGCCGGGGACTCGGGCCGGTGCGAGGTCGTCTGCTTCACCTCCGACCACCACTCGTCCTTCGCCGGTCTGAGCGAGCGGCAGGCGCGTCTGGTGCTCGACGCCTGGACCGACCGGACCTCCGAGCTGTCGCATCTGCCCTCCGTCGAACAGGTCTTCTGCTTCGAGAACCGGGGGGCCGAGATCGGCGTCACCCTCCAGCACCCGCACGGGCAGATCTACGCCTACCCCTTCACCACCCCCCGCACAGCCCTGATGCTGCGCCAAGTGGCCGCACACAAGGAGGCGACGGGCGGCGAGAACCTCTTCGACGCCGTGCTGGAGCGGGAACGGGCCGACGAACGGATCGTCCTTGAGGGTGAACACTGGGTGGCCTTCGTGCCGTACGCGGCGCACTGGCCCTACGAGGTCCACCTCTACCCCAAGCGCCGGGTGCCCGACCTGCTCGGACTGGACGAGGCGGCGCGCACAGAGTTCCCCCAGGTGTATCTGGAACTCTTGAAGCGCTTCGACCGGATCTTCGGGGAGGGTGAGCCTCCGACGCCGTACATCGCGGCCTGGCACCAGGCCCCGTTCGGCGCGCTGGAGGAGTTCGACGGCGTCACGCGTGACGACTTCGCGCTCCACCTCGAGCTTTTCACCATCCGCCGTACGTCCGGCAAGCTGAAGTTCCTCGCGGGTTCCGAGTCCGGCATGAACGTGTTCATCAACGACGTGCCGCCGGAGCGCGCGGCCGAGCGACTGCGAGAGGTAGCGAGTTCATGAGCGGGAAGTACCTGGTGACGGGTGGGGCCGGTTACGTCGGTGGGGTCGTCGCCCAGCACCTGCTGGAGGCCGGCCACGAGGTCGTCGTCCTCGACAACCTCTCCACCGGCTTCCGGGAGGGCGTCCCCGCGGGCGCGTCGTTCATCGAGGGCGACATCCGCGACGCCGCCAAATGGCTGGATCCCTCGTTCGACGGCGTGCTGCACTTCGCCGCCTTCTCGCAGGTCGGCGAGTCGGTGGTGAAGCCGGAGAAGTACTGGGACAACAACGTCGGCGGCACCATGGCGCTGCTCGCCGCGATGCGCGAGGCGGGAGTGCGCCGGCTCGTGTTCTCCTCCACGGCGGCGACGTACGGAGAGCCCGAGCAGGTCCCGATCGTCGAGACCGCGCCGACCCGCCCCACCAACCCGTACGGCGCCTCGAAGCTCGCCGTCGACCACATGATCACCGGTGAGGCGGCCGCCCACGGGCTGGGCGCGGTCTCCCTGCGCTACTTCAACGTGGCCGGCGCCTACGGGCAGCACGGCGAGCGGCACGACCCCGAGTCGCACCTCATCCCGCTCGTGCTGCAGGTGGCCCAGGGGCGGCGCGAGGCGATCTCCGTCTACGGCGACGACTACCCGACGCCCGACGGCACCTGCGTGCGCGACTACATCCACGTCGCCGACCTGGCCGAGGCCCACCTGCTCGCCCTGAAGGCCGCCGCGCCCGGCGAGCACCTGATCTGCAACCTCGGCAACGGCAACGGCTTCTCCGTCCGCGAGGTCGTCGAGACGGTCCGTCAGGTCACCGGCCACCCGATCCCCGAGGTCGTGGCACCCCGCCGGGGCGGCGACCCGGCGGTCCTGGTGGCGTCGGCCGCCACCGCCCGCGAGAAGCTTGGCTGGAACCCGTCGCGCGCCGACCTCGCGGAGATCGTCGCGGACGCGTGGGAGTTCGCGCAGCAGCGCGCCGAACAGGCCAAGTAGGCCGAGAAGAACGTCACGAAGAGGCAGGGGTCAGGGCATGAGCGAGTCCAGCGAGGCCGTCGCGGGGGCCGTCGCCGAGCGGTTCGAGGAGCTGTACGGGGCCGCGCCGGACGGGGTGTGGGCGGCACCGGGCCGGGTCAACCTCATCGGTGAGCACACCGACTACAACGACGGCTTCGTCATGCCGTTCGCCCTGCCGCACACCGCGGTCGCGGCGGTGTCCCGGCGCGACGACGGCGTCCTCAGGCTGCACTCCGCCGACGTGGGCGGGCCGGTCGTGGAACTGACGGCCGACGCCCTGGTCCCCGAGTCCGACAAGCGGTGGACCGCCTACCCGGCGGGCGTGGTGTGGGCGCTGCGCGAGGCCGGACACACCGTGACCGGCGCCGACATCCACCTCGCCTCGACGGTCCCGTCGGGCGCGGGCCTGTCGTCCTCGGCGGCCCTGGAGGTCGTGGTCGCGCTCGCGCTGAACGACCTGTTCGGCCTCGGTCTGCGCGGCTGGCAGCTGGCCCGCCTGTGCCAGCGCGCGGAGAACGTCTACGTCGGCGCCCCCGTCGGCATCATGGACCAGACGGCCTCCGCCTGCTGCGAGACCGGCCACGCCCTGTTCCTCGACACCCGTGACCTCTCCCAGCGCCAGATCCCCTTCGACCTGGCCGCCGAGGGCATGCGCCTGCTCGTCGTCGACACCCAGGTCAAGCACAGCCACAGCGAGGGCGAGTACGGCAAGCGCCGGGCCGGCTGCGAGAAGGGCGCGGCCCTGCTGGGCGTCGACGCGCTGCGGGACCTGCCGTACGGGGAACTGGACGCGGCGCTGGAGCGGCTCGGCGACGAGGAGGAGGTCCGCCGGCTGGTCCGCCACGTGGTGACGGAGGACGCGCGGGTCGAACGGGTCGTCTCCCTGCTGGAGTCGGGCGACACCCGGGCCATCGGCCCCGTCCTGGTCGAGGGCCACGCCTCCCTGCGCGACGACTTCCGCGTCTCCTGCCCCGAACTCGACCTGGTGGTGGAGACCGCCGTCACCTCCGGCGCCCTCGGCGCCCGCATGACCGGCGGCGGCTTCGGCGGCTCGGCCATCGTCCTGGCGGAGGAGACCGACGTCCCGACGATCACCAAGGCGGTGGAGGAGGCCTTCGCGGCGGCCGGCTTCACGGCCCCCCGCGTCTTCGAGGCGGTCCCGGCGGCGGGCGCGCGGCGGGTGCGCTGAGCCTCAGCCCAGCCGCTTCGTCAGGGTGTACTCCGTGATCCCCGGCGGGTAGTCGGGGATCACGCACACCACCTCGTAGCCGTGCTTCCGGTAGAAGTCCGGGGCCTGGAAGTCCCAGGTCTCCACGCGGGAGGCCGTGCAGGCGCGTCCGGCGGCGAGGCGCTCCGCCTCCGTCAGCAGGCGGGAGCCCAGGCCCGCTCCCCGGTGGCGGGCGTCGACCCAGAGGTAGGTCACGTGCAGCCAGGCGGTCCAGGTGTGGCCGACCAGACCGCCCGCGAGATCACCGTTCGCGTCCGATGCCCACACGTGCAAAGGCGTCTCACGTTCGCCCGGGGTGCCGCGCAGGGCGCGCAGGACCGGTGAGGCCGCCGTGTTGGTGTCCTTCAGCCGCCTGTGGAGCAGATCACGTCGGGCTCTGTCGACTTCTGTCTCAAGACGAAACATGTGGCTCACCATAAACGCGTAAGGCCGCCAGTTCTGCAAATAACCTTCCGCTCCCGGCCCCCGCCCGTACCCTGATGAACAGTGCCGGTGGGGGCCGGCGCCGTTCAGGGGGCGAGACGGTCGGGTACGGCGTCCGGGGTGGGGTGGTGGTTGTCGCGCGGCGGCGGCCGTGTGGCCGCGGCGGCCCGTTCCGTGTCCGGTGAGTGGAGTGACAGGGCCTCGGCGTCGTACCCGCGCCGGTGTCGTCCTTTGACGATGGGGTGATCCCCTGCTCCGAGGGGAGCTTGGGGAAGGGGGTTTCGTGGTTCGCATCCGAGTCCTGGTCGTCGACGACCATCGCATCTTCGCCGAGTCACTGGCCGCGGCCCTGGCCGCGGAACCGGACGTCGACGTGTCCGCGGCGGGCAGCGGCCCGGCCGCGCTGCGCTGCCTGGAGCGGGCGGCCGCCGAGGGACGGCGGTTCGACGTGCTGCTCGTCGACGCCGACCTGGGCGGCAAGGTGCCGGGCGGCCGG
>NZ_NCTE01000203.1 GCF_002114215.1 Streptomyces sp. 13-12-16 | reverse complement strand
CGACATCACCTTCCCGCTGTACTGGCGCCTCCTGCCGGAGAGCGAGTCCACCGCGGCCCTGGGCTGGTGGACCGTACGGGACTGGCCCGGCGCCCTGTCCGTCACCCTGATCGGCGTGCTGTTCGTCGCCCTCATCGTGCTCTGCGCTCCCGCGCTCGCCCGGCTCCAGGCCTGGCCCGGACGGCGGCTGCTCGGCCCGGCCCCCGGGACCGACCTCGTCCTGCGGGTCGCCGAACTCACCGCCACCCGGGCCGCCGCACTCGACGCCCACGCCACCGAACTGCGCCGCGTCGAGCGGGCGCTGCACGACGGCACGCAGAACCGGATCGTCGCGGTCACCGTGCTGCTCGGCGCGGCCCGCCGCGCCCTGACCCGCAACCCCTCCGAGGCCGACGCCGTGCTCGAACGTGCCCAGGAGGCCGCCGAACAGGCGCTGGCCGAACTGCGGGCGGTCGTCCGCTCCATCCTCCCGCCGGTCCTGGCCGACCGCAGTCTGCCCGACGCCCTCACCGCCCTGGCGGCCGACTGCCCGGTGCCCTGCCGCGTCGACGCCGACGTACCCGGCCGGTGCGCGGCGTCCGTGGAGGCGACGGCGTACTTCGTGGTCGCCGAGGCCCTCAGCAACATCGCCAAGCACAGCGGCGCCCGCGACGCCCGTGTCGTCGTGCGCCGCCTGGAGGACCGGCTGCACGTGGAGATCCACGACGACGGCCACGGCGGAGCGGACGAGCGGAACGGGTCCGGGCTCACCGGCATCCGCCGACGCACCGAGGCGCACGACGGAACACTGGAACTGGCCAGCCCTCCCGGCGGCCCCACCACCCTGAAGGTGAACCTGCCATGCGGATCGTGATCGCCGAGGACGACGCCCTGCTGCGCGAGGGGATGGCCCTGCTGCTGCGCGCCGAGTCCCTGGACGTGGTGGCCACGGCCGAGGACCCCGACGCCTTCCTGGCCGCCGTGGACGAGGAGAAGCCGGACGTCGCCATCGTCGACGTCCGGATGCCGCCCACCCACACCGACGAGGGGATCACCGCGGCCGTGGAGGCCCGGCGGCGCCGGCCCGGACTCGCCGTCCTCGTCCTGTCCGCCTACGTCGAGCAGGCCTTCGCCACCGACCTGCTCGCCCAGGGCAGCGCCCGGCTCGGCTATCTGCTCAAGGAACGGGTCGGCCGGGTCGAGGAGTTCCTCGACGCGCTGCACCGGGTGGCGGACGGCGGCACCGCCATCGATCCCGAGGTCGTCGCCCAACTGCTCACCCGCAGCCGTCCGGACGCCCGGCTGCGGCGGCTCAGCCCGCGGGAACGGGACGTGCTGGCGCTGATGGCCGAGGGGCTGGGCAACACGGCCATCGCCGAACGGCTCGTCGTCACCGACGGCGCCGTCCACAAACACATCCGCAACATCTTCGCCAAGCTCGATCTGGCGCCGACCGACCGCGCGGACCGCCGGGTCGCGGCCGTGCTGCACTATCTGGAGGACGCCCGGCGCCGGGCCTGACCCGGCGGGCCGGACGCCGGCGGGTTACGCAGCCAGCCGCTCGGCGAGGGACTTGGCCCTGATGGCCGCGTCGTGGTGGGCGCGCTCGCGGGAGCTCTCGAAGAGCGGGACCAGCTCGGCCATCGCCGGGTTCTGCGCGGCCATGGTCAGCTCCGGGACGATGAAGTCGAGGTCGAGGCCGAGGAAGTCGACCAGCACCGCCCGCAGGTAGTTCTGGACGTACTCGTAGCCCTCGCGCGGGGTGCCCGGCGCGTAGGAACCGCCGCGACTGGCGATCACGGTGACCGGGGTGCCCTTGGCGGAGGGGCTCTCGCCCGCGGTGCGGCCCATCAGGGCCACGTTGTCCAGCCACGCCTTGAGCGTGGAGGGGATCGTGAAGTTGTACATCGGGGCGCCGATCAGCAGCGCGTCCGCCCGCTCGAACTCCTCGATCAGCTCCAGGCGCCCGGCGAAGGCGGCGGCCTGCCCGGGGGTGTGCGCGGCGGGGTCCGCGAAGCCCGCCGTGTGGGCGTCGGCGGTGAGGTGCGGAACGGGGTTCGCGGCGAGGTCGCGGTAGATCACCGTGCCCTCGGGGTGCTGCTCCTCCCAGGCCTTGCGGAAGGTCTCCGCCACGGCGCGGGACGAGGAGGCGGACGCCGGGAAGACGGAGGAGTCGATGTGCAGAAGGGTGGCCATCAGGGGTTTCTCCCATGGGTGCAGGGGCGGGAGCGTCACGACGCCGCCGCTGAAGTTTCGTACTCGACTATGAATAACACAGGTACTTACTTTTTTTCACCCCCTTGCGGAGGCGTAGTACCCTGGGCGCATGGCGGTCGAGCAGGCGCATGGGACAGAGGCGTGCAAGAAGGTGGACGGCGGCATCACCCGCGTCTTCCAACTGCTCGGAAAGCGCTGGACCGGCCCGATCGTGGCCGTGCTGGTGGAGCAGCCGGCGTACTTCGCCGATCTGCGCCGGGCCGTCCCCGGCATCAGTGAGCGCATGCTCTCCGACCGGCTGACGGAACTGGGCGCCGCGGGACTCCTGGTCCGCGAGGTCGACGAGGGACCGCCGCTGCGGGTCACCTACCGGCTGACGGAGTCGGGCGCGGCGCTGGGGCCCGCGCTCAAGGAACTCGGCAAGTGGGCCGAGACGCATCTGCCCGAGGGCGGGCCCTGTACGGAGCCGACGGGCTGCTGAGGCCGCCGGCCCTTCGGACTACTCCTCGAACAGCGTCTCCTGCTCGCCCTCCTTGGCCTTCCGCAGCCGCCGGACGCGCGCCCCCACCGTCATCGTCGTGACCGCCGCGGTCACCGCGAAGGCCGCCGGGATCATCCAGTTCCGGTTGACCGCGTGGCCGAGGGCGTGGTCCAGGGAGAGCCGGCCGGGACCCGTGACGGCGAGGCCGGCGGCCGTCAGGCCCAGGGACGCGGCGTACTCGAAGCCGCCCTCCTGGTTGAAGAAGCCGTTGGGCGCGTGCACGGCGGACGCGCCCGCCATCGCGCCGGCCGCCGCGGCGCCCGCCGCCGGGGTGGCCAGACCGAGCGCGAGCAGCAC
>NZ_NCTE01000202.1 GCF_002114215.1 Streptomyces sp. 13-12-16 | reverse complement strand
GCCCCTCCCGCGGGCAGTCGTGCCGCAGGGCGGCACGGGTGGGCGCGGACGGCACCCCGTGAGCGCCGGGCTGCGCGACGTCCCCCCGGCAGGCACCCGCGCCGTTGCGTCGCCGGGGGTGGGTCGCTGTGGCCGGCGCCTGCCGGGTGCCTCCTCCAGAGGGGGTGCCCCCAGCGCCCACCCGTGCCGCCCTGGGGGGCACCTCCCAGGCCCTCAAGGCACTGGGGGAGGCACGACTGCGCGCAGCGGCGGCACGTTAGATTGACTCCGTGCTCTCCCGCCTCACGCGTCCCCAAGCCCTCGCCGTCCTGGCCGCCCCCGTCGTCGCGCTGCTGGCCACAGCCGCGTTCGCCCCGCTCCCCTTCTCCGTCGCCCAGCCCGGCATGACCGCGAACGTGCTCGGTGAGGACAAGGGCACCCAGGTCATCACGATCACCGGCGCCCCCGTGCGGGAGACCAGCGGGCAGTTGCGGATGACCACCATCGAGGCGACCTCCCCGGACACCCGCGTCGGCCTCCCGGACGTCATCGACAGCTGGTTCAGCACGGACCAGGCGGTCATGCCCCGCGACTCCGTCTACCCCAGCGGCGACAGCGTCAAGGAGATCGAGCGGTACAACCGCGAGCAGATGAAGGAGTCCCAGGACGAGGCCACCCGGGCCGCCCTGAACTACCTGGACCGCGAGGACGACGACATCGAGGTCGGCCTCGAGCTCGCCGACGTCGGCGGCCCCAGCGCCGGCCTGCTGTTCTCCCTCGGCATCGTCGACAAGCTGAACGGCGACGGCAGCGGCGGCGACCTCACCGGCGGCCGGGTCATCGCCGGTACGGGCACGATCGACGCGGACGGCACCGTCGGCGCGGTCGGCGGCGTGCCCCTGAAGACGCAGGCGGCCGAGCGGGACGGCGCCACCGTCTTCCTGGTCCCGAAGGCCGAGTGCTCCGACGCGCAGGCCGAACTCCCCGAGGGCCTGCGCCTGATCCCGGTCACCACCCTCAAGAGCGCCGTCGACGCCCTGATCGCCCTGGAGAAGGGCACCGGCAAGGTCCCCGCCTGCTAGCCCTCCTTCCGCTAGCCCTCCTTGACGAACCCCTCCTCCACCATCCAGTCCAGCGCCACCTGGTGCGGATCCTCCCCGTCGACGTCCACCTTCGCGTTGAGGTCCTGCGCCACGGTGTTGTCGAGCTTCGCGGTCACCGGCGCGAGGACGTCGGCGATGGCCGGCCACTTCTCGAACGTGTCGGTGTTGACCGTCGGCGCCGCGTTGTAGTTGGGGAAGAACTTCTTGTCGTCCTCCATCACCACCAGGTTCATCGACTTGATCCGCCCGTCGGTGGTGAAGACCTCGCCGTACGTGCAGGCGCCCTTGGCCGTCTGGGTGTAGATGATCCCGGTGTCCATCTGCGTGACGTTGCGCGCCGGGATGTCCATGCCGTACGCCTTCTCCATGCCCGGCAGTCCGTCCGAGCGGTTGGCGAACTCGCCCTCCACGCACAGCGTCACCGCACCCGGATCGGACCTCGCCAGCTCCGCCACCTCGGAGAGGGTCCGCGTGCGGTACTTCTCGTAGTTCGCCTGGCTCATGGCGAGGGCGTAGGTGTTGTTCAGCTCCGACGGCTCCAGCCAGGTCACCCCGTTCCTCACGTCCGCGTCCCGCACCGCCTCCCACTGTTCGCGCGGGTCGGGGATCGGCCTGCTGTTGCCCTGGTACGTGATCCACGCCGTGCCCGTGTATTCGAACCCGGCGTCCGCCTCGCCGTTGACGACCGCCTCCCGCGAGCCGACCGAGCCCTGGATGCCGGTCCGGTCGACGACCTCCGCGCCGGCCGCCTGGAAGGCGATGCCCATGATCGCGCCGAGGATGAGCTGCTCGGTGAACTCCTTCGACGTGACGGTCAGCTCCGCGCCCTCCAGCGGTCCGCCCTTGCCGATCGAGCCGGGCTCCACGTCGTCGACCATGGGGGAGCCGCTGGTCAGCCCGCAGCCCGAGGCCGCCGCCAGCAGCGCCCCGGCCAGGAACAGGCGGACACGTACCCGTACACGCCTCATGGGCCCGCCTCCAGACCCCGCGGCCGCAGCAGCAGCTCCGCCAGGGAGGCCAGCCAGTCCACCAGCAGCGCGAGGACGACGGTGAGGACCGAACCCACCACCAGCACCGGCATCCGCTGGCTGGTGATCCCGGTGGTGATCAGTACGCCGAGCCCTCCGCCCCCGCCGAAGGTGGCCAGCGTCGCCGTGCCGACGTTCAGGACGAGCGCCGTGCGCACACCCGCCAGGATGAGCGGGACGGCCAGCGGCAGCTCCACCCGCGTGAGCACGCCCGGGGGGGACATGCCGATGCCGCGCGCCGCCTCCAGCAGCGTCGGGTCGTTGGCCTTCAGCCCGGCGATGGTGTTGGACAGCACCGGCAGCACGGCGTAGGCGATGATGCCGATCAGGGCGGCCCTGCGGCCGATGCCCAGCCAGATCACCAGCAGCGCCAGCAGACCGATCGCCGGGGTCGCCTGGCCCATGTTGGCCAGCGCCATCGCCGCCGGGGTGGCCCTGCGGAACATGCGGCGGGTCAGCAGGACGCCCAGCGGGATCGCGATGACCAGCACGAAGAACGTCGAGATCACGGTGAGCTGGATGTGCTGCCACAGCGCCTTGGTCACCTGCCCGTTCGACAGCGCGTTGCGGGTGAGCGCGTCGAGGTCGGCCTGCTCGAACCAGAGCCAGGTCGCGAGCAGCACGGCGATCAGCACCACCGGCAGGAACGTCAGCTTCCGCCAGGTCACCCGGGGCGGCTTCACGGCCGGGGGCGGGGGAGGGGCCGCCGCCTCGTCGGACGATCCGCCGCCCTCGTCCCGGAACGTGTGCCCCCGCACCTCGTGCTCGCCCTCGGGCCGCCACCCGGAGGAGCCGGAGGAGCCGGAAGCGGAGGCCCTCACGCCTTCGCCTCCCCGCCGAAGCCCTCCTGCTCGGCGTGCGTCTGCGCGGACCGCTGCTCCTCGAGTTCGTGCTGGGCGTCCATCGCCTCCAGGCGGTCGGCCTCCAGCAGTTCGTGCACGGAGTTCATCAGCGTCTCCACGTCCACGACGCCCTCGTACGCGCCGCGCCGCCCGGTGACCGCGACCCGCCCCGTGTTGTCGGTGAGCACCGCCTCCAGCGCGTCCCGCAGCGTCGCGTCCCGGGTCACCGTGTCGTGCACCAGCGTGCCCGCGCGGGCCAGCGAACCCTTGGCGAGCGTCATGTCACCGCGCCGGAGCCACTTGTAGGGGCGGCCCCGCTTGTCGAGCAGCAGGATCTCGTTGAAGCCGCTGGAGCGGAGCCGGTCGAAGATGTGCTGGAGCGGGTCGTCGACGGTCACCGTCGGATAGTCGGTGATCTCCACGTCCCGCACCCGGGTCAGGTTGAGCCGCTTCAGCGCCGCCCCGGCGCCCACGAACCCCGACACGAAGTCGTCGGCGGGGTTGGTGAGGATCGCCTCCGGGGTGTCGAACTGGGCGATGTGGGAGCGTTCGCGCAGCACCGCGATCCGGTCGCCGATCTTGATCGCCTCGTCGAAGTCGTGGGTGACGAAGACGATCGTCTTGTGCAGCTCCCGCTGGAGCCGGATCAGCTCGTCCTGGAGGTGGTCCCGGGTGATCGGGTCGACCGCGCCGAACGGCTCGTCCATCAGCAGCACCGGCGGGTCCGCCGCCAGCGCCCGCGCCACGCCCACCCGCTGCTGCTGGCCGCCGGAGAGCTGGCGCGGATAGCGGCCGTGGAACTCGCCGGGGTCCAGACCGACCAGGTCCAGCATCTCCTCCACCCGCGCCCGCACCCGGGACGTGGGCCAGCGCAGCATCCTGGGCACCAGCGCGATGTTCTGCGCCACCGTCATGTGCGGGAACAGCCCGCTCGCCTGGATCGCGTACCCGATCTTGCGGCGCAGCCGCACCGGGTCCATGTCGGTGACGTCCTCGCCGCCGATGCGGATCCGGCCGCCCGTCGGCTCGATCAGCCGGTTGATCATCTTCAGGGTGGTGGACTTCCCGCAGCCCGAAGGGCCGACGAAGATCACCGTCTCGCCCGCCCTGATGTCCATGCTGACGTTGTCGACGGCGGGCAGCGCGCTGCCCGGGTACCGCTTGGTCAGGCCTTCCAGCTCGATGGCGGCCCCGACCGACCCGGACTGCGTCTCGGGTGTCTCGGCGTCAGGCACGGATCCCCCTGGGAATGGTCAGCCGCCCGATCAGCACGTACGCGGCGTCGAACAGCAGGGCCAGGACGATGATCCCGAGGGTGCCCGCGAGCACCTGGTTCAGCGCGTTCTTGCTGCCCAGGGAGGCGATCCCGCGGAAGATCAGGTTGCCGAGGCCGGGCCCGGAGGCGTACGCGGCGATGGCGGCGATGCCCATCAGCATCTGCGTGGAGACCCGGATCCCGGTCAGGATCGGCGGCCAGGCCAGCGGCAGCTCCACCCGCGTCAGCCGGGCCGCGCGCGACATGCCGATGCCCTTGGCCGCGTCCACCAGCGACGGGTCGACCCCGCGCAGCCCCACGATCGCGTTCCGCACGATCGGCAGCAGCCCGTACAGCGTCAGCGCGATCACCGTCGGCGGTACCCCGAGCCCCACCAGTGGGATCAGCAGACCGATCATGGCCAGCGCCGGGATGGTCAGCAGGGTGGCGGTGGCGGTCGTGGCGAGATTGCCGGCCCACTCGCTGCGGTAGGTGGCCACCGCGATCAGCACACCGAGCAGGGTCGCCACCACCATGCACTGGAAGACGACACTGGCGTGCTGGTAGGCGTCGACGAGCAGCTGCTGATGCCGGCTCCCCAGGTACTCCCAGAAGTTCACCCCTGCTCACCCCAGCTCGGCCAGGTCGGTTCACTCGCCGAGCGCGGCCTGCTCCACCAGCGGGATGATCCGCAGCGGAACGGGGTTCTCCATGACGATCGCCGTGGAGGCCCGGACGATGCCATCAAAACCGACGACGCGGTCGATCACCCGCTGGAGATCGGCGTTGGAGCGCGCCACGAGGCGGCACATCATGTCCCCGGTACCGGTCGTGGTGTGCAGCTCCAGCACCTCCGGCACGGTCGTCAAGTGGGCCCGTACGTCCGCTCCTTGGCCCTGCCGGATCTGCAGCGTGGCGAACGCCGTGACCGGGTAGCCGAGGGCCGCCGGATCCACCTCGGGGCCGAATCCGCGGATGACTCCGTTCGACTGAAGCCGGTCGAGGCGGGCCTGCACGGTCCCGCGCGCCACCCCCAGCCGCCGGGACATCTCCAGCACCCCGATGCGCGGCTCCCGCGCCAGCAGCAGGATGATCCGCCCGTCCAGATGATCGATCGCCATACGGCCCTCCCCAGTGGTCATCCTGTACAGAAAGCCCGTGAACGGTCCCTTACGGCTGAACAGATTGTCCAGTGAAAAGGCGAACTATTGCGCACCTTGCGGAGCTGGCCCACCCTGCCCCTATGACGCAGACCACACACCACACTCCCGACGTGACCGCCCGGCAGGCCGATCCCTTCCCGGTCAAGGGAATGGACGCGGTCGTCTTCGCGGTGGGCAACGCCAAGCAGGCGGCGCACTACTACTCCACCGCCTTCGGCATGAAGCTGGTCGCCTACTCCGGACCGGAGAACGGCAGCCGCGAGACCGCGAGCTACGTCCTGGAGAGCGGCTCGGCCCGCTTCGTGTTCACCTCGGTGATCAAGCAGTCCACCGAGTGGGGCGCCTTCCTCGCCGACCACGTGAGCGCGCACGGCGACGGCGTCGTCGACCTCGCCATCGAGGTCCCGGACGCCCGCGCCGCGTACGCCTACGCCGTCGAGCACGGCGCCCGCTCCGTCGCCGAGCCGTACGAGCTGAAGGACGAGCACGGCACCGTCGTCCTCGCCGCGATCGCCACGTACGGCAGGACCCGCCACACGCTGGTCGAGCGGAGCGGCTACGACGGCCCCTACCTGCCCGGGTACGTCGCCGCCGACCCGATCGTCGAGCCGCCGGCCCAGCGCTCCTTCCAGGCGATCGACCACTGCGTCGGCAACGTCGAACTCGGCCGGATGAACGAGTGGGTGGAGTTCTACAACAAGGTCATGGGCTTCACGAACATGAAGGAGTTCGTGGGCGACGACATCGCCACCGAGTACAGCGCGCTGATGTCGAAGGTGGTCGCCGACGGCACGCTCAAGGTCAAGTTCCCGATCAACGAGCCCGCCATCGCCAAGAAGAAGTCCCAGATCGACGAGTACCTGGAGTTCTACGGCGGGGCCGGCGTCCAGCACATCGCGCTGAACACCAACGACATCGTGCAGACGGTCCGCCAGATGCGCGCGTCCGGGGTCCGGTTCCTGGACACCCCCGACTCGTACTACGACACGCTCGGCGAGTGGGCGGGCGAGACGCGGGTGCCGGTGGAGACGCTGCGCGAGCTGAAGATCCTCGTCGACCGCGACGAGGACGGCTACCTGCTCCAGATCTTCACCAAGCCGGTCCAGGACCGCCCGACGGTCTTCTTCGAACTCATCGAACGCCACGGCTCGATGGGCTTCGGCAAGGGCAACTTCAAGGCCCTCTTCGAGGCCATCGAACGAGAGCAG
>NZ_NCTE01000201.1:12201-18825 GCF_002114215.1 Streptomyces sp. 13-12-16 | reverse complement strand
GACGGACGTGCCGGCCTCGCGAGCGAGCAGCCGGGCCGCCTCCTCCGTCAGCGGCAGCACGTAGTTCTGGTTGTGGTGACCGCTACTGGCGGCCCCCGACCGTGTGGCCAGTTCCACGAAGTCCCGGCATCGGGCGTAGGACGCGGTGGGTTCTCCGACGAAGGGACGGGGAAGAGGAGGTGCGCCCACTGACCGCTCCGGATGCCGCGTGCGAGGAGGACTACATCAGGGGACCACATTCGGACCGGCCGGGAACAGGGGGCCACCGGGGAGAGACCGTCACCTGCTCACGTGCACGGCGCCACTGGTCCAGGGCCGAGGCGATCTGCCCTGGAGCAGGCACCGACTCCAAGCCCAGTGGTGCGGCGGCCGCGGCCAGGATCCGGTGCAGTTTCTCTCCTGTGTTCACCAGTCGCCGAGCCGTGGGTTCCGGACCGGACTCCAGCGACAGGGCCGAGCGAATGACATCAGTGAAGACGGACTGTGCCTTTTTGTAGTTCACGAGCAAAGAGAGGTCGTCTTCCATTCCACGGGAACTGCCCGGGCGTACCCGTTCGACAACACCGCGCCAGCGCGCCGCCATGTACTCTTCCTGCCGCTTCGGGTATCGCATGAGGTAGAGGTGAGTGGCCAGGTCGTACAAAGGGTCCCCCAACATCGCCAGTTCCCAGTCGATGACCCACAGCCGGGCCCGGGGGTCGACGATGAAGTTTTCACGATGCAGATCCGCGTGCAACAGGAAAAAAGGGCGGTCGTGGAGACCCGAAACATTCTTACGGAGCCACTTGAAGGACTCGTCGGTGACCCCCAGGGAAGAGAAGAGGCCGTCGAAGGACGGAAGATTCTCCTGATACACGCGTTCCTCGGTGAAGTGGACAAGGCGTTCCAGGAATCCGTTGGTGTCACCGTCCGTCGGCCTGTCCACGACATCACAGCGTCGCTCGATCACCAGCGTCTCGGACTCCACCCTTGCCATCTGCCCGAACAAGTCGATAATTTGTTCGAAAATACGATCCGGAACCGCCCTGCCGGAGCCGTGCAGCGCCGCCAGCGTCTCCCCCTCGATGAACCGTTGCAGTCCCACACGGCCGACCTCAATGACGTCCGGGATGCGTGAGATCCGCCCAGACAGCGCCCTCAACAGCTCTTCTTCCGAAGAAAAGCACCGCCTGTCGAACCACAGGAGGTTCTCTCGCGGCTCTCGGCACTTCCATCGCACCGGAAGCTTCGAGGCCGGCCCGCCGGGAAGCGGAAACACGTAGGTCTCGTGGTGGTAGCCCTGCAGCGGCCCCTCGACCACACTCGCGTCCCCACTCACCTCGACGGCGTGCAGTCGAGCCATGGAAGTCGATTCGGGTGACATTTCCCGTTTCTCTTGCCTTGGACCCTTTCGCAGGGTGCAGAAGTGATAGCAGAGTACTCTCCACCCCTCAGCGACGCGCCCCGAGCACCAGCACACCCACTCGCCCTTCCACCGGACGGGTGCCGAACGCGCGCGTGTGCGGGGCCGGATGTCATCGCCCCCTTTCCTCTGGCGTGCGACGCTGACGGTACGCCCCGCCCCGGTCCACACCGAGCGGGGAGCGGGAGGAGACCCATGGACGACACACTCAACGATCAAAGGGCCCTGCGTCAGCTGCTCAGCACCGCACGCGCTGTGCTCTTCGACTTCGACGGCCCAGTGACGGATCTCTTCGGCGGCAACCCGACCCAGCCCGTCGCGGAGAGGATCAAAAGCGTGGTGCGCCCCCTTTGGGGCCCCCTGCCGCAAGACATCGAGGAGTGCCGGGACTCACACGTCATCCTCCGCCTGCTCAGGGACGCGTACGACCAGCCGGCCCTCACCGCCCTCGGCCCCCGGCCCCTTACCGAAGCTGAGGCCATCGTCACCTCTCAGGAATACGACGCGGTCGCATCGGCCGACCCTGTTCCAGGCGTCACCGCGGCAGTCGACGCGCTGCTTCGCGCGAAGGGCACAGCGCTCGCCATCGTGAGCAACAACTCGGACGGCCCCGTGTGGGAGTTCCTCAAACGACACGGTCTTCAGTCGGGGTTCGGGGTCGTTGTGGGCCGCGACCCCCATGAGCTCCGCCACATGAAGCCCGACCCCTACTCCGTAAAGCAAGCCGTCGCACAGTTGGGTCTCGAGCCCGCGGATTGCCTTCTCATCGGCGATCAGTTGACCGACCTGGAAGCAGCCCTGAGCGCGGGGACCCGTTTTCTTGGATACAGCCGGTCGGCGGACCGCGCGAAGGCGATGAGCCGACAGGGCGCCGAGCTGGTCATAACGTCCTACAGGCCCCTCATCGGAGCGGCCGACGAGCTGCACTCCTCCAACTAGCCTTCTGGCGCACCGGTTTCGGCCGCGGCATCATGGTGTGTCTCGTGGGTCGCCGTCGCGTCGCTCCAGTGACGCGCAAGGGGGTGGGGGGTGTCTCCTCGCAGTCCGAGGGGCGGCAGCCTGTCTGGGCTGGAACGCATACGGCATTCGCTGAACCGGTGGAAGCCTCGCATCGTCAAGGCCACGCTGGCTGCCGTTGCCGTGCTCGGCGTCACCGCCGAGATCGTCGAACCGCTGGGAGACCAACTCAAGGAGCAGGGTTTCCTGGGGGGCTCCTTCGCCGCCCTCATCGCACTGATCCTCTTCGATGCCGTCGGGGACTCCGAACCACAGGAGGTCGACGGCGTCTACGCCCTCACCGACCTGGAGGATTTACGCCCTCTCATGCGGGAGGCGTTCGACGCCCGACATATCCGTGTCGACTTCTTCGGCTTTACGATGCAGACATTGCTCAACCTGCTCAGGGAGCATCTCAACAGACTGGGAGACGAGGAGGTGAGCGTCCGGGAACTGACGCTACGCATCACCATCGCCCACCTCAATTTGTCGATGAACCTTCCAGCCAAGCTCGTCCCCGCTCCCGGCAGCGCCGGACTGCCGGACGGCACGTTCTATTTCCGAGACTCTCCGGAGAACCGTGAACGCATGCGGGAGGGGTTCACCAGGCGGAACTGGAACGAGCTGAAGGACCTACTGGACCGGGTGCACGCAAAGAATCCCGACATAAGGATCGCATGCGAGATACGGGAATCACTGCAAGTACCCGATCGCAAGCTCTACATACTCAACCAGGAAAAGGTCTTCTCCGCTCCGTACGGCATAAAGAAGAGAGAGATCGACTGGCGCGGTTCCCGTCAAAAAATTCTTGACCCCGAGGGGTTCAGCCCGAGGCACGGAAACGTCCGCATCATCGGCTGGGACAGACGGTCCACTTCTCACTCGACGCGGGAGATCGCCGAGCACTACATGGAATGGCACCGGAACCTGTGGGAGGAACTGGAACAGATCAAGCCCGAGGAGCCGGTCATCGACGATCCGCAGTGGGTGCCGCGGGAGCATCGCCCGCACTGAAGGACGCCTTCGACGAGGTCCCTCCATGCCGAGAGCTAGCTCGCCAGGAGGTTCCATACCGAGTCGAACCACTGCCGCATGCTGTCCACGAAGACGGAACCGGAGGAGGACGGGTCGTCCGTCTTCTCGTGGTGGGTCAAGGTCGCCCCGAGACCCAGGACGTCCAGAGCCCTGACCACCTCGTCACCCCCTCCCAGGGCCACAGGCCGCTCGATGACCTCGTACACGCCGTGCAGGGCTTCGACGTCGTTGAAGAGGTAGAGCTTGAAGGTGGGGGTGAGCGGTGTGTGTCGGATCCGCA
Organism: Streptomyces sp. 13-12-16; assembly: GCF_002114215.1. Classification (GTDB taxonomy): domain Bacteria; phylum Actinomycetota; class Actinomycetes; order Streptomycetales; family Streptomycetaceae; genus Streptomyces. Next base: position 15,112 of record NZ_NCTE01000201.1, on the reverse strand, counting down.
CATCAACGGAGGGCACCAGGCCCTCAGTCCGCAGGTCCCTGAGCGCCCCCAGCAACGATGTGGTGTGCCGCTCGGTGATCGTGCGCAGCCGGTCCCGCAAACGGGGGTCGCCCGGGTCGTCCATGACCCGGGGGTAGGGCAGCGGCAGCGTCGGATCGGGCAGAAGCATGCGCAGCGTGATGCGCTGGGGGGCGATGGAACCGCCCCGGATGCGTTCCGCCTGGAGCCGGATGTGCGCGTCGAGGGACTCGGACGTCAGGGTGTGGACGTCCAGGGCGACTTCGGCCTGCTCGAAGGCCTCGCTGATGAACGGAGCCAGGCACACCGCGCCGCGCAGCCTCGTGGCCTCGGCCGCCGAGGACCGGACGTGCTGGGTCCTGACCACCCGTGAACCGCTGCCCTGCCGTGACTCGATCCAGCCCTCGTCCGCCAACTCCCGCAGCGCCCGCTGCACGGTGCCGCGGGAGACTCCCAGTTCCTCGGCCAGGTCACGCTGCGACGGCAGGAAGGACCGCAGCGGATACGCGCCTCCCGCCATCCGCCCGCGTAATTCGTCCGCAACCCGCTCGAACTCCCGGCCACCGGCCTCGCCGGTTCGGTATCCGTCCACTCAGGGACAATCTCACAGGCCGGCCGTCAGTGGCGGACCGACCGGAGGACCGGTTCCAGCGAGTCCACGACCACCGTGGCGCCCGCGTCGCGCAGGAGTTTGCCCTTGCGCTCGTTGCGCGCGTAGCCGAGGAAGGGGACGCCGGCCGCCTGTGCGGCGAGGAGGTCCGTCGGGGCGTCGCCGATCAGCAGGGCGGTCGCGGGGGCGGCGCCCATGGCGTTCAGGGCCCGGTTGACGCAGTGGGGGTCGGGTTTGAGGAGGCTCAGCTCCTGGGTGCGGCCGTATATGTGGGGGGCGAAGCAGGCCCCGAGGCCGCGGGAGGCGAGGTACTCGCGCACCACGCGCGGGGAGTTGTTGGTGGTGACGGCCAGCCGGGAGCCCACCGCGGTCCAGGTGCGGATCAGCGGATCGGCGTACGGGGTGGGCATCGCCGAGGCGGTGGCGCGCAGTTCCTCCTGGGTGAGCCGCTCCTCCAGTTCCGCGACCAGGTCGCTGCCGGGGTGCCGGCGGTCGACGGCGCGCAGGAGGAAGTGCGGGTCCAGGGATTCGCGTTCGGTGTCCGTGAGCAGGCCGTGCAGTCCCCGGCTCTCCAGCCAGGACGCCAGGTCGTTCGCCACCCGCTCCGCCGAGTGGCCCGCGAACAGGCGGCAGACGGGACCGTCGAAGTCCCACAGCACGACCCGGGCGTCCTCGATCAGCCGCCGCAGCGCGTTCGGTTCGTCGTCGGTCCCGGTCTCGTTCCGCTTCTCGGCCGTCACCGCATCGGTCTGCTTCGTCTCAGAAGTCACTAGGAGAGTGTCAGGTCCGTCGTGATGGTTTCCCAGAGGGCGTCGAACCACTTCTGGGATTCCTCCACGAATGCCCGCTCCCGCTGCCCGTCCCCCTTGACGAAGGGGAAGAGGAGGGACTGGGAGCCCAGGGCGTCGTACATCTCCAGGGTGTGGCTCTCCCACTCCTCCTCGCGCCGGGTCAGCATGTAGTAGCCGATCAGTGCCTCCTCCCCGTTGAGCAGGTACAGCTTCACCGGCGGGGTGAAGGGCAGGGCCCGGAAGGAGACGTGCACGTCGACGCCGTGGGTGGCGCGCAGGGCGAGGAGGTTGTGCTGGAGCACGCGGGCCTGGGCGTTGCGCTGGGCCAGCCACCGCTCGTGCACCGGGTCGTCGTTGCCGTCCCGGCCCTCGACCGGGACGGGGAAGGCCAGGTTGATCCGCCGGGAGGGCAGCAGGATGCGGACGTCGACCGCCTCGGGGCGGGTGCGGCCCTCGTGGATGTGCCGGACCGGTTCGCTCAGCGCCAGCATCAGGCTCTCGGCGGTCAGGCACACCGCGTCGATCCGTACGTGGGCCGTCGAGAACGCGGCCGTCAGGCGCGGTGCCAGTCCCACCGTCGTCGGCTGGGGTTCCTCCAGGGCGGAGGCCGGTTCGGCGATCCGCGGCGGGCTGCCCTTGCCCTGGTTGGTGAGCAGGCCGTCCTCCCGGAGGGTGTGCAGGGCCTGGCGAACGGTGCCGCGCTCCACGCCGAACTCCTCGGCCAGCTCCGCCTGGGTGGGCAGGCGGTCGCCCGTCCTGAGCTCGCCGGACCGGATGCGTTCCCGCAGGATGTCGGCGATCTCCTGCGGCGAGACTCTGCTGCTGCCGTTCACTGCCACGTTCTCCTGGGTCACGACCAAACGCTACAACTTTGATCCATCTGAAGGGAGTTGCTTGAAAGTTGTTTGCAAGCAGCTGCCAAGTGGGGACAACCTCTACAGAGTTGGCTGCCAACTTTCCCAAGTTGGCAGCCTTCTGGTTCCACAGCCCCGCCCCGCACCCCCGAAGGAGGAACACGCCATGCCCGCCCTCGCCCTCGTCTCCGCCGTCCTGGTCATCACCGTCGAACAGCTCGTCCAGTGGAAGTACGGCGCGGCCGGCGTCCTCGGCCTGCTGCTGCTCACCATAGGCATCAGGTCCAACCGGCCGGGGGTCAGCTCCGCCGGAGCGGTCCTGCTCGCGCTGCTGGTGACGAGGCCGGCCCTGTGAGGAGCCACCGCCGCACCCGGACCCGTGGGAGACGTCAGCCCGTGAGCACCAGCTCCGAACTGATCGTCTCCCACAGCGCGTTGAACCACAGGTGCGACTGCTCCACGAACGTGGTGTCCCTCGGCCCCGGCCCCTGCTCGAAGCCGAACAGCAGGGACCGGACGCCCTGCGCGTCGTACGTCTCCAGGTACTCCTGGTCGATCTGCGCCTTGCCGCGCGCCAGCGTGTAGTAGGCGAACAGCGCCTCCTCCCCGTTGAGCAGGTACAGCTTCACCGGCGGGGG
>NZ_NCTE01000201.1:0-12191 GCF_002114215.1 Streptomyces sp. 13-12-16 | reverse complement strand
CTGCGCGTCGTACGTCTCCAGGTACTCCTGGTCGATCTGCGCCTTGCCGCGCGCCAGCGTGTAGTAGGCGAACAGCGCCTCCTCCCCGTTGAGCAGGTACAGCTTCACCGGCGGGGTGAAGGGCAGCGCGCGGAAGGAGACGTGCACGTCGACGCCGTGGGTGGCGCGCAGCGCGAGCAGATTGTGGCGCAGCACCTGCCCCTGGGCGTTGCGCTGGGCCAGCCACCGCTCGTGCACCGGGTCCTCGTCGCCGTCGCGCCCCTCGACCGGCACCGGGAAGGCGAGGTCGATGTCCCGGCTGGGCAGCAGCACCCGCAGGTCGACCTTGGCCGGTTTCAGCCGTCCGGAGTGGATCCGGCGCAGCGGCTCCCCGAGCGCCAGGGTGAGGGAGATCGAGGTCAGGCAGACGGCGTCGATCTCGACGTGCTCGGCCTCGAAGGCGGCGGCGATCCTGGGCGCGAGGCCCACGGTGGTGGGCAGCGGGGGCACCGAGGGGCCGGTCGGCGCCCTGCCGGGGCCTGCGGCGACGGTCGCCGGGGCGCCCTTGGAGACGTTGGTGAGCAGTTGCTCCGACTGCAGGATGCGCAGCGCCTGGCGCACCGCGGGGCGCTCCACGCCGAACTCGGCGGCGAGCTGGGCCTGGGTGGGCATGCGCTGACCCGGCTGCAGCGCCCCGGACCTGATCCGCGCGCGCAGTTCGTCGGCCACCTCACGGTGTGTCCTCTGTGGCCGTTGCGGCTTCTTCCGCCCATTGACGGAGACGTGTTCCGGGTCCACGACAGAACACTACAACTTCCCGCCATCTTCGGGCAGTTCAGCGAAGGGTGGTTATAAGCCTCTTCCAAGTGGCTATAACTAACAGCAAGTTGGTAACCAACTCCTACAACCTGGTCGGCCGCCCCAAGGGTTGGTCGACGGGAGAAGGAACGGGAACCGGGAACGACAAGGGGGGACCGCCATGCCGCTCGTCGCCATCGTCCTCGCAGCCCTGGCCATCGGGTTCGAGCAACTCGTCCAGTGGAAGTACGGGCCGATGGGAATCATCGCCTTCGTCGCCCTCACCGTGGGCATCAAGGCACGCAACACCACGATCAGCGGCATCGGCGCGGTCATCCTCGTGATGCTGCTCGCCCAGTCCGGCTGACAGCACACCGCACGGACCGCCGGCCGGGCTCCCTTCCGGAGGGGAGCCGGGAGTCCCGTCGGCGGGCACCACCCGCACAACAACCACAACCGAACAGCTCGCTACGGATGAGGACCCACCCGTCGTCGGCGGAAGGAGGCAGGCGGCAGGAGCGCGGGAGCGACAGCGCTCAGAACACGTCCGGGCACCACGGTCGCCTGGAAGTACGCAGCAGGGCGTCGGCCTGACGGGCGGCGCCCGCTCGTTCTTCCCGGACCCGGCCCAGCGCGGCCAGCCGCACCGCGGACTCGTCCCCCAGCCACAGCACGGACAGCTCGGCGACGTCCAGCGTCAGATCGGCGCTCTCACCGGTCGGCACACAGACCCCGGCCCCGTCCGCGGACGCCTCCAGCCGGTAGCGCCCCCCGGCCAGGCCGGCCCGGTCGGCCACCTCCAGCACCAGCGACCCCGCGGCCCCGTACGTCCGCGCCTCGAGGGCCCGTACGACGTCCAGCATCCGCACCCACATCCAGTCCGCCTGCGTGGTGACGGCGGCGGCACGCGGGTCCGGCAGGAAGTGCGGGAGCAGATCGTCGGGCGCCCGCCAGCCGCTCTTCACCTTCACCACCCAGTCGATGGAGCACAGGTAGAGCCACAGCGCGCGCTCGGCCGCCGGGGTCACCCCGGTCAGCCACTTCACCCGCACCGTGTTCAACGGCTGTTTGGCGTCCCCCCAGTTGTCGTCCGCCGTGTAGGCGACCATGCCCTCGACCTCGCCGCCGGCCGAGCGGTACACCGCGTAGTACGGCTCGTGGAAGGTCGGGTGGAAGCGCACGGCGCCGGTGGTCGTCCGCCACCACAGCTCGTCCCGGCTGACGGCACCCGGCTGGATGCGGCGCAGCCGCTCGTGCAGCTCGGGGCCGAACTTGCGGACGTCCTCCGCGTCCACGAGGTCGACCCGGCCGCCGTCCTCCGGGCCCGCCCGGCGCGGGTCGAGACCGGCGCGCGGCACGTCGATCGTCCACTCGGTCGCCGTGGTGGCCGGCCCGAAGCCGTACCGCCCGTAGATCGGGTACTCGGCCGCGATCAGCGTCGCGACGACGTCCCCGCGCTCCTTCGCGGCGGCGAGATCCCGCTCCATCATCCGGGTCAGCAGTCCGCGACGGCGGTGGGTGGCGGTGACGGTGACGTTGGTGACGGCGTCGGCGGGCACGGTCGCCCCGCCGACCACCGTCAGCTCCTGTGCGAAGGACCGGAACGTCGCGACGCAGCGCCCGCCGTCGAAGGCCCCCGTCGACCGGCCGGGCGTGAACTGCGCCCGGCGCGCCTCGATGATCTCCTCGGACAGGGTGGGCTCCCGCAGGAACCCGACGTTCATGGCCCGTTGCCAGTCGGCGAACTCGGACTCGGTGATCGGACGTACGTCGACATCGGCGCGGGAGGTCATGGGATCACGGTAGGTCGGCCGCGCGCCGGGTGTCGAAGAGGTTTTCCCCCGGCCCGCTCACACGAGCAGGTCGTCCACCTGCGCCTCCCCGTCCCGGTACCGGCGCGCGATCTCCGCGCTGCACTCGTCGGCCGTGCGCTGCAGCCGCTGCCGTCGCCGGGACACCTGCTGCTCGCAGAGCACGAGCCGCCCCATCGCGGTGTGCAGCTCCCCGTCCGTGCGGGCGCCCAGGTCGGAGAGCTCCACCTCGGCGAGCGTCTCGGCCGCCAGCCGCCGGTACTCCTCCCCCTGCGGCGTCCCCAGCGTCACGTGCCGGGCGGAGGAACGGTGCCGGGCCGGGGTGTCCCGCAGGATCTCCCCCAGCCGCTCGACGACGGACGCCTCCTCCGGCGCGACGACCGAGGGTGTCTCCTCCGGCAGGCGCCGGGCCAGCTCCGCCCGCAGGATGTCGATCCGCCCCTGCAGCAGCCGCCGTACGTAACTGAGGTCGGCCTCGTCGCGCTGCGCGTCGCGCCGCACCGTCCGCAGCTCGGCCAGGCTGAGCACGATCAGATCGTGCACCGCCCGGTCCTCGGGCAGCACCGGGCTGTCCGTGCGCTGTGTGGGCGGCCGGCAGAACTCCCGTTCCCCGATCCCCGTCTGGGTCGACGAGACAGCCCCGGGCGGCTGTCCGATCCCTGGTGTGCTCATATGCCTCAACCGTCCCCTCGACCGGCATGTGCCAGCATCGTGCCACCCCGAGCGGCCACATTGTGAGCGAGTGCCCCCGATCCACCCCAGATGGGCGTTAAGGAGTAAAAATAGCCCGGCCGGGGCCCTCCGCGGGCCGCCGTCGGCCGTCTGTTCGCCGACCGGCATGATGGTCGTATGCGAGCAGTGGTGCAGAGGGTCGACGGCGCGAGCGTGGTCGTGGACGGCGAGACGGTGGGGGCGATCGAGGGCGAGGGGCTGTGCGTCCTCGTCGGCGTCACCCACGAGGACACCAAGGAGAAGGCGGCGCAGCTCGCCCGCAAGCTCTGGTCGGTCCGGATGCTCCAGGACGAGAAGTCCTGCAGCGACCTCGGCGCCCCGCTGCTGGTGATCAGCCAGTTCACCCTGTACGGCGACGCCCGCAAGGGCCGCCGCCCCACCTGGAACGCCGCCGCCCCCGGCGACGTCGCCGAGCCGCTGGTCGACGAGGTGGTCGCGCAACTGCGCGCGCTGGGCGCGACGGTGGCGACGGGCCGCTTCGGCGCGAAGATGAGCGTGTCGCTGACCAACGACGGCCCGTTCACCGTCCTGCTGGAGATCTGAGCCGTACGGCCCCGGGCTGGACCGTGCGGCCGGGGCCGATCCCTACGGCTCGGGGCCGATCCGTACCGCTCAGGGCTCGACGACGGTCTCCTGCGCGGCGGCCGTGTCCCCCGCGAGCAGCCGCGCGTCCACCGGCACGTTCCGCTTCACCAGCGCCAGCGCGACCGGCCCCAGCTCGTAGTGGCGTACGGACGTGGTGACGAACCCGATCTTCCGCCCGTCGGGGCCGTCGTCCGCGACCCGGATCTCGGTCCCCGCCACCGGCAGGTGCACCTCGCTGCCGTCCAGGTGCAGGAAGACCAGCCGGCGCGGCGGCTTCCCCAGGTTCTGCACCCGGGCGACCGTCTCCTGCCCCCGGTAGCAGCCCTTCTGCAGGTGCACGGCGCTGCCGATCCAGCCCAGCTCGTGCGGGATGGTGCGGTGGTCGGTCTCGAAGCCGAGCCGCGGCCGGTGCCGCTCGACCCGCAGCGCCTCGTGCGCGAGGATCCCGGCGGGCGGCCCCGCCTTCTCCGCGTACGACTCCAGCTCGCCGCGCGGCAGGAACAGGTCCCGCCCGTACGGCGTCTCGCGGACCGCGGTCCCCTCGGGCACCTCCGCGATGGACCCGGCCGGCAGGTGCACCACCGCGATGTCGGCGGTGCGGTCGGCGACCTCGACCCGGTAGAAGAACTTCATCGACTCCAGGTACGCGATCAGCGCCTCCTGGGTGCCGGGCTCGACGTGCGCCCAGACCGTCTCCCCGTCGTCGACCAGGTAGAGCGCGTGCTCGATGTGGCCGTTGGCGGAAAGTATCAGCGCCTCGGTGGCACGGTGCGGCGGCAGGTCACTGACGTGCTGGGTGAGCAGCAGGTGCAGCCAGGCCAGCCGCTCCGGACCGGAGACGGTGACGACCCCGCGGTGGGACAGGTCGACGAAACCGGTGCCGTCGGCGAGGGCGCGCTGCTCGCGGAACAGGTCGCCGTAGTGGGCGGCCACGCCTTCGTCCACGCCCTCGGCGGGGACGGCGCCGGGCAGGGTCAGCAGGGGGCTCTTCATGCGCCTAGCCTACGACTCGGTGGCCGGGGCCTTCCGGGAGCAGTCCTCGCACCGGCCGAAGATCGCGAAGTGCTTCATGTCGGTGTCGAAACCGAACTGCTCGCGCAGCTTGGCGGTGAACTCGGCGGCCACCGACAGGTCGGCCTCGATCACGTTCGTGCAGTCCCGGCAGACCAGGTGGATGTGGTGGTGCCGGTCGGCGAGGTGGTAGGTCGGCGCACCGTGCCCGAGGTGGGCGTGGCTGACCAGCCCCAGCTCCTCGAGGAGCTCCAGCGTGCGGTACACGGTGGAAATGTTGACCCCCGACGCCGTCTTCCTCACTTCGCCGAGGATGTCGTCGGGGGTCGCGTGTTCCAGGGTGTCCACGGCTTCGAGCACGAGCTGCCGCTGCGGGGTCAGCCGGTAGCCGCGCTGCCTGAGGTCGCTCTTCCAGTCGGTGCTCACCACACCCACGAGTCTAGGACCTCTCGGGCGGGGGCCTACTTGAAGAAGGCGATCCCGTCGTCGGGCATGTCGTCGGGCAGGGCCTTGGCCCAGCGCTCGACCTCCTCCGGGGTGACGACCTTCTTCAGGTGCGCCGACATGTAGGGGCGCAGCTCGACCTCGGGGGTCTGCTTCTCGCCGACCCACATCAGGTCGCTCTTGACGTAGCCGTACAGCCGCTTGCCGCCGTTGTAGGGCCCCGAGGCGGCGGTGCGCGCGACCGCGTCCGTCACCAGGTCGATCTGCGGCTTCTGGTGCGCGAGCTCGCCGTACCAGATCTCGATGACGCCGTCGTCGCGGGTCATGGTGACCTCGACCTTGCGGTCCGCGTCGATCCGCCAGAAGCCGTGCTCCGACTCCAGCGGGCGGACCTTGTTGCCGTCGCCGTCCAGCACCCAGGTGTGGGAGCTGTACTCCAGGAAGTCCCGGCCGTCGTGGGTGAACGTGACCTCCTGGCCGAAGTTGCACTTCTCGGCGCCGGGGAAGTCGTGCACGCCCGCGCCGGCCCAGTTGCCGAGGAGGAAGGCGAGCGGGACGAGGTCCTTGTGCAGGTCGGACGGGATCTCGATCATGAGCGGAACTTCCTGGCGTCGGTGATCAGCGCTGGCCCTGGTACAGCTTCTTCACGGTCAGCCCGGCGAAGGCGAGGACGCCGACGGCAACCAGGACCAGCAGGGCTTCGAAGAAGATAACCACGGGGTGCTCCTTGAGCGGGGGGAGTGCGGTGGTGTGCACAGGGCCGGTCCCCAGCTTACGCGGCCGGGGCCGGCCCCTGTCGTGCGAGGTGGTGCCTCCCGTGCCTCAGCCCAGCAGCTGGCTCTGCAGCACGACCGTCTGCCGGAACGGCACGGCGGGCGCGGTGCCCTTCCGGGACTGCAGCACGACGGCGAGGACGTCACCGGCGGCGAGGTAGGCCTGGCGGTCCTGTTCCTCCCCGTACGGCTCGGTCTCGACCTGGGCCGAGCGCTGGACCCCCGCGACCTCCGACTTCACCGGGAACGACTCGTCGTTCTCGGTGAAGTCGGCGCCCTTCACCGGGTAGGCCGAGATGTACGAGAAGTGGGGCTCGAAGAAGGAGTTCTCCACCACGGCCGCGGTGTCGAACCGCAGCAGGTAGATCCTCGTCCGGGTGCCGTCCCCGGTCGTCCAGCCGCGGGCCGCGATGTGCCGCAGCCCGGCGTCGACGAGCTCCTGCCGGAAGGTGTCCCGGTTGTCCTCCTCCGCGTACTCCTCGAGGAAGTCGTCCGTCGCCAGCCAGCCGTCCTCGCCGCGCAGCGCCTTGTTCTCCTTCGCCCCCGCCGGGGCGGGCAGCAGGAGGGCGCGCAGGTCGGCGTGGTGGGTGCCGGCCGGGTTGGACTCCTCCTGGGGTCCGGGGCTGCCGGCGGGCAGCGGCGGCTTCGTCAGCTCCGGGTAGTCCCACCGCCCGTCGGACGCGGTCGCCAGGCCGGGTACGTCCGTCCGTTCCATCCGGGTGATCCCGTACGCCGTGCCCGCGCCGGCCACGGCGAAGACGGCCACGGCGGCGGTCCAGCGCAGGGCGGCCCGCAGCACCCGGCGGTCCTTGCGCGGCGGCGGCCCGGGATCGGCCACCGCCTCCGGTACATCCGGTGCGGCCGGTGCATCCGGTGCGGCCGGTGGCTCCGTGGGCGGGGCGGGTACGAGGATCTGCGGCTGCTCGGTCATACGGCCTTCCCCGGTTCGTCGATACGGTCGAGCTGCTCGCGGAACAGTGCGGCGACGCTCTTGGTGTCCAGCGGCTTCGCGCCGTCCGCGGTGAGGGTGACCAGGACGTTCCCGACACGGGCGGAGCAGTGCATCATGTCGAGGCCGCCGTCCGCGTCCGCCGGTGGCAGGAAGCACTGGGCGTCCTCGTGGCCCTTGATCTTCGGCCCCTTGCGGAAGATGTCGAGGGCGTCGAGGAACTCGGTCTGGAACCGCGCGAAGTCCCGCACGGCCGCCTTGTTCTCCATCCGGGCGAGCACGATGCCCACGGTGTGGACCTCGTCCTCGTTGTAGACGCTGTTCGATCCGCTGGTGTAGCTGCGCATCGCCATGCCCTCGATGCGCCAGCCGTCGATCTCCTTCTCCAGCCGCTTGCGCTCGGAGCGCGGCAGATCGCGCAGTGACTCCTTCTGCAGTGCCGTGGCCCGGCCGCCGCTGAGCTGAGTGTCCGAGCCGAACTCGCCGAAGTCGGGCCCCGGGAACCAGTCGGACCCGTACGGTACGAGCGTCCCGGCCAGCCCTTCCGGCTCGGCCTTCTCGCCCTCGGCCGCCGCCTCCTTCGGGAACCTCCACTCGGGCGCGGCGGCGTCGCGGTCGGCGCCGTCCACGGTCACGACGGTGTACCCGACGCCCGTGACGACGGCCCCGGCCAGCAGCACGGAGCCGACGACGGACGCGACACGGCCCCACCGCACGGGCCGCTTCGCGGGGACCGCGGCGGGGGTGCCGTCGGGGACGGGCGGGGCGGGCGGGACGGGTGCCGGGTTCTGTGTCTCGTTCACAGCCGCTCCATCTGCCGCTCGGCCAGATCCATGATCATTTTCTTGGGGACCGGCTTGGTTCCGTACACCCAGATCTCCATGGAGATGTCACCGCGCCAGGCGTGCGCCTCCGCGCTGTACAGGGGCTCGTAGCCGGGTTCGGCGTAGGGCTCGCCGTGGACGTACGCCCTGCCCTCCCCGGTGCCGGGGATGACCCAGCTGTCCGTGTCCCCCTCGTCGTCCGCCCAGTACTGGCTGTTCTCGACGTTGCCGACGGCCCCCAGCACCTCCTCCTGGCGGAACTGGACCAGCCGGATCTCCACGCTGTAGTCCTTGTCGTCGAGCCAGCCGACGACGGCCGCCCGGCGGAACCCCTCCATGGCCAGCTGTCCGAACATCGAGCCGGACTCCTCGTAGTTGCCGGCGTACTCGGCGAGGTCCATCCAGCCGTCCTCGCCCATCGGCCAGTCGGGCTCCCGCGTGCCGCGCGGCTTCTTCAGCAGCAGTTCACGCAGGTCGCCGTCGATCCTCACGCGGCGGTCCCGGTCGGCCGGCAGCGGCTCGGGCGCCTCGCCCTTCGCCTGCGCGAGCACCGGCTGCGACAGCGGCGGCAGCCTGGTGGGCTCACGGTCGGCCTGGACGAGGTATCCGGTGCAGGTGCCGGCGACCACGCCGAGCACGGCCGCGGCGGCGATCAGCACGGCCGTCCGCCCCCGCCGGCGTTTCCGGGGCGCCTCCGGAGCCGGGACCTCCGGCGTTTCCGGAGTCTCGCCCACCGGTGTTTCCGGAGCCGGGGCCTCCGGCGTTTCCGGAGTCTCGTCCACGGGTGTCTCCGGGGCCGGGACGGCCTCCGGCGCATCCTCGGATCTCGGTGCGTCCGGGGCGTCGGTCGCTTCTTCGGGTTGTTCCAAGACGTCCCCCACAGAAGGTGAAGCGCGTATTCCATCCACGCGCGCACAGGAGACCCACAGGTGGCGACCGAAGTTGTAGCGATCATGATTACGATTCGGTCATGGCGAAGAAGCTTGTGATCAAAGTGACCGCGGGAACCGACGCACCCGAGCGCTGCTCGCAGGCGTTCACGGTGGCGGCGGTGGCCGCGGCCAGCGGGGTCGAGGTCTCCCTGTGGCTCACCGGCGAGTCCGCGTGGTTCGCCCTGCCGGGCCGCGCGGCCGAGTTCGAGCTGCCGCACGCCGCCCCGCTGCCCGACCTGCTGGACTCGGTCCTGGCCACCGGCCGGATCACCCTGTGCACCCAGTGCGCGGCCCGCCGCGACATCACCGAGAAGGACGTCCTCGAGGGCGTACGGATCGCCGGCGCGCAGGTCTTCGTGCAGGAGGCGATGGCGGACGGGACGCAGGCGCTCGTCTACTGAGCGGCCCGCCCTACCGGGGCCGCTTCCTGCCGTCCAGCTCGTCCCACCACTCGTCGGACTCCGGGTCGCCATGGGGGTCCCCCCTGCTCGAGCGGAGCCGAGAGCTTGGGGGAGGATCGTCCCACCAGCGGTCCTCCGGCCCCCGCCGGTTGGCGATCACCGCGGCGACCGGCGGGATGACCATGGCCACGAGACACATGCCCACGGCCGCCGGCACCGACCACAGCCGCACCACGCCCCAGGCCAGGACGAACAGCCCGATGCAGGTGCCCATCATGGCGAAGTAGACGTGCCGCCTGCGCGCGTACATGGGTCCAGCGTAGGTCCGGACACGCCGAAGGGCCGCACCCCGGGCGTCCAACCCGTGGGGTGCGGCCCCTCGGCCGTTCCCGTGTCCTCAGACCGCGATCGCGACCTCGGCCAGACCGCCCTGCTGGGCGACGACCGTGCGGTCGGCGGTGCCGCCGGGCACCAGGGCGCGGACGGTCCAGGTGCCCTCCGCCGCGTAGAAGCGGAACTGTCCGGTGGCGGAGGTCGGGACCTCCGCGGTGAACTCGCCGGTCGAGTCCAGCAGACGGACGTAGCCCGTCACCGGCTCCCCGTCGCGGGTCACCTGACCCTGGATGGTGGTCTCACCGGGCTTGATCGTCGAGGCGTCCGGGCCGCCGGCCTTCGCACCGCACATGTCTTACTCCTGAAGGGGTCTGGAAAGGTCGGTCGGGAGGGACTACTTGCCGGAGCCGAGCTCGATCGGCACGCCGACGAGGGAGCCGTACTCGGTCCAGGAGCCGTCGTAGTTCTTGACGTTCTCCACGCCGAGCAGCTCGTGCAGCACGAACCAGGTCAGCGCGGAGCGCTCACCGATGCGGCAGTAGGCGATGGTGTCCTTGGCCAGGTCCACCTGCTCGGCCTCGTAGAGCGCCTTGAGCTCGTCGTCGGACTTGAAGGTGCCGTCGTCGTTGGCGTTCTTCGACCACGGGATGTTGGCGGCCGACGGGACGTGGCCCGGGCGCTGCGACTGCTCCTGCGGCAGGTGGGCCGGGGCGAGCAGCTTGCCGGAGAACTCGTCGGGCGAGCGCACGTCGACCAGGTTCTGGTTGCCGATGGCGGCCACGACGTCGTCGCGGAAGGCACGGATGGACGTGTCCTGCGCCTTCGCCTTGTAGTCGGTCTTCGGGCGCTCCGGCACCTCGTCGCCGGGGACCAGCTCGCGGGCGTCGAGCTCCCACTTCTTGCGGCCGCCGTCGAGGAGCTTGACGTTCTCGTGGCCGTACAGCTTGAAGTACCAGTAGGCGTACGAGGCGAACCAGTTGTTGTTGCCGCCGTAGAGGACGACCGTGTGGTCGTTGCCGATGCCCTTGTCCGACAGGAGCTTCTCGAAGCCGGCCTGGTCGACGAAGTCACGGCGGACCGGGTCCTGGAGGTCCTGCGTCCAGTCGATCCGGATGGCGTTCTTGATGTGGTTCTTCTCGTAGGCGGACGTGTCCTCGTCCACCTCGACGATGGCGATGCTCGGGTCGTCCAGGTGCTCCTGGACCCAGTCGGCGTCGACCAGGACGTCGCTGCGGCTCATGTTCTTTCTCCTCCGGGGCAGTTGCGGCGGGGCGTGCGGGTGAGAGGGTGCGCGGCCCCACGGGGCCGGCGCACGGGTGCCCTCAGCGGGGGCGGGGCGGGAAGGCGGACGTCGACGTCCGCTCAGAAGTCAGAAAGAACGACAGAGCATGGCGGCGACACGGCACAGGTCCACTGCCCGCCGCTTCGTGAGATCCGCCTGTCCCCCCGAACGGAGGACGCTCGTCTGATCCTGCATGGGTCCGATCGTAAGGAGGGACGGGCGGGCGTGTCACCGGTGTGTCGCATTCTGAGACACGATCGTCCGTAATACGGGACAGGGTATCGGGGGAGCGGCCCCTCCCGCCCCCCGGTCCCTCCCGGCCCCGCCCTCGCATCTGCCCTGCGGACGCCCTCGTCTCGCCTGTCGGACAACGCCCCCGTCGAACCACTCCCTACCCGACCAGACGGACGTCGGAACCCTTCACCGTGATGTCCACGCCGTCCTCCGCCGCCTCGACCTTGTCCAGCCGGATGCCGCCGGGCAGTCCGTCGATCCTCTGCTCGAAGTCGGTGACCCGCCGCACGCTGGACTCGACGATCTCGACCCCGCCGAACGCCGGTACCGCGTCGGCCTTCACGCGCACGGTGTCGCCGTCCACGACCGTCACGGAGCTGAGCACGGCGACCGGCTCGGGCAGCTCGGCGCCCAGCACGGTGGCCTCCAGCTCGACCTTGATCTTCCCGTTGCCGCCGTCGGACAGGCCGACGATCCTGGCGGTGACGCCGGGGGCCACCCGGCCGGGCTCGGCCCCGCCGGCGGTCTTCAGCAGGTCGTCGTAGGCGAGGGTGGCGGTGCCGGTGGCGCTGTCGGCGACGGCGGAGCTGAAGTCGGTGGAGAAGTCGACGCCGCGCATGTCCGCGCGCAGGTCGGCGATGCGGATCCGCTCGGCGCCGTCGCCGGTGCCGGCCTCGTAGTCCTGGATCCCCACCTCCACCTCGTCGAGGGTGCCGCCGGCGAGCTGGGTGAGGAAGGGGAAGCCGTTGATCGACACGTCGGGGGTGCTCGCCAGGTTCTCGGTCGCCTTCAGGCGGTCCGCCGCCTCGCCCTCGGCGAAGTCGACGGCCACGCGGTCGACGACGACGAAGATTCCGCCGAGTATCACGATGACGATGAGCAGTATTCGCAGTGCGCGCATGCGGTGGCCCCCACCCGGCGGTTTCTTCGGTGTCGTACCCGACGACCGGCGGCCGTCCTGCGCGAGAGTAACGCCGTGGGGGGTGGGGGCCGGAGGATTGTGGATCACCTGTGACAGGAGCCCTGCCCGCCGGCCGTCAGCCGACCAGCCGCCCCAGGACGTACACCGCGGGGGCCGCCGCGGCCAGCGGCAGGGCCACGCC
>NZ_NCTE01000200.1 GCF_002114215.1 Streptomyces sp. 13-12-16 | reverse complement strand
CGGCGACGAGGAACCCGGCCAGCGAGGAGTCGCCCGCGCCCACGTTGCTGCGGACGGCGTCCACCGCGGCGGTGCCGAACCAGGCGCCGTCGTCGTCCACGAGGAGCTGCCCGTCGGCGCCGAGGCTCGCCAGGACGGCCCGGGCGCCCATCCCCCGCAGCTCCTCGGCCGCCTTCAGCGCGTCGCCCACGGTGATCAGGGGCCGCCCCACGGCCTCGGCCAGCTCCCCCGCGTTCGGCTTCACCACGTCGGGCCGTTCGCGCAGGGCCGCGAGCAGCGCCGGTCCGGAGGTGTCCAGCGCGACGCGTACGCCGGCGGCGTGCACCCGGGTGACCAGTTCGGCGTACCAGGAGGGGGCGAGTCCGCGCGGCAGGCTGCCGCAGCAGGCGATCCAGTCGGCGCCCGGGGACTGCCGGCGCACGGTGTCCAGGAGCAGTTCCCGTTCGGCCTCGGTCAGTTCCGGGCCCGGCGCGTTGATCTTCGTCAGTACGCCGTCGGCCTCGGCGAGCGCGATGTTGGAGCGGGTGGCGCCGGCGACCGGGACCGGAGCGACCTCGATGCCCTGGGCGTCGAGCAGGTCGGCGACCAGGGCGCCCGGTGCGCCGCCCAGGGGCAGTACGGCGACCGTGCGCCGGCCGGCCGCGGTGACGGCGCGGGAGACGTTGACGCCCTTGCCTCCGGGGTCGACGCGTTCGCCGGTGGCCCGGACGACCTCGCCGCGGTCCAGCGAGGGGACCTCGTAGGTGCGGTCCAGGGACGGGTTGGGGGTGACGGTGAGGATCATGCGCGTACCACTTCCGTGCCGCCGTGCTCGATCGCGGCGGCGTCGTCCGGGCCGAGCCCGCTGTCGGTGATCAGCAGGTCCACGTCGCTCAGGTCGCCGAAGCGGGCGAAGTGCTCCTGGCCGTGCTTGGAGGAGTCGGCGAGCAGCACCACCCGGCGGGCTGCGGCCATGGCCGCGCGCTTCACGGCGGCCTCGGCGAGGTCGGGCGTGGTCAGCCCGTGTTCGGCGGAGAACCCGTTGGCGGCCACGAAGAGCACGTCCGCGCGGATCTCGGCGTACGCGCGCAGCGCCCAGGCGTCCACGGCGGCGCGCGTACGGTGCCGTACGCGCCCCCCGACGAGGTGGAGCTGGATGCCGGGGTGGTCGGCGAGGCGGGCCGCGATGGGCAGGCTGTGGGTGACGACGGTGAGGGAGGCCTCCGCCGGCAGGATCCCGGCGAGCCGCGCGGCCGTCGAACCGGCGTCCACGATCAGCGTGCCGTCGGCCGGGAGTTCGGCGAGGGCGGCCCTGGCGATGCGGTCCTTCTCGTCGGCCGCGGTCGTCTCCCGCTCGGCGAGGTCCGGCTCGAAGTCGAGGCGTCCGGCGGGGATGGCCCCGCCGTGCACCCTGCGGACCAGGCCGGCGCGGTCGAGGGCCTTGAGGTCCCGGCGGATGGTCTCGGCGGTCACCTGGAACTCCTCGGCCAGCGAGACCACGTCCACCCGGCCGCCGTCGCGGGCGAGCCGCAGGATCTCCTGCTGGCGTTCCGGTGCGTACATGGTGGCGTGCCTCCGAGTCCGTTCATGCCCGAACGTGTGGTTTCGCTCGCAGAGTACGTCCGAATGTCCGGGAAGTAAACAGAGACGGGCACATGTGGGCATGAGCGGGCTTCCGTTCATGCCCGTACGTCCGCACGTCCACCGCCTGCACGTCTGCACGTCTGCACGCCGAGGGCCCGGCACCCCATGAGTTCCATGGGGTGCCGGGCCCTCGGAGTCGGCCCGCTCAGGCCACGAGTTCCCGCTCCTTCTCCACCGCCACCGGAGCCTCCCCCGCTCCCTCCACGTGCTGGGCGGGGCGCTTGGGCAGGGCGAACATCAGCAGGAAGATCGCGCCCATCACCGCGGCCACGTAGCCCAGCGCGTGCTGGAAGCCGTCCGCGAAGGCCGGGCCCACCTCGGCCGGGGCGAGCCGCTCGTCGATCACCCCGAAGAAGACCACCGACACCAGGCCGAGCCCCAGCGCGTTCCCCATCTGCTGCACGGTGTTGATCAGCCCCGACGCCGACCCGGCGTGCTCACGCGGCACCTCGGACAGCACCGCGTCGGTCAGCGGGGCCACGATCAGTCCCATGCCGACGCCCATGACCACCAGCGGGAGCGCCATCTGCCAGGAGGTGATGCCCATGCCGTAGCGCTCGGACTCCCAGATGTAGAGCAGGACGCCCGCCGCCATCACCAGCGCGCCCGCCTGGAGCACCTTGCGCCCGTAACGCGGGACCAGCAGCTGCACCGACATCCCGGCCGCCGCGGAGACCGCGACGGAGAACGGCACCCCGGTCAGCCCGGCCCGCAGCGCGCTCCAGCCCAGGCCCTCCTGCATGTACAGCGTCCAGACCAGGAAGAAGACGCCGAGGCCGACCCCGAACACCGTCTGCACCGCGATGCCCGCCGCGAAGCTCTTCACCTTGAACAGCGACAGCTCGATCAGCGGGGAGCCGTCCCGCGCGCCCTTGACCCGCTCGTACGCCACCAGCGCCCCGAAGACCACCAGCGCGCCGGCCATCGACACGTACCCCCACAGCGGCCAGCCCAGCTCACGCCCGCGGGTCAGCGGGTAGATCAGCATCAGCAGCCCCAGCGTCACCAGCGCGACGCCCACCAGGTCCAGCTTCAGGGCGCGCGGCGCCTTCGACTCGGTGATGAAGCGGCTGCCGAGGACCAGGCCCGCGATGCCGACCGGCAGGTTGATCAGGAAGATCGGCCGCCATTCCAGGCCGAACAGGTTCCACTCGGTCAGCAGCGCGCCCAGCAGCGGCCCGGACACCGCGCCAAGGCCGACGATCGCGCCGAACAGCCCGAACACCTTGCCGCGCTCGTGCGGCGGGAAGGTCGCGTGCACGATCGACAGCACCTGCGGCACCATCAGCGCCGCCATGGCGCCCTGCAGGATGCGGGAGGCGACCAGCATCTCGGGGTTCACGGCGAACCCGCACAGCGCGGAGGCGAGGGTGAAGCCGCCGATGCCGATGAGGAAGACCCGCTTGCGGCCGTGGATGTCGCCGAGCCGGCCGCCGGTGACCAGCCCGGCGGCGAAGGCCAGCGCGTAACCGGCGGTGATCCACTGGATCTGGCTGAAGGTCGCGCCCTCGTCGCGCCGGATCGACGGGATCGCGATGTTGACGATCGTGACGTCGACGAGGTCCATGAAGGCCGCGGTCATCACGATCGCCAGCGCGAACCAGCGGCGACGGTCGCCCTCGACGGGCTGTGGTGCCTGCGGGGTGTCGGTGGAGTTCATGTCTCAGAAGCTATTCCCCAAGTAGGTCAGATCAGGTCCTACTTCTGCGGCATCCTCGTTCTCATGACGACGGACACTCCGGCCCGGCTCCTCCAGCTCCTCTCCCTCCTCCAGACGCCCCGCGAATGGCCCGGCGGCGAGCTGGCCGACCGGCTCGGGGTCTCCCGGCGCACGGTCCGGCGGGACGTCGACCGGCTGCGCGAGCTCGGCTATCCCGTACAGGCGACGATGGGCGCGGACGGCGGTTACCGGCTCGTCGCCGGCAAGGCGATGCCGCCGCTGGTGCTCGACGACGAGGAGGCGGTGGCCATCGCGGTGGGACTGCGGGCCGGTGCCGGGCACGCGCTGGAGGGCGTGGACGAGGCGTCGGTGCGGGCGCTGGCGAAACTGGAGCAGGTGCTGCCCGGCAGGCTGCGCCACCGCGTCAGTACGCTCCAGGCCGCGACCACCCCGCTGACCAGCGGCGACGGTGCGACGATCGCCCCGGAGACGCTCACCGTCATGGCCTCCACGGTGGCCGGGCACGAGCGGCTGCGGTTCGCCTACCGGGCCGCCGACGGCACGGAGTCCCGGCGGGTGACCGAGCCGTACCGACTGGTGTCGACCGGGCGGCGCTGGTACCTCGTGGCGTACGACCTCGACCGCGCGGACTGGCGGACGTTCCGCGTCGACCGGGTGAGCGACCCCTTCGCGACCGGGGCGCGGTTCGCGCCGAGGGAACTGCCGACGGGGAGCGCGGCGGAGTTCCTGCGCCGGTCCATGTACCGCGCGCGGGAGTCGTACGAGATGGTCGTCACCTTCGCCGCACCGGCCGGGGCGGTCGCGGCCCGCCTGCCGGGCTGGATGGGCACGCCCGAGCCGCTCGGCGAGAACAGCTGCCGGCTGCGCGCGACGGCGAGCGACGCCAAGGACTGGATGGCGGTACGGCTGGCGATGCTGGGGCACGAGTTCACGGTGCAGGAGCCTGCGGAGCTGGTGGAGGCGGTACGGGAGCTGGGCGCGCGGATGAGCCGGGCGGCGGGCGGTGCGGGGTGACGTGGCGTCGGTCCCTTCAGAAGGGCCCGTGACCTGACGTCAGGCCTCACGGGAACGATCGTGAGCCGACGTCATGCCTGCCGGAAGGACCCACGCCCCGGCGTCAGGCCTCACGGAAAAGGCCCATGGCCCTGCATCAAGCCTGACGGGAGGACTCACGACCTGACCTCAGACCTCACAGGAACGGCCGTGAGTCGGCGTCAGGCTCCTCGGGGAGGACCGTGAACTGGCGTCAGGCCTCTCGGGAACGGTCGTCAGCCGCCGCCAAGTCCCCCCACGCGAAGCCCCGTAGCGCCGCGAGGTTGGCGACCGCCAGTTCGGCCGGGCCACGGGGGCCCTCGGCGGGGCCGTCGCCGGCCGCCCAGCTCTCCACGGCCGTGCGGACGGCCGCGCTCGCGACGGCGGCGGTGAAGCACAGCCGGGTGTGGACGGCAACGTTGTCGGCGTCGTACGGGGCCCGAGCGGCCGTCAGCCGCTCCGCCAGCGCCTCCGCCAGGCTCCGCTCCGACGCCCGGCACACCTCGGCCCACACCCGGCGCAGGGCGGGGTTCGCCTCGGCCAGCCGGATCAGGGTGCGCACCCAGTCCCAGGAGGCCGCCGACACACCGAGGCCGGGGGTGAGCGTGTGGCGCACGGCGTCCTCCAGCACCTGCGGCAGGGGCACCTCGGCGGGCGCGGCACGCACCGCCGCCACCCAGCGCTGGGCGCCGGTGGCGTAGAGCGGGCCGATGGCCTCTTCCTTGCTGGCGAAGTACCGGTAGAAGGTGCGCGGGGCGATGCCGGCCGCCTGGGCGATGTCCTCTGCACGGGTGGCCCGCAGGCCCTGCCGGACGAAG
Source organism: Streptomyces sp. 13-12-16 (assembly GCF_002114215.1). GTDB lineage: Bacteria > Actinomycetota > Actinomycetes > Streptomycetales > Streptomycetaceae > Streptomyces. Next base: position 31,971 of record NZ_NCTE01000200.1, on the reverse strand, counting down.
AGACCGGCCGCCGCGCGGGCGATCTCCATACGGGTCTCGGCCTTGCGCCGTTCGGTCAGCGAGACCGCGGGAAGCGGGGAAGAAGGCGGCGTCGGGGTGGTGCTGCTCACGCCCGGCAGGCTATGCCCATGTGACACAATCTGCCATCTGGCGGGCCACCCCGGGGTTCAGGTCCGGGGTGACCCGCCGGCCGACGGCACGCACGAGGAAGCCGGGTCCGGCGCCCGGGGGGAGGGCGCCGGACCCGGCTTTGGGAAGTCCCGGCGCCGGGGGGGGTTGTGCGTCGGGACGTGGCTCGGTGGGTCCAGGATCTCAGGGGCCCGAAGTACGAACTCCTGGTCCTTGCATTCTTGTTCCCGGGGTCCAGCGGGTTGAAGCGGCGGGGAACGGCCATGTTTTGCGCGGTCTTTCGCCACCCGGCGTACGCGGCCGGGGCCCTGCACGGCCCCCGTCGCTCCCCCGGACTCCGCACGGCGGCATCAGCACCCCCATGCCGAACCCGGCGACAGCAACGCCACGTTCACCTCCGACAGCCCACCCGTCACGCTACCGCGCCACCCGAACCCTCACGCCACCGCGTCCGGCCCGGCGGTCGCACTGCCGCACCGGGCACGGCTGCCGCGCCGCCGTTCCAGCCGTCACGCTCCCGCGTCCGGCCAGGCGGTCGCTCCGCCGGGCCGGACCCGGTTCGTTCTCACGCCGCCGCGTCGAACCCGGTGTCGCGGGCCAGCTTCTTCAGCTCCAGCAGTGCGTGCTTCTCGATCTGGCGGATGCGCTCGCGGGTCAGCCCGTGCTCCTTGCCGACCTCGGTCAGCGTGCGCTCGCGGCCGTCCTCGATGCCGTACCGCATCTTGATGATGGAGGCCGTGCGCTGGTCGAGGCGGCCGATCAAGTCGTCCAGCTCCTCGCTGCGCAGCAGCGTCAGCACCGACTGCTCCGGCGACACCGCCGAGGTGTCCTCCAGCAGGTCGCCGAACTGGGTCTCGCCCTCGTCGTCCACCGACATGTTCAGCGAGACCGGGTCACGGGCCCAGTCGAGCACGTCGACGACGCGCTCCGGCGTGGAGCCGAGCTCGGCGGCGACCTCCGCGGGCTCCGGCTCACGGCCGTGCTCGCGGTTGAACTCGCGCTGCACCCGCCGTATCCGGCCCAGCTCCTCCACCAGGTGGACGGGCAGGCGAATGGTGCGCGACTGGTCGGCTATCGACCGGGTGATGGCCTGACGGATCCACCAGGTCGCGTACGTCGAGAACTTGAAGCCCTTGCGGTAGTCGAACTTCTCGACCGCGCGGACCAGGCCGGCGTTGCCCTCCTGGATCAGGTCGAGCAGCGGCAGACCGCTGCGGGGGTAGCGGCGGGCCACGGCGACGACCAGGCGCAGGTTGGAACGGATGAAGACGTCCTTGGCCCGCTCACTGGCGTCGTACAGGGCGTTGAGCTCCTCGGTGGTGGCCCCGGCCTTGTTCTCCTCGAGGCCGTCGAGGATCTGTCGCGCGAACACACCCGCTTCGATGATCTGGGACAGCTCGACCTCCTTGGCGGCGTCGAGCAGCGGCGTGCGCGCGATCTCGTCCAAGTACATGCCGACCAGGTCGCGGTCGGCGATCTCGCCGCTATGGGCGCGGACACTGCGTGCCGAGTCGGCCGTCTCGCCGGTGGCGGACTGACGACGGGCGACGGCGCGGGTTGCCATGCGTGCTCCCTTGCGATGATGAGGTCAGCGGGTGGTCCTGCGGACGCCTGACACGTCTCTCAGGTCCCTCCGGACTCTGGTCGAGTGCCCTGCATCCGATGGAAACAACGACTGGAATCCGGACAGAATTCCCAACCCGCCCCCCGATTTTTCTGATCATGCAGTATCCTGTCGGGCCACGCGAGGAGGTCCGATGCCGTCGGAGCACGAAGAGGTCCAGGTCAGGCCGGGCACGGAGGGCGATCTGACGGCCCTCACCGACCTGTACAACCACTACGTGCGTGAGACGGCGATCACATTCGACACGGCGCCTTTCACTCCGGAGGAGCGCCTCCCCTGGCTGCTCTCCCACCCTGTAGACGGCCCGTACCGCCTGATGGTTGCCACGGGCGCCGGGTCGCGGCGGATCCTGGGGTACGCCACCTCCAGCCCCTTCCGCCCCAAGCCCGCCTACGCGACCTCGGTGGAGACGACGGTCTACGTCGCCCCCGGCGCCGGCCGGCGCGGCATCGGCACCCTCCTCTACAAGACCCTCTTCGAGGCCCTGGCGGGCGAGGACCTGCACCGCGCCTACGCCGGCGTCGCCCAGCCGAACGACGCCTCGGCGCGGCTGCACGAGCGTTTCGGCTTCCGGCACGTCGGCACGTACCGGGAGGTGGGCCGCAAGTTCGGCCGCTGGTGGGACGTGGCCTGGTACGAGAAGCCCCTGTAGCCCCGTAGGTCACGAGGAGCCCCGTACCTCCGGAGGTCAGCCGAACTGCACCGACCGCTTGGCCAGCCCCAGCCAGAACCCGTCGATCACGGACTTCTGTTCCCCGAGCTCCCCGGCGGCGTCCGCGGCGCCCATGGTCACGAAGAGCGGGGCGAAGTGCTCGGTGCGCGGGTGGGCCAGCAGGCCGGCCGGGGACTTGCGGGTGAAGTCGAGCAGCGCGTCCACGTCGCCCGCCTCCAGGGCCTCCCGCCCCCAGGCGTCGAACTCCGCCGACCAGGCGGGGATGCCGCCCTGCCGCAGCGCGGCGAGGTTGTGGGTGAAGAACCCGGAGCCGACGATCAGCACGCCCTCGTCGCGCAGCGGCGCGAGCCTGCGCCCGATCTCCATCAGCCGCACCGGGTCCAGCGTCGGCATGGAGACCTGGAGCACCGGGACGTCGGCCTCGGGGTACATCTCGACCAGCGGGACGTAGGCGCCGTGGTCCAGCCCCCGGTCGGGGACGTCCTGGACGGGCGTGCCGGGGGCGCGCAGCAGCTTGCGCACGGACTCGGCGAGCGCGGGGGCGCCGGGGGCTCCGTAGGTGACCCGGTAGTAGTGCTCGGGGAAGCCCCAGAAGTCGTAGACCAGGGGGACGGTCTCGGTGGCGCCGAGGGCGAGCGGGGCCTCCTCCCAGTGGGCGGAGACGACCAGGATCGCCTTCGGGCGGGGCAGTCCGGCCGACCAGGCGGCCAGTTCGCCGGGCCAGACGGGGTCGTCGGCCAGGGGCGGGGCGCCGTGACTGAGGTAGAGAGCGGGCATGCGCTCCTGAGTGGCGGCGGTCATGACGGCGGCTCCCTTCCGAGGAGGCGAACTTGCTTGAAGTCTCAACTTCCATCAACGACTGTACGATGAATTTGTTTAAGATTCAAGAAGGACGGCCGTACAGTGGAGTACATGAACACGGCACCCGCAGCACCATCGGCGTCCGCCGACGAGCCCCGCTGGCTCACCGACGAGGAGCAGCGCGTCTGGCGCTCGTACATCGAGGCCGCCACCCTCCTGGAGGACCACCTCGACCGACAGCTCCAGCGTGACGCGGGAATGCCGCACGTCTACTACGGCCTGCTGGTCAAGCTCGCCGAGGCCCCGCGCCGCCGGCTGCGGATGACGGAACTGGCGATGTCCGCGAAGATCACCCGCTCCCGCCTCTCGCACGCCGTCGCGCGCCTGGAGAAGAGCGGCTGGGTACGCCGTGAGGACTGCCCCTCCGACAAGCGGGGGCAGTTCGCCGTACTGACGGACGAGGGCCAGGAGGTGCTGCGCCGGCACGCGCCCGGCCACGTGGACGCCGTGCGCCAGGCGGTCTTCGACCGGCTCACCCCGCAACAGCAGAAGTCCCTCGGCGAGATCATGCGGATCGTCGCCGAGGGACTTCAGCCGAGCGGAGCGGGCGCGGACCTGCCCTGGCTCCGCTGACGTGGCGGGAGCCGGGGCAGGTCCGGGAAGCCGTACGGAGGAGGCGTCCCCTCCTCTTCCGTACGGGCGGTGAGGGACGGACGGAACGGATGGTGCGGGACGGACGGAGCAGGTGGTGAGGGACGGATCGAACGGGTGGTGCGGGACGGGCGGACCGTCAGTGCATGACCACCGGAACCGCCGTCTCGCCCTCCACGGCCTCGCCGGTCTCACCGTTCCCGCCGGCGGACCCGGCGACCGCGGTGCCGCCCGGCCGGCCGGCGTTGATCAGGGTCAGGGCGATGGCCGCGGCCGCCACCAGGATCCCGACGGCGAACCAGATCGCGCTGGTGTAGCCCTGCACCTGCCCCTGGAGCTGGACCAGCTGCTGCTGGGACCGGCTCGAGGCGCCACCGATGTGGTCGGCGACGTAGGACGTGGTGGCCGAGGCCGCGATCGTGTTCAGCAGCGCCGTACCGATGGCGCCGCCCACCTGCTGCGAGGTGTTGACCATCGCGGAGGCGACACCGGAGTCACGCGGCTCGACGCCCAGCGTGGCCAGCGACATGGCCGGCATGAACGCCGTACCCATGCCGAGGCCGAGCAGCAGCATGCCGGGCAGCAGGACCGCCGCGTACGAGGAGTCGATCTCCATCTGGGTCAGGAAGAGCATGCCGAGCGCGGCGACCAGGAAGCCGGGACCCATCAGCAGCCGGGGCGCGACCCGGGTCATCAGCCGGGTGCCGATCTGGGTGGAGCCCGTGATCATGCCCGCGATCATCGGCAGGAAGGCGAACCCGGTCTTGACCGGCGAGTACCCCTTCACGACCTGCAGGTAGTAGGTGAGGAAGAGGAACAGGCCGAACATCGCGATGATCGCCAGGCCCAGCGAGAGGTAGACCCCGCCGCGGTTGCGCTCGGTGACCACGCGCAGCGGCAGCAGCGGCGCCTTGACCTTGGCCTCGACCGCCACGAAGGCGGCGAGCAGCACGGCGGAGGCGACGAACATGCCGACGGTCAGCGAGTCGCTCCAGCCCTCGGACTCCGCGCGGGTGAAGCCGTAGACCAGCGCGACCAGGCCCACCGTGGACAGCAGCACACCGGGGACGTCGAGCGGCGAGCGGTTGCGGCCGGCCGGCTCACGGATGACGAAGTACGCGCCGGCCGCGGCGACCACGGCGAACGGGATGTTCACGAAGAACGTCCAGCGCCAGTCCAGGTACTCGGTGAGGAAACCGCCGAGGATCAGCCCCACGGCACCGCCGCCACCGGCGATCGCGCCGTAGATGCCGAACGCCTTGGCGCGCTCCTTGCCGTCGGTGAACATCACCGCGAGCAGGGACAGCGCGGCGGGCGCGAGCAGCGCGCCGAACACGCCCTGGAGGGCGCGGGCGCCGAACATCATGGCCTCGTTGGTGGCCGCGCCGCCGAGCGCGGAGGCCACGGCGAACCCGCCCAGACCGAGCACGAAGGCCCGCTTGCGCCCCCACAGGTCGGCTATCCGGCCGCCGAACAGCAGCAGTCCGCCGAAGGCGAGGGCGTAGGCGGTGACCACCCACTGGCGGTTGCCGTCCGAGATGCCCAGGTCCTGCTGGGCGGAGGGCAGGGCGATGTTCACGATGGTGGCGTCCAGGACGACCATCAGCTGGGCGAGCGCGATGAAGACGAGCGCTTTCCAGCGGTTGGCGTCCGGGCCGTCCGGAGCGCTCCGGGCACTCTGGACCTTTCCGGCCGCTGAGGCTGTGTCAGACATGGGGGTACCCACTTCGGAAGTTCGTGACGGAAATCTTGAAAAATGAGATGAAAAAACGGTGTCGTCAAGGGAACGACTCGCCCCGGGGGGCGGCCGCTGGTACGGGTCCTGCTCTGGTACGGGGATCCCGCTCCGGTACGGAAACCCCGTTCGCGTCAGAGATCGCTCAGCGGCGCAGATCCTCCACGGTCACGGCCGAACCCGGCAGGACGGTCGGGGCCGGGGCCCGCATCCCGTCCAGGAACAGCTGCAGATGGCGGTGGACGAAACGGTCGGCGTTGTCGCAGCCGGTACCGGCCGGGGGCCGGCTCAGCTGGGCGACGCCCACCATCAGATCGCCGTACTCCACGTCGGTACGGAGCTGACCGGCCGCCTTGGCGCGGTCCATGAGCTGCGCGACGAGGCTCTCGGCGCGCCGGCGTGCGTCCTCCAGGTCGGGGTGGTGCTGGTCGAAGGTGCTGGAGACCATCGGGCACAGCGCGCTGATCCGCTCGTCGGCGGCCGTGTGCGCGAAGCGCTCCAGTGCCTCGAAGGCGTCCCCGGTCTCGCTGAGCGCCTGCTCGGCCGCCCGCACCGTACGGTCCATCACGGAGCAGACGACCTCGCGCACCAGCGCGTCGCGGTCGGGGAAGTTGCGGTACACCGTGGCGTTGCCGACGCCGGCCCGGCGGGCGACGTCGTCGAGCGGCACCTCGGGCCCGAACTCGACGAACATCTCCCGGGCGGCGGTGACGATCCGCTCCCGGTTGCGCAGGGCGTCGGCGCGGGGCCGGGGCGCCTTGCGCGGTACGGGGGTGGCGGTCTGCACGGTGCACTCCTGGTCGTAGTGGCTTGATCCTTGTGTCATGTCCGCGATCCGGGGAGCGAGTCCCCGTTTCGCTCGGACACAGGTCTAAACGGGGAAACGATCCCCGGTTATTTCCCACCCCCGCCCTCTTTTCCTGTGACCCGCCTCACACCGCACCGGTCGCGCGGCCCCACGATCGGACCTCCCAGCGGGCGCCCGTCCACCCGGCGACGCAGGGTGATCGGGAGGGTGCAGTCGGAGACCGGCGGCTGCCGTGTGGAGCGGAGGTCCTCGCATGCAGCCGCAGCCGAGCCGACGCCGGATACCCCCGCGCCGGCTGGCGGCCCTGGCATCGGTGACCGTCCTGACCCTCGCCGTCAGCACCTCGGCCGGCAACAGCGGCCTCTCCTCCGGCACCTCCACCGTCGGCGCCGGACCCAGCGCCCTCTCCCGCACCTCCGCGCACGGCCCCTGCATGATCAGCACGGAGGGCGAGGTCCAGATGTCCGAGGGCATCCCCACGGCTCCCGGCTACACCCGCTCCACCGGCACGGTCCGCGCCCTCACCCTGATGATCGACTTCTCCGACGCACCCGGCGAGGGCGACGCCCTCGACCGCTACCGCGAGTTCTTCCCCGAGACCAGCGAGTGGTTCGCCACCAGCTCCTACGGCCGCCTCGACTACCGCCCCGAACTCCCCGTCCCCGACTGGCTCCGGATGCCCAAGTCGTTCCGCGCGTACGGCATAGAGCGCGGCGCCCCCTTCGACCCCGGCTACCGCGACCTGGTCCGCGACATCGTGGCCGAGGCCGATCCCGAGGTGGACTTCCAGTCGTACGACCTGCTGAACGTACTGGTGACCCCCAACGCGGGCCCCGCCGCCCTCGACACGGTCCTGTCCGTCACCTTCGCCGGCAACAAGGAGGCCCCGAGCGCGGACGGCGTCCCCGTCTCCAACGCGTCCTTCGTCTACTCCCGCCAGGACGACGGCTCCGGCTCCTACGACCGCACCGGCTACCGCGTGCTGCCGCACGAGAACGGCCACGTCTTCGGCCTGCCCGACCTGTACACCGCCGAGGGCGGCGGCGCGGTCGGCCACTGGGACATCATGAGCGAGGACTGGGGCGCCAACAACGACCTCCTCGCCTGGCACAAGTGGAAGCTGGGCTGGCTGGACGCGTCCCAGGTCGGCTGCGCGGCGGACCCCGGCACACGGGAGTACGCCCTCACCTCCCTCGCCCGCGCCGGCGGCCCGAAACTCGTCTTCATCCCCCTGGACGACCACTCCGGCTACGCCGTCGAACTGCGCACCCGCGCCGGCAACGACGAGGCCGTGTGCCGCCCCGGCGTCCTCGTCTACCGCGTCGACGCCGACGTCGACACGGGCATGGGCCCGATCACCGTCTTCGACTCCCGCCGTGACAGCGGCGGCTGCACCCGCTCCCCCAACGTCCACGCGGAACTCTCGGACGCGACGTTCACACCGGGCGAGAGCTTCGTGGACCGCCGGACGGGCGTCCGGGTGGCGGTGACGGCGGCGGGAGCGGAGGAGTACCGGGTACGGGTGACCCGTACGTCGTCGGGCTGACCCCGACGACGAAGACGGTGCGACGCGGCACGATCGACGACAATCACCGCACCGGCCCCCTCGGTCTGGTACCAACTGAAATGCCGTGCAAGGCAGTTCCGAATCGACAGGCGGACTCATGACGGAGACACAGCAGGCAACGGCGAACGCCGGCGGGCCGGCGGAGGCACCCCGGGGACGCACCCGATGGGGGGTGGCCGCCGCGGTCCTCGGCCTCCCGGCACTGGCGGTGACCGGCTTCCTGACCTTGATGGCGCTCTGGGTACTGTTCGGCGAATCCTGACGCGAGCCGCACGGCCACCGGCACGGAAGGACGCCTCCTCACCGCCCGGCACTCCACCCCCACCCGCCGCAGCACCGATCCGGTACCCTGTGGATCGAGCGCCCTGGCAGGCACCAGCCACCGGTCCAGGACGCTCAGGGCTTGACGGAGACACCCGACCGGGACCGTCCACGATCAGGCCCCGCCTTCGTAGCTCAGGGGATAGAGCACCGCTCTCCTAAAGCGGGTGTCGCAGGTTCGAATCCTGCCGGGGGCACAGCAAAGCACCAGGTCAGGAGCCCTTCCGTCCAGCGGACGGGAGGGCTCCTGCGCTTGCAGCACACATATGGCACACATGCCATGCGCGCGGACGGTGGGGAGCTGGCAGGATGCCCGTCAAGGATGATCTGGCCCGGCGCCGGCACGAGAAGTTGATCGACCGCCTTGAGTCGCTGATGCGGGCCGCGCTCAAGCCCGAGTACCAGGGCTACTACGGGCATCTGATCCTGAGCAGCGACGATCTCGCGGAGATGGGCGAGCTCAAGGACGTCCGGCGTGCCGCTCGGGAGGCGGGGCGTCGTCTCGGCTGGAAGGCGACCACCCAGCTCGTCGGTGGCCGGCTCTTTGTGCTCGACGAGCGGGAGGTTCCCGAGGAGATCGAGCAGCTGGCTGGAGACACGGCCGCTGCAGCGATTGACGGGGCCTGGCAGGAAGGCCGCCGACCGCGCGGCATCTGATCCGAGGGAGCGGCGAGGGGCCGCCCCACCGCAAAAGCGTGGTGGGGCGGCCCCTTCGACTACGGCTCCCCCGCACGGATTAGGCACACATCACGCGGCGTCTTCCTCCAGGGCGGCCACCGTCTCGGCGGCCTCGCGAGCCTTCCTCTCCGCCTTCTCCAGCTTGGCCTTCGCCTTGGCCAACTGCTTGGCGCGGCGCTTGTGCATCTTCTTCGACACCTCGTCCAGACGGTCCGGGAAGAGGTGGCCGTACGTGTCCAACGTCAGGGTCGCGGACTTGTGGCCCAGCATCGTCTGTACGACGTTGACGTCCGCGCCGCTGGCGATGGCGAGCGAGGCCGCCGTGTGACGCAGCTTGTGCGGGGTGACCTTGAGGTGCCCCAGCCCGGCCTTCACGACCGCCGGCGCGAAGAACCGCTGACGGAAGTTACGGGCACGCAGCGGGCCTCCCTGAGGGGCGGTGAAGAGCAACTCCTCATCTCCCCGGCCCTGGAGGTGGGGCTTCAACTCCTCTGCCAGGAACCGCGGGATCGGTACCGACCGGCGCTCGTGGTTCTTGGGGGTGTCGAGGTAGAGCTTGCCGTTGTCCTCAGCGTACGCCTCGACGATGTGCGCTCGGCAGGCGTCCAGGTCCACGCGACCCACCTTCAGCGCGGACGCCTCGCCCCACCGCAGGCCGGTGTAGGCCAGCAGCAGGATGAACACCCGGTAGGCGCCCGACGCGTTGGCCAGCGCGTCGACCTGCATGTCATCGAGGTACACGTGGTCGGCCGGCGCCGCCTTCGGCAAGGGCACGCCGACAGCCGGGTTGACCGCCAGACGACGAGCCTTGACCGCGTAGCCGAGAACGCGGCTGAGGACGACGTACGCCTTGCGGACCGACCGAGGGCTGAGCTTCCTGCCGCCTGCCGCCTCGCCGGACAGCAGGTCCGCGAGCCACTCGGCGATGTCCTCGAAGTGGATGCGGTCCAACGGTGTGGTGCCCCACCTGGGGATCACGTGGACGTCGAGAACGCCGCGATAGCGACCCCGGGTCGAACGCTTGAGATGGATCTGCGCGGCCAGCCAGGACTCCGCCACCTCTGCGAACTTCACGCGCGCGGCGGCCGGATCACGGTAGGAGCCGTCGTTGAGACGGGACTCCATCCTCGTCCGCTCCGCCTCGGCGTCGACCTTGCGGGCGAAGGTCTTCATCTTCGGCTTGCCATCGGGGTCGTACCAGCGCACGCGGTACCGCCCCGGCGGCGTACGGCCCGCCCGCTTGGCTTCCGCCACGGCCCGTACGTACGTTCCGTGCCCGATGCGGTCCTCAATCCAGACCCGCGCCAACTAGCACCCCCTCCGGTCATTACTGGACACCGACGGGAGCGGCAGGAGCAGGGCCATGGGAGGAACACCGAGCGCGGTGGCGATGGCGACGAGGTCGTCGACATCGCAGCGTCGGTGGGCGCGTTCGGTTCGGCTGAGGGCGGTGTTGGACATCGGGCGGCCCAGCGCGGTGCAGCGGGCGGCGAGCTGGTGCTGGGTCAGGCTGCGCACGAGGCGTAGGTGCTCGATGGCGCGGGCGGTGTGGAGGCCGGCGGGGCCTATTTCGACAGGTCGGGTTGCCATGACAGGTAGCTGTAACTTGCATCCGGCCGTCATGGCAAGAGCTAGTTCTTAAACTCTATAAAGGTCGCCCGGGGGCGAAGCGGTGTTCGTCTCGCCGAATTCCGGTACATCACGAGCCTTTTCAGCGGAGAGGCCGTGCTATCTTCTCTCCGCGTCATGGAGATGGGCGATTTGAGCGACTATCAGCCATAGTGTCCGGCAGGCTGACCGCGCCACTGATGACTGCTGGGCGCTATCTCTGAGCTGCGGAGGTACCGGATTCCGACCCCTCTGCCAGCCGTTGCGCCACAGAAAAATTCCAGGCTCTGCGGGAGCGATTTCGGCAACCGGGGATCCGCCCTTACTGTTTGGTCTCTCCCGGCCACGCCGAGAGAACTAGTACAGAGTTTCAGAACTAACTCTGGACTTTTCCCTGGGCGGTGTGGCTGTGTTGTCCAGGCCCGTTGTTCAACACCGAAAAGGAGCCCTGTGCCGAAGACCTCTCCCCGCGGTACCAACGTCCCTGTCGCCACCGCAGCTGCCCAGCGCGGCCCGCTGGCCACCCCTGCGGAGGTCGCCACCTACCTCGGGGTGCCGGTGAAGACCCTCTACCAGTGGAAGTACCGGGGCGTCGGCCCCAACGTGCACAAGGTCGGCCGCCACCTGCGCTACCGCTGGCACGAGGTGGACGCCTGGCTGAACGCCCAGGCCACGTACGACCTCGTGGTCTGACGCCGCCCTTTCAGGGACAGCGAAACGGCTCTCGGCGAGCCACCGCCGAGAGCCGCACAGTCCCTGCCCCATCGCCCCTGAATGACCGATCCGGTGGGCCGGGCCTTGCCCGTCCGGCCCACCAGGGAGGAACACCTGTGGACGAACCTACGTCCTCCACCACCCCTACCGCATCCCCGACGCCCACCTGGCCGCCCGTCGCCGTCCCCGGCCAGGCAGCTCCCGCAATACCCGAACCCTCGCCCGCCGAGGACGAGAAGCCGCCCCAGGCTCCAGAGGGCGCCGCCTTGCTGGACGAGCTGCGGGAAGCCATCGCCCGGTACGTGATCCTGCCCAGCAGCGAGGCGCTGACCGCCGTCACACTGTGGGTCGCGGCCACGCACATCCAGCCCGCCCTCCAGCACGCGCCTCGTCTCGCGGTGGTCGGACCGGCGAAACGGTGCGGCAAGTCCCGCCTGCTGGATGTGATCACGGAGACCGTGCGCGAGCCGCTGATCACGGTCAACACCAGCCCGGCGGTCGTCTTCCGCGCCATCGGCGATGACCCGCCCACCCTGCTGGTGGACGAGGCCGACACCATCTTCGGCAGCATCAAGGCCGCCGAGAAGAACGAGGAGCTGCGCGGCCTGCTCAATGCCGGCCACCAGCGCAACCGGCCCGCCCTGCGCATCTCCGGGCCCGAGCACAAGCCTCAGGCGTTCCCCACCTTCGCCATGGCAGCGCTCGCCGGCATCGGGGATCTACCGGACACGGTCATGGACCGGGCGGTGGTGATCCGCATGCAGCGCCGCAAGGATGGTGAGCGGGTCGAGCAGTTCCGCTCCCGCCGCGACATCCCGACCCTGCACGGCCTGCGCGACCGGCTGACCGCCTGGCTGCGCCCCCTGATGGACACCGCAGCGGACTTGGTACCGCCGATGCCGGTGCAGGACCGGGCGGCAGACACCTGGGAACCGCTCGTAATCGTCGCGGAACTGGCGGGCGGCACCTGGCCCGAGGAGGCCCGTGCCGCGTGTGCGTCCATGTGCGCGGCCGAGGCAGGCAAGGACGACGAGTCGAACCTGAAGACCCGCCTGCTGCAGGACATCCGGCGCGCCTTCGCACGCTGCGGTGATCCCGACATCATGCGCACCCGGGACCTGCTGGACGAGCTCCTCAAGGACCAGGAGGCGCCGTGGGCCGAGTACGGCACCGCCGGCCTGAGCCCACGCCACCTGGGCATCCTCCTCAAGGACTTCGATATCAAGGCCGCCACTCACCGCTTTGAAGGCGGCCGGCAGGCCAAGGGCTTCGCCCGCCTCCGCTTCGCCGACGCCTGGGCCCGCTACTGCCCCGAGGAGCCGACGCCCGACAGCGGCGACGAGAGCACCGCCCCCGGCCCGGGCCTGCACTCGTAAAGACTCGTCGCACTCGTCGCGTCGCAGGTCAGCCCCGCGACGAGTGTCCTCGCCGTGACGAGTCCACTCGTATCACGCCAACCTTCCGTACCTGCTGTGACCAGGCACGCGACGAGTGCGACGAGTGCGCACCCCCTCCCACCAGCCTCACTCGGTGCCCATGGCACCCGCTCCCCGCCTGGAGTACCCCGCTTGCCTTCACGCACCGCCCAAGCTCCTGCGCCGGTACTGACCGCAGCGATCCGCCTCGGGGTCGCCCTGGTCGGCACGATCGGCTTCGCCCTCTCCTACGACGCTCTGCGGCAGATGGCCGTCGCCATCCACGCCCGCGGAATCCTCACGTACGCCTTCCCCCTGGTGATCGACGGTTTCATCGCCATCGGCGTCGCCGCCCTGCTCATCCTGCGCACCGCACCCTGGCGCTCCCGGCTGTACGTCTGGGCACTCGTCGGCATCGCCACGATCACCAGCATCTGGGCCAACGCCCTGCATGCCGTCCGCCTCAACCAGCAGGCTCACACCACCGGGCTCCACCTGGACGACGTCACCGTCGGCGCCCTGTCAGCCATCGCCCCGCTGGCACTGGCCGGAGCCGTCCACCTTGACCTGGTCATCCGCCGCCACCCCACACGCCACGTTCAAGAGGTCGCCACCACAAAGAGCCACAACGCCCCTGGCTACGGCCACAACCACACCGACTACGCCGAGCCGACTCCGTCATCCGAGGGCAACGCCGGTCTGCCAGAGCAAGCAGAGATGCCCGATGTGGCCGGTCGCCCCCGCGACGTGGTGCGGGACGCCGCCAATGTGCCGCAGGCTCGGAAACCGCTCGCCACGGCAGAGGGCCACGAACGCGACGTCACCTTCGACGAACTCCTCGCCCTCGCCCGCGCGGCACCGCTGGGACGCGGAGGCCGCGCGTCACGCCGCAACATCGAGGCGGCGATACGAGACGCCGGCTACCGCATCGGCAAGGACCGCCTGACCCGGATCAAGGACTGGGTGCAGGTCGAACTCGACCAGGCCGCCAGCCAGTGGCGGGCCGAGCCCGACAAGGAACCCGCCAACGCCCTCTGAGGCTCCCAGCAGCACCCACCACCCTGCGAACTCGACTTCTCTCGCTCGTCCCCGCGCTGACCAGTACGGGGACGAGCCAGCCGTCGAATCGCGTCACCGTCGCACCGCAACACCACATGGAGAACCGCTCTATGCCCGACCTCCACAATGAACTCCCCACCAGCCAGCAGGAGGTGACCACCGCCGTCACCCAGCCAGCAAGGTATGACGTTGGACCGTCCAAGGGCCGGTCCAACGCGGACACCTCTGCCCCGGGGGTGGCGGAGGGCTTCGGGCACCAGGGGGTGCCCGAGGAGGAGGCACCCGCCGACGCAGCCGAGCAGTCGCCCGCCGCCAGCGCCGACGAAGTCACCTTGCGTCGTCTCGCCCGCCGCCGTTCCCGCGAGGACGTCCAGCGCAAAAAGCGTGTCGACGTCCGCTACAGCGTCGACGAGAAGACCCGGATCCTCACCCGGGCCCGTGAGATGGGCATCGCCGGCGCCCACCTCGTCGGCGCCGTGATCATGGCCTACCTCGATGGCGATCTCACCGTGGGCCTGGCCGGGCAGCGCACCCAGCTCGATGATTGCCTCGACAAGCTCGACGCCCTGCGGGCCGAGGTCGCCCGCATCGGCAACAACGTCAACCAGATCGCCCACCGCCTCAACGCCGGAGGGGATCCACACCCTGTGGACACCGCCGTCCTCGCGCAGACCGAGCGCACCCTGGACGCAGTCCGCGCCGCGATCGGCGACATCGCGCAGACCATGAACCACGCTGTCTCCGCGAAGGCGGCCCAGTGATCGCCAAGATCGGCAGCGGCAAGGACACCGCCGGCCTGATCCGGTACCTGTTCGACACGAAGAAGGCCAAGGACCACACCGACCCGCACCTGATCGCCTCCTGGGACGGCTTCGCACCCGACCCAGGCCGCGCCGACGACTTCGACGCCACAAAGAAGCGCCTCGTGGCCGACCTCGACCTGCGGGTCAAGCAAGCCCGCCGACTGGGCCGGGTACCCGAGCGGCACGTGTGGCACTGCTCGGTACGTGCCGCCCCCGGCGACCGGCACCTCACCGACGCCGAGTGGGCGGACATCGCGCGCCGCATTGTGGCGGCCACCGGCATCGCGCCACAAGGCGACCCCGACGGGTGCCGTTGGGTCGCCGTACGCCACGCCGACGACCACATCCACATCGCCGCCACCAAGGTCCGAGGAGACCTGAGCACCGCCCGCCACTGGAACGACTACCTGAAGGCCGACAAGGAACTCGCCGCCATCGAGAAGGAATACGGACTCCTGCAGGTCGTGCGCGGCGACCGCACCGCCACCAAGCGCCCCACCCGCGCCGAGATGGAGAAAGCCCGCCGCGCCGGCACGACTCGGACCTCCCGCGAGCGCCTGCGCACCACCGTCCGCCAGCTGGTGTCCATCGCCACCAGCCCGGAGGAATTCCTCCACCTGCTCGACGGCGTCGAAGGCGTCCTCGTCGATGTTCAGCACTTTCCCTCCGGCGACGTACGCGGGTACAAGGTCGCCGTGGCAGGCGACACCAACGCCGCCGGCGAGCCGATCTGGTTCTCCGGCGCCAAACTCGCCCCCGACCTGTCCTTCCCCAAGATCCGCGAACGCCTCACCGCCATCGAGGCTCCGCCCGCAGCGGAGCCGGGCAGCCGGCGCAGGCCCAACCCCTGGTACCAGGCCACCGCCGCGGCCGAGCGCATCCCCCACCACCTCGACCACGGTGACGACGCGGCAGCCCAGGCCCACATCGCAGCCTTTGGCGAAGCCATCGATGTCCTGCCGCTGCTCGCCCCCAGCCACCTGCGGCCACAGCTGCAACAGGCCGCCACAGCGTTCGAACGCGCCACCCGCTCCCGCATCCGCGCCCAGCAGGACCAGGCACGCGCCCTCCGGGGCGCCGTCCGCGCGCTGCGCACCGTGCCGGTCACCGGTGACGGGTCCGGGCTGGCGATGTTCCTCGACATCGCAGTGCTCGTCATCTTCGCCACAGCCCGCTGGCACCAGGCTCGCCAGCACGACCAGCAGGTCGCCGCCGCCCACCAGGCCCTGGTCCACCTGCAGGCCGTCTCCCAACAGGCTGCTGCCGAGCCACTGGCCGCCCTGGCCCAGCGCCAACCACCGGCCCGCACCATGGAACGGCACGCCCAGCGGATCCTCGTGATCGTGCCCGAACACGCTCAGCAGATCCTCGACGACCCCGCCTGGCCGGCACTCGCCGCCGCCCTGACCGAAGCCGAGACCGCCGGCCACGATCCCGAGCTGCTCCTCCAGCATGCCGCCCGCCGGCGCACCCTGGACGACGCCCGCTCCACCGCCAGGACCCTCACCTGGCGCATCCAACGCCTCGCCGCCCGGCAGGCCCCCAGCGCCCGAGCACGAGCCGCCCAAGCCCGCACGAGCGTTGCAGCACGAACGGCACAGCGTGGCCAGACCCCACCGAGCCCTTCGCAGCCTGGGCCTGCGGCACCTTCTCGACACCGGTAATTCCGGCACTGACGGCCTCGCGCGCGAGGCCGTCAGCAGGAGGAAGGCACCTGTCCCGTTCACCCCCAGGCTCCCACACCGCTGACACCACACAACGGGCGCTTGGCCGGTCCACGACGGGCGCGGGTTTCCTGAGTGAACATTCGCGCGTTTCCTGAGTGAACGCTCTGGTGTTTCCTGAGTGAACGGTCTTTGCCCGGGGGACCCCCTCCTACTTCCGGATCAGCTCGCCTCGGCAGCAGCCCAGCACGTCCGCACGAGGAGGAGTGATTGCCTCGCTCCCCGGTGACCTCGTCGGCAGCCTGGCGAACGGGCGTCGACGATGATCACTGCGGTCCGTCCCCGGTGAAGGAACCGCGTCACCGCACCGTGCTGACCAGAGGCTCCAGCAACTCCAGCGCTTCCTCCCAGCGGAAGCGATCCGCCGCGCCACCGGCCCTCGGCCGGTGCGGTTCGCACGAGCCGATCAGGACGCCCATCCCCTGCAGACGGTCCAGGCTCTGCTGATAGGCAGGGTGGGCGGCCTGGGCTGAGTTCAGGTAGGGCAGTGCCACGGTCGGGATGCCCATGCCGTACGCCTCGCACAGGATGCCCAGGGCGAGGGTGTCTGAGATCCCGGCGGCCCACTTGTTGATCGTGTTGAACGTGGCGGGAGCGACGGCGATCGCGTCCGCCGGAGGCAGGGGGCGCGGGTCTCCCGGTGATCGCCAGGCGGAGCGGATCGGGTAGCCGGTCTGTGCCTCGATCGCCTTGGCGTCGATGAAGCCGAGTCCCTGCGGTGTGGCGATGGCGCCGACGTCCCAGTGCGCCTCCTGGGCGGTGGTGATGAGCTTGCCGACGTCACGGGCAACACCTGCCGCGCACACGACGACGTACAGGAAGGGCTTCTTGTCCGGAGCGGTCGGCTCGGTCACGCGGGGACTCCCAGTTGGCGGCTGAAGTGGTGCAGTTCCGGCAGGGTACGACGGCGGTCGCGGGCGGCCATGTCGGCGACCAGGTTGCGGACGTCGGGACGGCGGATGTCCTGGGCTGCGGCGTGCTGCTGCTGGTAGCTGGCCGGGGCGCCGCAGGTCGTGAGGAAGACGAGCTTGCCGAAGGTCATGCCGTCTCAAAACCTGATCTTCAGACGCCGTGTCGTCGGGGCAAGTCCGCCCGCGCTGCAGGCTGCTCTACGGGAGGGGACACGCTGGAGGTGGCCTTGGCAAACCGGGCCTGGCGCGAACCCATGCGCTCGTACTCGCGGCAGAGCCCGGACCGTGGGGACGGCCCGTGAGGTGATGCGGCCCCTACCATGCCGCGCGCCCGTCGAAGCAGCCGCTTCCGGTTGCGGCCGACGTACGGTTGAAGTACCGAGGGCACCACGCACTCCGGCCGCCCCGCCGGGTCGTCCTCGGCGAGAGACGAACCCCGGGCCGCCCCAGTGGTCGGCGCGGAGACGGGTCGGCATCATGTCCGCCGCGGTCGAAGCAACTCCGCGCAAGCTCATCATGGCAGGGGCCGCGCTGAACACCCGTGCAGGTCCGCAACCCCGCCGAGGGGAGGCGTGATGGCCTTTGCCCGGCTGGACATCCATCGGCGGAACCGAGGAGAGCGGACGCTCGTCACGCTTGCCGGCGACATCGGGCCGGCCACGACGCCGCTGCTGCGGGCCGCAGTGGAGCAGTGTCTGCTGGACGGTGTCACCGTGATCGACATCGATATGACCACGGTCGGCTCCTGCGACGCCAGGGGCTTGGACGTCCTCCTGTCGGCATCACGGCGCGCCAGCCGGGTCCACGCTCGCCTGCGGCTGCACCATCCGTGCGCGCAGATCACCCGGCTCCTCGATACCACCGGATCGACTTCGCTGCTCCTTACGGCCCCCGTGAGTCCCGTGCCGCCCGCCGCATCCGGCGACCTCATGAGTACCGCGACGCGGGCGCCCGAGGACCCCGCTCGTCGGCCGGATCAGCCGGTCCTCAGGGACGGGATCCGCCTTCGACGGCTGACCCGCTGGCAGGCAGAAGACATGCGCGAGGACATCGCGGACCTGGCTGCGGAGTCCGTCGCGGGCACCGCCGGCGAGGCGTACCACGACCGTGGAGACTTCCTGCACCGCTTGGCGGTCACCGCCCACCGCCCTCGCTTCGCCCTGCTGGTCGCAGAAACGACGGTGCTGATCGGTTGCGCCTTCGGTTATCCGGTGGACCCTGACGGCTCCGACCGCCGGTGGTTCGACGGAACGCTCCAGGAGATCATCCAGCGGCTCACCTCCCGCGCACGGTTCGTCGTCCTCACCCAGGTCGTGGCCCATCCGCACGCTCAGCACCGTGATATCGCCCGCCGCCTGCAACAGCGTCTGCTCACAGACCTGCGGTCCTCCCTCGGGGTCACCCTGCTGCATCCTGCCGACCAGGCAGGACAAGCCGCCTTCTCGTCCTGGGGCTGGCAGAACATGGGCGAGGTGGTCGGGCTGCCCGGCCCCGTCGCCCCCTGTGTGTTGACCCTGTCTTCCGAAGGGCAGCCCTCGGCACGCCGATGATTCGGCAGAGGAGCGATGAGCCGGCGGTCGTACGCGGCCCGGGCCGCCACGCCACCCGTCGTCCGCCGTACGGACGTGTCTCGACGCGATGGCTGCGCGCCACGCCGCCCGCCACAGCCGGGAGTAGCCTGACAGGTACCGAGAACTGTCGGGCGCACGACCACGGCGGCGCCGTTCCCGGCGAGTGACAGACACGGGCAGCCGGAAACCGCCCGGATCGGGATCGCACGATGAACGCCATCACCAAGTCCGCCAAAGGTACGGCCCCAGGTGACGGACACTCCTACCGGATGCCCTTGCCCCGGCTGCGCCTCACGCCGGATGTCAGCCATGGCCCGCTGGACGGCGCATGGTGGCCGCGCTGCGACGCACTGGAACTGGAGCTGCCCGCGCTGGTCGGCTCCTTGGATCCGGGCATCGGCACCGTCACGCGCGTGACCGTGGGTACCGCCGCCTGGCCAGATGCCCCGCAGGAGGTGATGGCACCGGGGCATGTGATCGAGGTGGCCCTGAGCAACGGGGCGGCCGAGATGCATGCCATCACCGTGGACTGCGGCACCGTGGGGCGCTGGGAACTGCTCGTGGTCCCACCGGACGAACCGGCCGGAACGGCAGCCCTGCTGCTGACCGCCGCCTCCGACCCCGAGAACCCCTTGTCCGCCCCGCGCCTGCTGGCACTCGCCGAGAGCGGCCTCGACGGACAGGACACATGGGAGTCGGAAGGAGGAGCCGGACCCAGGTAAGCAGCCCGCCCCGGCCTGCCACGCGTGCCCGGCGGACCCGGGCGTCCACGACCCCTTGATGGAGCCATGGCACCGACAGATCCTTTGTCATACCGGCCCGCCCTGACCATGGCGGGTGAGGGGATGACGGCAGGACGGCGCGCGGACCGCTCCGAGAGCTTCGGGGAAGCTCTCCTCGGAGAGATCCTCGACAGCGCGCACGAATTGCCGCCCCATCTCATCGGACCCCTGGTCGCCGACGTGGTGGAACGGCTCGGTGGCCGCCGACCACAGGTGCTGTTGCAGGACTACGGCCAGCAGCTGCTCGTACCGCTGCCCGGTGAGGGCCTCACGGGCGGGGAACCGCAGGTGATCGACGATTCCGAGGCGGGCCGCTGCTTTCTCGACGCGGTCCCCGTGGAGGTGCCCCGGGAGGACGGCGTCCGGGTTCATCTGCCGCTGCTGGACGGCGGTGACCAGGTGGGGGTCATGGCGGTGACGCTGGACGGCATCGACGACCACGACCGCCGCCTGCTGCACAGGATCTCCGGCCTGGTGGCCGACCTGCTGGTGACCAAGCACGGCTACTCCGACCTGTTCTTCGGCGTCCGGCGCGGTGAGGCGATGAGCGTCGCCGCGGAGATCCAGTGGTCCCTGTTGCCACCGCTGGCGATGATCATGCCCCGGGTGGCCGTGGCCGGGATCCTGGAACCCGCCTACGACGTGGCCGGCGACAGCTTCGACTACGCCCTCAACGACGACGTCCTCCACCTGGTCATGATCGACGCGATGGGCCACGGACTGGACGCGGCCACGATGGCCACCGTGGCCATCGGCGCCTACCGCCACGCCCGCCGCTCCGGCATCGGACTGCCGGAGATCTACGACTTCATGGACCGCGCCGTGGCCGAGCAGTTCGGTCCCGAGCACTTCGTCACCGCGCAGATGATGCAGCTGGACACGACGACGGGGCGGATGCAGTGGGTCAACGCCGGGCACCCGTCACCGATCCTCGTCCGCGACCACCGCGTCGCACGGCGTCTGGTCGCCCCGACGACCCTTCCCGTCGGCCTGGGCGGTCCGGTGCCCCGGATCAGTGAGCTGGGGCTGGTGCGCGGGGACCGCGTCCTCTGTTTCACCGATGGACTGGTCGAGGAGCACAGGAGCGGTGGGGAGGAGTTCGGAGAGGACCAGCTGATCGACTGTGTGAACCATCTGGAGAGGACCGGGCGCGGCATCCGGGCGGTGACGCGATCCCTGTCCCACACGCTCAAGCAGGCGAGGGGCGGACGGACCAGCGATGACGCGACGCTGCTCATGGTCGAGTGGCCCGGCTGACCTCTCGCCCCCGCCATCCGACACCGTTGTGCCGGCCGCGCCCGGCGGCGACGGCCCTTCAGCCCGAAGGACGGGGACTCCCGGCACGCGCCGAGGCACTGCCGGGAGATCATCCGGCCGGTACTCCACTCCATGGGGCCGCTGCTCCGCGCCGCAACGAAACGCGGAGTAGTGTGGACAGTACCGAGGGCATCTCGCACACCGGCTTCCACGCCGGGTCGTCCCCGGCGAAAGATGAAACCCGGGCCGCCGCAGAGGCGACCCGGAGACGGGTCCGCATCATGTCGGCGACCTTGCTTCCGCCCCTGCCGCACGCCGAGCCCGTCGCAGCCCCGGCCGCGCGTCTCGCACTGAAGACCGACGGCCCCTCCCGCGGACTCCTGGACGGAGCCTGGTGGCCCCGTTCCCGTGATCTGCTGAGCGAACTGCCGGCACTCACGGATGTGTTGGATCCTCTGTGGGGCCGCATCACCCGCATCGCCGTAAACCCGGAACACTGGCCGGTCATCCCCCGCACGGTTCCCGTGGACGGCCACATCGTCAAGGTCGGCTGGTTCACCCCGGAGATCGACCCGCACAAGCTGCTGCTGCTCTCCTACGGCACCGGCCGCTGGGATCTCCTGGTCATCCCGCCCGAGACCGGGGCGGAGTCTGCGGCCCGGCTGATGGCTGCCGCGTCCGACCACGACGGCCCGCCCCTGACCGCGAGCGCGCTCGTCGCCGCGGACGAGGCCCGGCACGGCGTCTTGGCGGCCGACCAGCCACTGGACGCGGACGAGGCATGGGAGTACGAGGGCGGCGCCTCCGCGGTGGCCGCAGCCGTTCCCCGACAGACCGGCCCGCCCGGCCGGGCCAGCCGGCTGATCATCGGTATGTGAGGTGGCCGCCATGAACGCCTTCCTGACAGCCGCCGCCTTCCTGGTCCTCGTCGCAGTGGCGGCGTACGTGATCCACCGGCTCAACCTCCAGCACGCCGAAAGAATCGCCGCGTACCGGTACGGCGCACCCCGGCCCGGCCGCCGCGGCCGCTGCGTGCCGCAGCCGTACTACGCACCACGAGTGATCATCCGGACACCCGTCCGCGCCTCGGAACCGTCGGCTCAGACCGCGGCGACGCGTGCCGGGGCGTACACCCGGGCCCTGGACCGGGCGGGGGGGCCGGGACCCGTGGACCGGGGCATCTGAGCAACATCTGAACCGAGGCGTCATGACTCTTCCGCAGCTGAACATCTACCGGCACGACCGGGACAGGCGGGCACTGGTCACCCTGGCCGGCGTGATCGACCCCGCCACCGCGCCCCAGGTGCGCGCCGTTCTGGAGCGGTGCCTGCGGGACGGCATCACCCTCATCGACGTCGATCTGACCACCGTCGACCGCTGTGACAACAGCGGCCTGCGCGTCTTCCTCGACGTGTCACGGCACGCCGCCGAGACCCACGCGTCCCTGCGGCTGCACCACCCCTCCCCGCAGACCGAACGACTGTTCATGGACACGGGCTCCGACCGTCTGCTCCGTACGACGAGGCCAGGAGGGGCGCGGCCTCAGCGGGCTGGGCGCCGAGGAGATCGCCACACGGAGCGGGCCGCCAGGTAGAGCAGATCGGCGATGAGGAGCAGTACACCGGCGGAGGACAGATAGAGCATGCCGTCGACGCCCGCCCCGATGGCGACCAGAGCAATTCCGGCGACGAGCAGGGCCAGGAAGAGGGCCATGGCGAGATGCCTCCCTTGAGGGAAACCGCGGCGTGGATGGCTCCGGGGCACTCGTGAAGACCTGCGCTGCGGGCCAGGTCTCTCTCCCTCGGAAGGGCTGACCGGGTCCCCCGTCGGGAGTCCGGCCCCGGGGATCAGTCGACGCGTCGTGCGTGGTGGCGGACTTCTTTGAGCCGGACCTTCGAGGGGAGGCTGTCCAGGCCGGCCGAGTCCCGCGCGTGCGCGAGTGTTTCCCGGCTCAGTCGCCCCAGCGTCCGCGCCGGATCGGCGTGCGGCTCCAGCACCAGCCGTACGCGCGCGGCCGGAGCGGTGCTTCGGCCCGTCAGTCGTACATGAGCCCGTGCGACTCCGTCCAGGTCCCGTGCCTCTTCCTCGATCACGTCCTCCAGTGCACGGCCGTCGAGCCGGGCCGCCGCGCTGTCCCCGCTTTCGACGAGGACGCCGCCCAGGCGGTGCCTGCGCTGGGCGAGGAGCCACCACAGCAGCAGGGCCAGCAGCACGGCGAGCACCGCGATGACGGTCGGCCACCACCAGCCTTCCTCCCGCCACCGGGTGCGTCCCTCGGTTCCCAGCACCACGTCGTCGGGCCCGCGGAAGGGCCACCAGCCCGGCATGCCGAAGTCCCAGCGGCGCGGCAGGTCCAGCCCGCCCAGCAGCACACCGCCGCCCAGGGCGAACAGTCCAAGGCCGAGAAGCCCCAGCAGCACCCGGTTCACCGCCTTGAGCATCAGGATCACCTCAGCCCTTCTTCGGGCGCCGGACGCGCACGGTCAGCGTGGGCCGCCGAGCGAGACCCAAGAACGTCACGGCTTCGCCCAGCGTGGCGTCCAGGTCCGCGCGGACCTCCTCCAGATCCCGGAAATGGGCGCGCGCCCGGGCCTTGACCTTCCGCCGTCCGACGGAAACCTGTGCCGACTGGACACCGGGCACCCGTACGGCCCTGTCACGCAGAACCAGGCCGGCCGCGCGGCGGTCGAGCCCGGCGCGCACCTCCCCTTTCCCGAACATGCCGGCGGGCTGCCGCATGGGCAGCAGCCTGCGCAGTCCCGGCGTCACCGCCAGCAGGAAAAGCCACAGGCCGAGGGCCATCGCGACCGCGGCCCCGGCGATCATCCAGACGTCGTCCAGTGGCCGGGTGGCCAGTTCCTCCGCGAGCCGCCGCCGCCAGCGCATCGCGGGCCGGCCCGCCCGGACGGAGACCACGTCGTACAGGAGCAGTCCGGTGACCGCGGCGGTCAACAGGGCCACCAAGACCGCGGGAATCCGCCGCGTCGACCAGAAGCGGCGCGCCCGCCGGTCCGATGCCTCGACCGCCGGTGTCGAGTCGGCTGTCGTCGCGTCCTTGCCCCGGCTGCCGTCCGCGGGCGGGTCCGCCTTCCCGAGTCCGGGGGGAAGGTCGCTGTCACCGGCCGGCCGCCGACGGGTGTTCGCGCTCATCTCACCCTCTCCTCGCCCGCGTGCCGCGTATGCGCCGAGTGCAGTCGCCCGACCGACACCACGAGATGTGACACGTCCATGCCGGACCATGTCCTGAGCCGTTCGGTGACCTCCCTGCGCACCGCGGCGCACTGCGCCCCGATGTCGGACGGACAGCCGAGCTCGACGGTGATGCGCAGCCGTGCCTCGCCGACCGCCGCCTGCCGTCCGGCGGCGGACTCGCCGTCCCGCCCTGCGGTCTGCCGCTCCGGTGCCCGCCGCACGGAGGTGGTCACGTGGGGCGTCCGGCGGCCCGGCGGTACGTGGCCCACCGACTCGGGGAACCGGCTCAGCGCCTCGCGCGCCACGTGGGAAGCGATCTTCACAACGACCCGGTCGGCGACGGCGATCGCTCCGCGCTCCCCGCTGGCAGTGCCCGGACGCCGATCGGCTTCACCGGTCACTGCCGCCAATCTCCCCGAACCCGTCGCCGGTCATCGCGGATCCGCTCCTGCCGGTCCCGGCGGCGGATGAAATCGCCCGGTTCGAGATCGCCTTCCGTGAACCGCCCGACCACGAGTCCGACGACGCCCAGCCCGAGAACCAGCAGAAACGCCCAGAAGTCACCGAAATACGCGGCGAAACCCAGCGCCATCCCGGCCATCAGCCCCACCACGGCTCTGCTCATCACGCGCTCCTTCGCTCACGCGGACTGCTGCGCCCCGGCTACTGGATCCGCTGCCGTTCTTCGTCCTCCTCGTCGGGGAGCTTCACATCGCTGACCGTGATGTTGACTTCCACGACTTCGCGATCCGCCATCCGCTCCACCGCGGAGATCACGCTCTCCCTCACCTCACCGGCCACGTCCGTGATCGAGACGCCGTAGTCGACGACGATCTCCAGGTCGATGGCCGCCTGCAGCTCTCCGACCTCGACGCTGACCCCGCGTGCGACGGACTTGCCGCTGCCGGCGCCGGGCATCCGCTCCCGCATGGTCCCCATCGAGCGGGCGAAACCGCCGCCCAGGGCATGGACGCCGGGCACGTCCCGTGCCGCCATTCCGGCGATCTTCTCCACCACCACATCGGCGACCGTCGTCCGGCCACGAGAAGCGGGAGCGCCACCGCGCCTTGCACCGGTGTCCTCGGTCATCGGGATATTCCTCCCTCAGAGGTCCATCTGGCCCTCATTTGTCCCATTATATTTACTTAGCATGCATTGCGGGAATTGAACGCTGCGAGGCACGAGGGTCTGACAAGTCGCCTGAGAGAGGGTGAGAGGCCGGTGAAGACCGAAGCAGGGACGCAGGTGGTACGGCACCGGTTCGGCCAGGGTCGGCTGCTCCCGCTGGGCGGGCCCGCCGACGGGACATGGATCACCGAGCAAGCGGCCGTCCAGGCCCTCGGGCGGGCCGCGAACGAGATTCCCGGGGTGCGGCTGGAGTCTCTGCGCATCGGGCCGGCGCCGCTCGAATCCGTGTCCGAGCCGGCCGTCCGTCCGCCGGCCGGCGCGATGCTGCCGGGCCCGCTCAGGATCGAAACCGCCTTTTCGGCATCACTCGGGGAGCCACTGCCCGAAACCGCCGACCAGTTGAGGAGCAGACTGCTGGACGCGGCCGCTCGACGGCTCGGTCTGGCCACCGTGACAGCCGACCTGCGCGTCACGGATGTCCATGAGGTCCCGCAGACAGGTACGAAGGCGCGGACCGTTGCGAGATCCATGAGGCTCACGCCGCACAGCACAGCCGCAGCAACGACCGCAGCCGCACGGAGCTCGCTCCCCGTGACCGGAGCGGGCTCCCCGAGAGGGCCCGTCGGGGATCTGGCGGACGTCGCAACGGGTGTTCCGGGCGTCGCCGGCCTCACCACCGTGCTGGGGAGCCGCCCGGTCAAGATGGAGGACCATGCCGACCCACCCGACCGGCGTGTCGAGGTCCACCTCGCGGTCTCCCCCGGACACCATCCCCTGGAAGTCGCGCACGCCGTCCGGGCCGCCGTGACCGCCGCAACGGCCACCGACGCCCCGGGCCCGGTCACCGTTGCCGTCCTCATCACCGAGACCGCGGCCTGACCGGCCAGGCATCGAGCACTCATCAGCCATCAGCGGATCCGCTTCACCGGACGGAGTCGGTTCTGCCGACATGCACGCGGACCGCTCCGGAAGCCCCGTCTGACACGGTGTGAGACGCCCGCGGCGGGGTACCCGTGAGAAACAGAGGGCCTGCGCAGCAGCCGCTGACGGACGAAGCAGACGCCTCCCAGCTCCGTGGTCGCGTGATGTGTCCGCAACCACGGAGGACGAAAGGCTCTGCCTGCGGCCCGGTCCCAGCGGCTCCCGGGGCGGCGCCGAGCCGACCGGCCTTCTTCGGAAAGAGTTTCACCATCATGAGCAGTAACACCACGGTCCGCCCCCCGTCCTCGGAGGCGTCCGGAAGTGACTTCGCCCGCCTGTCGAGAAAGATCGCCGCCGCCGGGCTGCTGGAGCGCCGTCCCGGCTATTACGCGCTGCGGACCACGGTGGTGGCCGGGCTCTACGTCAGTGGGTGGGCCGCCGTCGCGCTCATCGGCGACAGTTGGTGGACTCTGGCGGTCGCCGCCTTCCTCGGCGTCGTGTTCGGCCAGGTCGCCCTGCTCGCCCATGACGCGGCGCACCGCCAGGTGTTCCGCCGACGCCGGGCCAGCGAGGTGTCCGGACGGATCGCCGGTGCCGGTATCGGGATGGGCTACGGCTGGTGGCAGGACAAGCACACCCGCCACCACGCCAACCCCAACCACGAGGAACTCGACCCCGACCTCGACCCCGACCTGCTGGTCTGGTCCCAGGACCAGGCGCGGGCCGCCAAGGGGCTCCCCCGCCTGATCGGCCGCTGGCAGGCGTTCCTGTTCTTCCCGCTCCTCACCCTGGAGGGCTTCAACCTGCACGTGTCTAGCGTGAAGGCACTGGCCAATCGTTCGCTCAAGCACCGCACGCTCGACGGCGTCCTGCTGTTCGCGCACTTCGTGCTCTACCTGACCGTGCTGCTGTGGCTGCTGCCGCCCGGCATGGCGATCGCCTTCCTCGCCGTCCACCAGTGCCTGTTCGGCGTCTACCTGGGCTCCCTCTTCGCGCCCAACCACAAGGGCATGCCGATCCTGACAGGCGAGGACCGCCCGGACTTCCTCCGTCGCCAGGTGCTCACCTCACGCAACGTGCGCGGCGGCAGGCTCACCGACATCGCACTGGGCGGGCTGAACCACCAGATCGAGCACCACCTGTTCCCCAGCATGCCCAGCCCCAACCTGCGCAAGGCCCGGACCATCGTCCGGCGCCACTGCCAGGAACTGGGTCTGGACTACGTGGAAACCGGGCTGATCACCTCCTACCGGCTGGCCCTCGCCAGTCTCCATCAGGCCGGAGCACCACTCCGGCACGCCCGCGTCCCCACCCAGGCGCGTGCGCATCCCTCGGCGGAGTGACCGGTGACCATGAGGTGGAGCATGGGTCCTCCAGTCGGACCTGCTGGAAGCGCGCCGGCCTGAGGTGAGCCGGCGCCTGTGCGTGTGAGCGATGCGTGAGCGGACGACGTGAGACGAGCCGTCACGCGCTGATCCTCATCCCCATGCCGCGACCCCCTGATCAGGCAGAACAACGCCACACAGCACGGGATTTCCGGGCCAGATTCGCGAGAGAGCCAGGTCATCCGACACAGCATCTGCCATACTTGGAGTATGGCAACTCGGAAGATCACCATCACCGTGCCGGAAGAGCTAGTGGAATCGATCAAGGAACGCGTCGACGCACGCGGAGTGTCCAGTTACATCGCGGCTGCCGCCGCTCATCAGGACGCCATGGACCGGCTGCGCGAGTTGGCCGAGCGTCTGGAGGAAGAGCACGGTGCCGTGACGGACGACGAGCAGCAGGCGGCACTGGACCGCATCGCTGCCATCGACGACTGGCACGACGAGCAGCGATCGCATCCCGGTGCGGCCGCGTGAGCCGTACCTCCCGAGCAAAGCTGCACCAGCCGCGGCAGCGCGTCTTCGTGTTCGACTCCGAGGCCCTTTCCAAGGCGATTCAGGGTGACCGGGAGATGACCGCGCTGGTCAAGGCGGCTCCGCGACTCGACATCCCCATCGTCACCTCGGCGCTCACCACCTTGGAAGCATGGAACCCCAGCGACACGTCGAGGCAGGCGCTGTGGAACTGGACGCTGTCCCGGATTCGCATCGTGCACACGGACGACCAGGTGATCGCCACGGCACGGGACATGCTGAAGACCGCCGGCCTGCACGGGCACAAGTACGCCATCGACGCCGTCCTGGCTGCCGTGGCCGCACGGGAAGCCGCGCAGGGAGCCCAGGCAACCGTCTTCACCTCGGACACCGACGATCTGCATCAGCTTCTCGCAGGCCGCCCCGTGCGAGTCGAGAAGGTCTGACAAGACGCACCTGGCTCGGACCGCTCGTCGGCCTCTCCCGAGCGACCCGCGCCTACGCCGGGCGGCACCCGCCGACACGCATTCAGCACACATGAAGCCGGGAAACCCCGTGAACACGTGAGAACCGCAGAGACGTGTTTCCCGTGGCCAGGCACCCCACGACGGACGTTTTCGCAGGTCAAGGCCCCACTCAGGGGAAACTCCTAAAGCGGGTGTCGCAGGTTCGAATCCTGCCGGGGGCACAGCGAGAAGGGCCGGCTCGGGAGGGGTTTCCTCCCGGGCTGGCCCTTGTCGTTCCGGACGCCGTGCCCCAGGCGTGCCACCACATCCACGCGGAATCCGCATCTCCTGGCCGGGTCCCTCCCACCCTCGCGGATCATGGTCCCGAGGAGACGGGCGACGTCCCGGTATCGGCACTGTTCCGCGAGCTGCCGCTACCCTCGGGCCCGTGAAAATCGCCGGACGTCTCGCACAGGTCATGGCCGCGAACGACCTGAAGGAACTTGTCGCGCTGCACGAATCCGAATCAGCAACCGATGACGTGCTGCCCCGCACATCGGAAGCCGCACCACAAGCGCACCGGATCGAGCGGGGAACATCGGGGAGCCATAGCGAAGAGGGACCAGCCTGAAGAGACAGCAGGGGCACCGTTCGCCCAGTTCAGCGCCCTAGCTGGTTCCAACGTTCCGCAGCTTCCCAAGCTGGAAGTCCAACGCCGCAGAAGTTCGTGCGGGCAGACGTGTGTGGTCTGTCTCGCGTGCCTCACATGAACCCAGCGGATCACAGGACACATGCCGGGGTACGCTCGCAGCCTTGGCATGGGTCAGCCAGGGGCCAGCCGCCCAATTCCGGGGGAATCGTGAGGGTTTCAGCGCGTGGTTCCGTACCACGCAGAGTGACGAGCGTGGCGTTCGCCGCCGTGCTGCTCGCTGGGGGAACGGTTGCCTGCGGAGGCGCCGAGAGTGATTCCGCGAATGAAGACCCGCCCAAGGTGACACCCGCGACGGCCGTGGCGAAGGCGGCGACGAACTCCGAGGACATCAGGTCGCTCCACTATCGGATCACCGGGACCGTGCCGGAGAAGGGCCGTCTGGAGGCCGAGGCATCCATGAACACGGAACCGCTGACCATGAGTATGAAGATGACCGTTGCCGACCAGGACGGGGACAGCCATCTGGAGGTCCGGTTCGTCAACGAGGTGATGTACGTCGGCGGGAGTGCGGTCGACTCCGAGAAGCTGGACGGCAAGAGCTGGTTCAGAGCTGACCCTGCCGCATGGGGTCACGGCGCAGTGGACAACAAGTCCTATGGCGTACTCCCTCGTCAGATCGAGGGAAGCCCCGTCGTGCAGTCCACACTCCTGACCGGGTCCAAGGACCTGCAGATGATCGGGACTGAGACGGTCGACGGCACCAGGACCAGGCACTACAAAGGAACGGTCACCAGCGGCAGTCTGCTTGCCGCCCGTAAAGGCGCCGTGGACGAAGCGACCCGGGAGCGCCTGATCGAGAGCCTCGATCAGTTCATGGGGCTGGGCGTCTCCGACACACTCACCATGGACCTGTGGATCGACGGTGACGACCATGCCAAGCAGTTCCGCATGCGAGCCGAGCCCAACGACAAGCAGGCCAGCACCGGCGGCGGGCCACTGGACCTGACCATCACCTTCCTCGACATCAATCAACCCGTGTCCATCGAGACCCCGCTGCCCGAGGACACCACCGCTCTCGCGGACGGCGCGCAGGGAAGCTGAGCGGCCCCGGGGGCGGGAGCATGAGCACCTGACCCACTGGCACCGTCTCAGTTTCCGTCTCGTTCACCGGCGTCCACCGTCGTTCAGGCAGAGTCGGATGCAAGGGTCGTCTCACCATCCGCACGGGAATGAACGCAGGTGAACGCCCCCGAACGACGTCCACCACCCCACCGACACAGTTGGAAAGCGTGCGCCCCAGAGCAACCTCCTTGGGCCGTCGTGCACCGCTGCGCGGAGCAGTGCGCCTTCCACAGAGGACATGTGCCCGGCAATCCTGCACTGGTCCGCACGACGGCCGAGACCGGGGGTGGGAGACGTGGCTCGTACGCAGTCCAGGTGTGGAGCGCTCACGGAGAAGGGCACTCGGTGCCGGCGGCTGGCGATGGTCGGTGCGTCGCGATGCAACCTGCACCGTGGCGAGTGGTCGTCGTACACCATCAAGAAGCGCAAGGAAGCCGAACGCAAGGCGAAGACACGCAAGCGGCGCAAGTGACCCCAGCCGGTGTGAGGTGACATCCATGGCTGACATCGACGACCGCGGACAGCGGCGGCGTCGTGCGGTCTGACACGGCCACGGCCGCCCCGCGCAACACGGGTGGACAGGTGGTCAGACCGAACTCCTGAAGCGG
Source organism: Streptomyces sp. 13-12-16 (assembly GCF_002114215.1). Taxonomy (GTDB): domain Bacteria; phylum Actinomycetota; class Actinomycetes; order Streptomycetales; family Streptomycetaceae; genus Streptomyces. The sequence continues at coordinate 1,212 of NZ_NCTE01000200.1, read as the reverse complement.
GTGTCGCAGGTTCGAATCCTGCTGGGGGCACAGCGAGAAGGGCCGGCTCGGGAGGGGTTTCCTCCCGGGCCGGCCCTTCAGCGTTTCAGGGTTCGTCAGGGGGTCTGTGGGTGTGCCTCAGAAGCCCCCGGACGCGCTATCGAGTGCACGGCCGCAGGTCAGGACCCCGACCCGCCACTTCTTCGGCCACTGCTCGCGCTCGACGGGGCTTGGCCCGCCCATCGAGACTCCACCGCCCCTGTGCCGGCTAGACGCGGTCCTGGAAGACGCAGCTCCACACGTGCGTGCCCGCGACGCCGCCGTCGGCGCGCACCGCTTCCAGCGTGTAGAAGTGCGTGGTCCCCCGCACGGCCGTGGTGTCCGTGTAGGCACGGGTCCCCGCCGGCAGCAGCCCGGCGTGCAGCGGCTCGTACGTCTTCGTGGCCCCCGGGGTCCCACACCACCAGCGGGCGGCAACCGGGCCCTCCCGTCCCACTGAACCGGGGTCGACCGGTCACCCGCCGAAAAGGAGTCGAGACGTCCCACACTCCTGACCGATCATGCAGCTATGCCACTGACAGCCACCCTCGCCCGAGTCGACGCGGATCTGGCAGCCGGTCGTGTGCCCATGGCACGTCAACGCCTACGCGGACTGGTCTCCTCCTACCCCAACGACCTGACCCTCCGCCGTCGCCTGGCAGAGGTGTACCGGCTGTACGGAGAGCCCGCGGAAGCGGGGCGCTGGATGTACCTCGAGGAGGACCGGAACGCGGAGGAGACCTCCTCCTTCGAAGCGAGGCACCGGACACCCCAAGAACGCATGAGGGCACTCGCGTGGCGTGGTCCCGAGTCCCTCGCCCCGTCCAAGTTCGCCGTGGAGCAGCTGACAGCGGTACGAACCGCCTGCTCCGAAGCCTTGGGGCGCCCGGTGGACTGGGACTCGATACCTTCCGCCCCGGACGACGAACCAGACGCCGGCACCGGTAAGTTCAGCGGGTTCCTGGCAGGAGCCGGCTGCCTGGCCGTGGTCTTGGTGATGCTGGGAATCTGGGTGAACGGACTGATCGCCCTGTTCAGGTGACCCGTTCACCGGCGGTCGCTCCACCGTGCCGGCCAAGGCATCGGAGCGTGATCCAAACCTTCTCCACCGGTTCGAGGCCCGCGCACGGCGCGGGCGCGCGCCGCCTGTACGGCGGGGCCGCCGCCCTGTCTCCGCCGGCGGCGGCCCCGCCC